>QMOV01000090.1 GCA_003650305.1 Bacteroidota bacterium | reverse complement strand
TCAGGTCTTTGGAACTCTCTGGAAATAATTGACATAGATGGAGATGGAGATCAAGATATTGTAGCTGGTAATATTGGACTCAATAACTTCTTTGAAGAAGGGATGAGAATGTATGTATCGGATTTTGATAATAATGGCTTTAAAGAACAAATAATTTGCATGAAAGGAGTGGATGGTTATTATCCAATTGTTGATAAAGATGAGTTGATTTCACAAATTCCATCTCTAAAAAAGAAATTATTGTACTATAAAGATTATGCTAAGTCAAACATGCAATCTATTTTTTCTGAAAAAGTACTAAATAGTGCGTATTTTCTTGATTTAAAAATATTAGAAAGTTCTGTATTCTTTAATGAAAAAGGTATATTTGTTCGTGAAGAACTCCCAAATGAAATACAGTATGCGCCAGTATACACAATCAGTTCGATAGATTTAAATGGAGATGGTTATATGGATTTATTTTTTGGAGGAAATCAATACTTAGTTAAACCTCAATTCGGAAGTTATGATGCGTCAAAAGGATGGGTGCTGTTTGGTCCTTTTTTATCAAAGAAAGAAAAACACAAAGTATTTTCACTAGATATAAAAGGACAAATTAGAAATCTCAAATGGGTTGATTATAACCATAAAAAAATATTAATAGCACTCATAAATAATGAAAAAACGGTGTTTAAAGTTTATAAAGAATGAATTTTAGAGTTTATATACTTATACTTTTGATAGTACTTGTTAGCTGCTCTGAATCTCAATATTCAAAGCTTGTAAAAACAGAAATGGCTAAGAATATTGTGAATGACTCACTCTTATTCGGAATGAAATTTGGGGAGACCAAACAAGATTTTTATAATCAATGTTGGAAATTAAATAATGAAGGAATCATTATGCAAGGACCTAGCAATGAATTTGTTAGATATGACCTCCCTATTAAAGAAGGAGAAATCTCTACGAATGCAATAACCATGCTTTTTTATGGAGTTTTTGACGAAGACAAAATTATGACTGGAATGGATTTGAGATTCTCTTATGTAGCTTGGTCACTATGGAATGAATCTCTTCATGCTGATAAGTTGCTGCCTGCTATTAAAGATTCGCTTGAATCATGGTATCCAGGAAATGATTTTACTCAAGTAAGATTAAAAAAAACTAAGAAAGACATATTTGTGAAAGTGGATGGTAATCGTCGTATAATTATTGAACCTTTGGTCAATAATAAAAATGTCAACGCAAGAATTGATGATCTTAGATATGTCCTCGACTAAATATTAAGAAGTATAACATTATGATTTATAATAGAATATTAATTGCTTTACTGATTGTTTTGAATATTTCATGTTCAACAGACAAGAAAGAATCTCGGAAAGTTTTTGAATTGTTAGACGAATCACAAACCGGTATTGATTTTTCTAACAACCTCACTTTTACTAATGATTTTAACGTATACAAATATCGTAATTTTTATAATGGTGGTGGTGTTGCAATCGGGGACATAAATAATGATAGTTTACCCGATATCTATTTTACTTCAAATCAAAAACAAAATAAATTGTACCTCAATCTTGGTAATTTTCAATTTAAAGATATTACAGATAACGCTCATGTAGGTGGTGTTAAACCATGGTCAACAGGAGTAACTATGGTAGACATTAATGCTGACGGATATTTAGATATTTATGTGTGTAATTCAGGAGATATTAATGGAGAAAACAAGCAAAACGAACTTTTCATTAATAATGGAGACCAAACTTTTACAGAAAAAGCAGCCGAGTATAATCTAGCTGATAAAGGATTCTCTACACATGCATCGTTTTTTGACTATGACAAAGATGGTGATTTAGATGTGTACATATTAAATAACTCATACCAAGCTATAGGTAGTTTTGACTTAAGACGAAATGAACGTCCCAAAAGAGATTTACTAGGAGGAGATAAGTTAATGGAAAACAGAGATGGTAAGTTTTATGATGTTAGTGAAAAATCTGGTATTTATGGTAGCGTAGTTGGGTTTGGTCTTGGAGTTACTGTTGGAGACGTTAATAATGATGGTTGGGAAGATATTTATGTATCCAATGACTTTTTTGAACGTGATTACTTATACATAAATAATAAAAACGGTACTTTTTCAGAGCGACTTGAAAATCAAATGAATGCCATAAGCGGAGCTTCTATGGGTGCTGATATGGCGGACATTAATAACGATGGTTACAATGATATATTTGTTACAGATATGCTTCCGTCTGAATATGACCGTCTAAAAACGGTCACAACTTTTGAAGATTGGAATAAATACCAATTAAAAGTTAAAAACGGATATCATCATCAATTTACAAGAAATACATTTCAGTTAAACAATAAAAATAATTCATTTAGTGAAATTGGAAGATTAAGTGGAGTTGAAGCTTCAGATTGGAGTTGGGGAGCGCTTATTTTTGATATGGATAATGATGGGTTAAAAGATCTTTTTATTGCGAATGGAATTTATAAAGACCTTACAAATCAAGATTATCTTCAATATATTTCTAATGAAGAAGTAATAAAATCTATTATCGCAAATAATGAAGTAGATTATAAAAGATTAATTGAAATAATTCCTTCAAAAATGGTTAAAAATCATGCCTATAAGAATTTGGGAGAACTTGTATTTGATAGTTACAAAGAATCAGGTTTATTAACTGAAAGCTTTTCTAACGGTGCAGCTTATGGAGATTTAGATAATGATGGTGATCTTGACCTTGTGGTAAATAATTTGAATATGAAATCTTTTGTGTATAAAAATACCACCTCAGATGAAGGAGAAGCATATTATATTAAACTTGTTTTAAATGGAGAGAACAAAAACACAAACGCTGTAGGAGCAAAAGTGGAAATTTTAAACTATAATCTTTCTATAGAAAATCAACCTGCTAGAGGATTTCAATCGAGCATGGATCCTAGGATTAATTTCGGTTTACAAAGCAATGAACCAGTAGAAATTAATATCATTTGGCCATCTGGCAAAATAACATCTTTAAAAGATGTTAAAGTTAATCAGACGTTATTCTTATCTGAATCAGACGGACAAATAGTTTCCAAAGAAAGTCTAGATAAAAGTGAAGATATATTTCAAAAAGTAAAGTTAAATATTGATTTTATACATCAGGAAAATAAATTTGTTGATTTTCATCGAAATCGTTTATTAAACCATATGTATAGTACAGAAGGCCCAAAAATGTCAATGGCTGATGTTAATGGAGATGGTTTTCAAGATGTTTTTATTGGAGGATCAAAGAGTTATTCGGCAAAAATATTGTTTGGTAGCCCTCAAGGATTAGTGGTAACTAAAGCCTCAATTTTTGATAAAAATAAAAATTCTGAAGATAATTCTAGTTTGTTTTTTGATGCCGACAATGATGGCGACCTAGATTTATATGTGTGCAGTGGAGGCATTGAATTTTCTCAATATTCAAATGATTTTTTAGATAGATTATATTTTAATGACGGAAAAGGTAATTTTGAAATATCGGATCAAAAGCTTCCATCTATAAATTCAGTTCATAGTACTTCTACTGTTGTGTCTTCAGATATAGATAATGATGGTGATTTAGATCTTTTTATTGGTGAAAGAATCGTGCCATTAAAATACGGATCCCCTTGTTCTGGATATATACTTGAGAATGATGGAAAAGGAAACTTTACCGATATTACTGTACTTAAAGCTAGTGATCTTAATAATATCGGAATGATTACAGATGCTGTTTTTCAAGACCTAGATAACGATGGTGATGATGATTTGATAATAGTAGGTGAATTTATGGGAGTAGAAATATTTGTAAATGAAAAAGGAGCTTTTACCAAGAAAAAAGATAATGCTGTTTCTAATTTAAAGGGATGGTGGAATACCATTCATCAAGTAGATTTAGATAATGATGGTGACCTAGATTTAATTTTAGGAAATCATGGTTTGAACAGTATATTTAAAGCTAGCAAAGAAAAACCCATTACTTTGTTTTCTAAAGATTTTGATAATAATGGTTTTATAGATCCTATATTGACTTTTAGGTCTACTAACGGAAAGGATTATCCTTACGCACTTAGGCATAATTTAATAGACCAGATTAAATCATTAAAAAAGAAATTTCCTGATTATGAATCTTTCAAGGATGCTGATATGACAACTATTTTTAGTTCTGAGCAATTGGCCGAGACCAATAAATTAGAGTTAAATACTTTGTCTTCAATAATTTTAATCAACAATGGGAATTTTAATTTTGAGGTAAAACAACTCCCAAAAGAAGCCCAGTTTTCACCTATTTATGCGATTGCTACTGATGATTTCGATAATGACGGAGATCAAGATATTGTGTTAGGCGGGAATCTTTATAATGTAAAACCAGAAGTTGGAAGATATGATGCAACCTTTGGTGTTTATTTAGAAAATGATGGAAAAATGAATTTTAAAACTTACAAAAACGGGAAAGGATTCACGTTAAATGGAGAAATTCGAGATTTTGTTATTAATAATAAAAAGCTCATTGTTGCAAGAAATAGTGATTCATTAGCAATATTTAAATATTAAAAAATGAAACATCCATATCAAAAATTTAACATGTAATGAAATGATTAAAAGGATGTTCTTTGTGACCAATAAAAAACAATAAAGATAAACAGATGAAATATGAATATGCCCCTTTATTAGTGCTAACTATGTTTTTAATTGGATGTTCTGATAAAACAGAAACTACAATTAAAAAAGCAGCTATTTATTTTGACACTGTCTCTTCTAAGAGTAGTGGCATTAATTTTAATAATGAACTTTACCATCTAGATGATTTGAACATTATTGAATATTTGTACTATTATAACGGTGGAGGTGTTGCAATAGGCGATATCAATAACGATGGGCTAGAAGATATTTATTTTACAGCAAATCAAACTTCTGACAAATTGTACCTTAATTTAGGAAATTTAAAATTCAAAGACATCACTATAGAGGCTGGAGTAGCAATTGATTCTACATGGTCAACAGGTGTGACAATGGAAGATGTTAATAATGATGGCTTATTAGATATTTATGTTTCTAAAGTAGGCAATTATAAAAACCTTATAGCCCACAACCTATTATATATCAACAATGGCAATAATACTTTTGTTGAATCATCATCTGATTATGGTTTAGATTTTTCCGGATTTTCTACCCAAGCTTCTTTTTTCGATTATGATAATGATGGTGATATGGACATGTATCTCATGAATCATGCAGTTCATACCCCAAGAAGTTATGGTAGTATTGCTAGGCGGCTTATAAGTGACTCACTTTCAGGCGATAGATTGTATGAAAACAAATTGGATGAAGGTCTTATCAAATTTTCTGATGTAACTTCCGCATCTGGTATTTATAGTAGTGCGCTGGGTTATGGATTAGCATTAATAACTTCAGATATTAATAATGATGGACTTATAGATATTTATGTTGGGAATGATTTTCATGAGAGCGATTATCTCTATATTAATCAAGGAGATAAAACATTTAAAGAATCCAACGCTGATTACTTAAATCATACCTCTAGATCTACGATGGGAGTTGATATAGCAGATATGAATAACGATAATAACCTGGATATTTTCACGCTTGACATGATGCCTTTTGATCATGAAATATTTTTGAAGTCAGGAGGAGAAGATTCTGATAAGGTAAGCGAGATAAAGAAAAATTTTGGTTTTGAGGCGCAATATGCTCGAAACACCTTACAGTTAAATCGAAATAATAACGCATTTTCAGATATTGCATTAATGACCGGTACTTATGCCACCGATTGGAGTTGGTCAGTATTAATCAATGATTTCGATAATGATGGATTAAATGACATGTATATTACTAATGGTATTTATAAACGTCCAAATGATCTTAATTATATTAATTATTTGAGTAATGTAAATTTTGCAAAATACAATAATACAAAACAAGATGAAATTGAACGGTTGCTTATAGATGAAATGCCTGCAATTAAAATTACCAATGTCATTTTTAGAAATAAGGGTAATTTGGAGTTCGAAATGTTAACTAATCAATCAGGTCTTAAACCTTCATATTCCAACGGAGCTGCATATAGTGATTTAGATAATGATGGTGATTTAGACTTAGTCATAAGCAATATAAATCAAGAAGCACTATTATTAGAGAATAGAAGCCCTTCCAACAAACAAAACAATCATATTTCTTTCACACTCAAAGGAGATGATGAATATAAAAATCCTAACGGAGCAAAAGTTTATTTGTACACCAATGGTGTTGAACGTTTTAAAGAGTTGTCAGTTACAAGAGGTTTTCAGTCTTCATCTTCACATAAACTTCATTTTGGCTTGGGTGATACAGGTAAAATCGATTCCTTAAAAATTGTTTGGCTTGATGGTAAAACTCAAATTGAGACAAATTTAGAGGTAAATAAACATCACTTAATAACGAGAAAACCTACAAAAACTGTTTCGAAAAATTCGATGAAGGTTGACGATAATATTTTAACACGTTTTCCATTTGTTCATTTAGAAAATAACTATATAGATTTCGATAGAGAAACATTAATCCCAGAAAAATTATCTACAGAAGGACCAGCTCTAATTCAAGCAGATTTTAATGGTGATGGCTTAAATGATATATACGTGGGTGGTGCCAAGTATCAATCACCATCATTATACTTTAAGCAAAGTGATGGCACATATAAGAAGGATAAAAAAAGTGATTTTATAAAAGATATAATTTACGAGGATGTTGATGTTGCTACTTTTGATTACGAAAATGATGGAGATCTTGATCTTTATGTCATGAGTGGAGGCAATGATAAAGTAGAAAACGATCCAAACTTAGAAGATAGGATATATATTAATGATGGAAATGGGTATTTTAAAAAGTTGGAGAGTACTTTAATAAGAGCAAATGGTGGAAGCGTATCTTCTGCAGATTTTAATGGAGATGGGTTAGATGATTTTTTTATTGGAAACAGATCTATCCCAGGAGGATATGGATTGTCCCCTTATAGCTTCATTTTAAAGAATAATGGTGAAGGAGGATATAGTATTGTAATGAAGACAAGACTTGGTATGGTAACCGATAGTGAGTGGGTAGATATCAATAATGATAAGTTCCTAGATTTGGTTGTAGTTGGAGACTGGATGCCAATTACAATATTAATAAATAATGGAGACGCAACATTTACGAATAAAACTTTGGATTACGGCTTGGAGAATACTCAAGGCATGTGGAATACGGTTAAAGTTTTAGATTTAGATGGTAATGGGCAAAAAGATATAATTGCAGGTAATACAGGTTTAAATTTTAAATGGAAAGCTTCAATAGAACGACCAGTTAAGTTATACTTAGACGATTTTGATAATAATGGGCAATTAGATCCAATAATCTTTTATGATTTCTTTGGAGGTTTTGTTCCTTTTGCTTCAAAAGATAAATTAGCTGAACAATTACCATCATTGAAAAAGAAATTTCTAGGCTATTCTGAATTTTCTAAAATTAATAATATTAAAGATTTAACAGGTGTGAAAGAGGAGGATGTTTTAGAGGTAAAAAAAATTACTGAACTCCGTTCGATGATATATCTAAATATTGGCTCAAATATTAAAGAAATCCCACTACCAAAAGAAGCTCAAATGAGCAGTATTGAAGATATTTATTTTGAACAGTATGATAATATTACCAAGGTTTATTTTGTAGGAAACTTTTTAGACTATTCAACTGAGTTGGGTGAAAGTAGCGCAAACTCGGGTAGTGTTTTTACAATAAATAATAAATTGGAATGGAAATCCTTTAAAAATCTTCCATTGAAGGTAAACCTTAATACAAGAAAAATTATAAAAATAGATGAACATCACTTTTTGGTCATAGCAAATAATGATAAATCATATATTATTGAAAACCCTTAAAATAAGAATTAAACATTTTGAAGATGAAAAATAGAACAATAATTATAGTTTTTGCACCAATAATTATTTTTAGCATGTTTTTAATGGGTTGTAAAGAAGATACAGCCTATAAAGAACTACTAAAGGATCCAGAATTGTTTCAATCTGCGATGAAAAAATTGACAGATGTAATAGTTTATGATATTTTTTCTCCTCCAGTTGCTTCAAGAGTTTATATGTATCCTAGTGTAGCTTCATATGCTATTATTCAAAAGGCTTATCCTGATAAATATCATGTCCTTGAAGGTCAGCTTAATGATTTTTCAACCATTCCTGAACCCACTGATGAAAACATAGATTTTCACCTAGCATCTTTTCATGCGTTTACAGTTGTTGGTAAGCAGCTAATTTTTTCAGAGCAAAGAATTACAGATTTTCAGAATCAAACTTATGAAAAATTACAAAATGATGGGCTTCCTGATAATGTCCTAAAAGCTTCTAAAGAATATGGAGACAAAGTAGCTGAGCATATACTTAAATGGGCTAAAGGAGATTTGTATGATCAAACACGCACCTATTCCAAATACACCATTCAAGAAGAAGATAAATTTTGGAAGCCAACACCTCCAGATTATATGGATGGGATAGAACCACATTGGGATAAAATTAGAACCTTGGTTCTAAAATCTTCCAATCAGTTTCCACCCATTCCACCTTTAGAATTCGATCTAACTAAAGGGAGTGAGTTTCAAATACAATTAATGGAAGTATACGAAAAAGGACAAGGTACAGATGCCGAAAGTAAAGAAATTGCTAGTTTTTGGGATTGTAATCCTTATGTATCTCACCATCGCGGTCATGCAATGTTTGCTACCAAAAAAATCACACCAGGAGGACACTGGATTGGTATAACGGAAATAGCAACAAGAAAAACCAATGCTACTTTTGACGAAACAGTAAATGCATATACAAATGTTTCGATTTCCCTTTTTGATGCCTTTATTAGTTGCTGGAATGAAAAATGGAGAAGTTTGGTAGTAAGACCTGAAACGCTTATAAATCAATATATTGACGAGGAATGGGTACCCCTATTACAAACACCCCCTTTCCCTGAATACACTAGTGGACATTCAGTAATCTCAAGAGCTGCTGCTGTAAGCCTAACCAATATTTTTGGAGATAATTTTAATTTTATAGACACAAGCGAACTTGAATTTGGACTACCTAATAGAGAATTCAAATCGTTTATTCATGCATCAGAAGAAGCAGCAATTTCAAGATTATATGGAGGAATTCACTACATGATGGCTATCGATGAGGGAGTTAAACAAGGTGAAAAAGTTGGTGAATATATCGTTGATAATCTTCAAACATCTAAAGTTAAATAAAGTTTTAATTTCAAGGCTGAATTATATTTTATGGAAGTACAAGCAAAATCTATTTTAAGTGGCCGTTCTCTACAGTATTGGAGAATTGCACAAATTTTAGT
>QMOV01000089.1 GCA_003650305.1 Bacteroidota bacterium | reverse complement strand
TATATCCATTGTTGTGCGAACGTTTCACAAGTTAAGCCAAAAAGGTTGAAAAATAAAACCATTGTCTGAAGATGCGTAGTTATTCCCTGACCGTTGTGAGTGATTGTGTGTTATGGGAGCCGTGAAAACCATCTATTCATGCGAGTGCTGGTTTTTGCGGCGTAGTAACACGTCACTTGTGCAATTACTCACAATGTCAAGATAAAAAACGTTTCAATGTTTGTTTATCGATAGTTAAACGAAGGTAGTTGTTTTTTCTTACAAAGTCAAGTTTAATAAATTTGCTTTAAGCCTTCATAAACCACAATACTTACAGCATTTGCGAGATTTAGGCTTCTAACATGTTTACTATATAATGGAATTTTATATAATTTATCTTTATGTTTCTCAGTTATAGATTTTGGTAAACCAACCGATTCTTTTCCGAAGATGAGAAACATAGTATCTTTAAAATCTATTGACCAATGGTCTTTTGTACCATGGCTGGATAAGAACACCATAGTTGCATTTTTGTTTTTAATAAAGAACTCTTCAATATTTTCATAAACAAAGAGGTTGATGTGTTGCCAATAATCTAATCCAGCACGTTTTAAACGTGTGTCATCAATCTTAAAACCAAAAGGTTTTACTAAATGTAAATTAGAACCAGAAGCTAAAGCCAAACGACCAATGTTACCTGTATTGTTTGGTATTTCGGGTTCTATAAGGACGATATTTAATGGCATAATTGTTAATAGTATCTCCTCCTTATTTTAAGGAGGAGTGGATTCCGATTATATAATCGGAAGACGAGGTGGTTAACCCTTCCGTCAAACTTCACAAAAGTTACGTTTGACACCTTCCCTTAATCCCGATAACTATCGGGAGGGAAGGAGATTTTACTTTTCTATTGATTTCACAAAACCATCAATTGTATCCACACAATTTTTACTCAAATGCTTAATAAAAGCCGAACCAATAATTGCACCTTTTGTATGTTGTGTTGCTTGTGTAAAAGTTTTGTTGTTAGATATACCAAAACCAACAATTTGAGGGTTGTTGAGGGTCATATCTGCAATGCGTTTAAAGTAATCGGTTTGTTCTTTACCAAAACCAGTTTGACTTCCAGTAACACTTGCACTACTTACCATATATATAAATCCGTTGGAAATAGAATCAATATATCTTATGCGTTCTTCACTGGTTTGAGGTGTAATTAAAAACACATTAATCAAACCATATTTTTCAAATGTCATTTTGTATTCTTCATTATAAACATCAACTGGTAAATCTGGAATAATCAATCCATCAATTCCAATTTCATTACATCTTTTGCAAAAAGCTTCAACACCATATTGCAATATAGGATTAAAATAACCCATTATTAGCAATGGAATTTTTACGGTCTTTCTAATGTCTTTTAGTTGTTCAAAGAGTAGGTTAGTGGTCATACCGTTTTTAAGCGCTTGTGCTGAACTTGCTTGAATGGTTGGTCCATCGGCTAAAGGATCGCTAAATGGCAAACCAATTTCAATCATATCAACACCACTTTTTTCTAAATTTTGAATGATAGTGACTGTATCATTAAGATTTGGATAACCAGCTGTGAAGTATATGGATAAGAGTTTTTTATCCTGTTGTAATTTTTGATTGATTCTGTTCATAGAAAAAATTATAGGCTAAAATGATTAATATAAGTCTCTAAATCTTTATCTCCTCTTCCAGATAAACTCACTACTACAATATCATCGGGTTTAAATGTTTTCTGTTCAAAAATAGCTAGTGCATGAGCGCTTTCAATCGCTGGAATAATACCTTCTAATTGGCATAATTCTAAACCAGCTTTCATGGCTTCACTATCTGTAATTGAAATAAACTCTGCTCTTCCAGATGTATATAAATGTGCATGCATTGGTCCAACACCAGGATAATCCAGTCCAGCTGAAATGGAATAGGGTTCTATAATTTGTCCGTCGTTTGTTTGCATTAACAAGGTTTTACTGCCATGAATAATACCTTCTTTTCCCAATACAGAAGTTGCAGCACTTTCACCAGAATCTATACCCAAGCCAGCTGCTTCCACAGCAATAAGTTTCACTTCATCATAATCTAAAAAATAGTAGTATGCACCAGCAGCATTACTGCCACCACCAACACAAGCTATTACATAATCTGGTTTTGTTTTGCCTTCATGTTTTTTTAATTGCCATTGAATTTCTTCTGAAACTATAGATTGAAACCGAGCCACCATATCTGGATAAGGATGAGGTCCTACCACACTACCAATAATATAATGTGTATCCACAGGATTATTAATCCAATCACGGATGGCTTCATTAGTTGCATCTTTTAAAGTTCTACTTCCTGATAAAGCAGGAATTACTTTAGCACCAAGCATTTTCATTCTAGCAACATTTGGTGCTTGACGAGCAATATCGATTTCGCCCATATACACAATGCACTCTAATCCCATTAAAGCACAAACTGTTGCAGTTGCAACACCATGTTGACCTGCACCAGTTTCGGCAATAATGCGATGTTTCCCTAAACGTTTAGCCATGAGAATTTGACCAATAGTATTGTTTATTTTGTGTGCTCCAGTATGGTTGAGGTCTTCACGCTTTAAATAAATTTTTGTGTTGTATTTTTCTGAAAGGCGTTTTGCAAAATAGAGTGGAGAAGGACGACCAACATAGTCTTTTAGTAATTGGTTGAACTCTTTTTGAAATTCCGGTTCAGCCATTATTTTCAAATAATTTTGGCGTAACTCTTCTACATTTGGATAGAGCATTTCTGGAATGTATGCACCTCCAAACTCTCCATAATAGCCTTTTTCGTTGACGTTGTATGTTTTCATTTCATTGTCATTCCTGCGAAGGCAGGAATCTTATTAATTAATGTTTTACCTCTTTTTTTTTATATTCTGCATTTCAATAGTTTCAATGCTTTGCATTGATTTGGTTCATAAAGTTGTCCAACTTTTTAATATTTTTTAATCCGGGTTCAATCTCAAATTTACTATTCACATCGATGGCATAGCAGTATCTGGATTCCTGCTTTCGCAGGAATGACAAAACGCTTTCCATTTCTTCTAATCCAATCCCACCACTTAAAAAGAAAGGTTTTGTTGATGGATAGTTGTTTAATACACTCCAATTAAAGGTATAACCATTACCTCCAGGTAACTTTCCTTTGGTGTCGAATAAGTAATAATCGCATACTGTTTCGTATGGTTTTAAAACAGCGAAATTAAATTCATCCTTTATTGAGAATACTTTAATTATTTCTACATCTTTCGATTGTAAGCTTTTACAGAATTCTGGTGATTCATTGCCATGCAGTTGAACGGCTTGTAAATTGTATTTATTAATTTTTTCTATAACTTCATTTAAATCTGCATCAACAAAAACGCCTATTTTTTTTATTGAATTTGAAATTTTAGGAATGTTATCATTAAAATAACGAGATGACTTTTCGTAGAAAATAAAGCCTAGATAATTAGGTTGCAATGCAGCAACTTGATTAATATTATCTTGATATTTCATTCCGCAGACTTTTAGTTTCATCTTTCTAATTCTTTAATAAATTGCGTTGCACTTATTCCTGGATTATCTGTTTTCATGAAATTTTCACCAATTAAAAACCCTTTATAGCCATAATGTTGTAATTCTTTAATAGCTTCAACCAAGCTGATACCACTTTCGGATACTTTCACAAAATCATTAGGTATTAAATTACTTAATGATTTACTGGTTTCAAAACTGACTTCAAATGTTTTTAAGTTTCGGTTATTCACACCTATCATATCTAGTGAGGGCATAATCGATTTATGCAGCTCTTCTTCGTTATGAACTTCTAAAAGTACATCAAGATTCAAACTTTTTGCTAATTCTGAAAATTGTTTTATTTCAGCCTTGCTTAAAATTGAAGCAATGAGTAAAATAACATCTGCACCAAAGGCTTTGGCTTCTAAAATTTGATATTCATCTATTATAAAGTCCTTTCGTAATAATGGTAAATTGCAATTTTGACGTGCTGTAATTAAGTCGTTTAAAGTACCTCCAAAATAAATTTCGTCTGTTAGTACAGACATGCCACAAACTCCTGCGTTTTCGTAACCTATTGCTACATCTTCAACAGTTGCTGTTTTGTTGATTATAGCTTTTGAAGGTGAACGACGTTTGAATTCTGCAATAATACCTGTTTTACTTTGACGCAATTTATTAGCTAAAGAAATTGTTTTTCTTTCAAAAAACGGTATTTGTTCTAGTAATCGTATAGGAATTAGCTCTTTTTTTAGTGCTACTTCTTTATGTTTGTCTTTTACTATGTTATCTAATATATCCATTTGTTTTCTTTTCGTTCATTTTGTCTTGATACAAAACGAACCAAAAAATCAAGTTGAAATGAGGAATTTTTCATTCAGAAAACCAAAAATAAAATCTAAATTTCCTCCAAGGCTTCAGAAATTTTAACGATTTAATTTTCATATTCTGCATTTCAACAGTTTCAATGCTAAGCATTGATTTGGTTTTATAAAAATGTCTGCAAACTGTTACTGCAAACTGTTGACTATTTTTCACTCAATGCTATTAATTTATCTAAACATTGTTTTGCTTTTCCAGACAGCAACGATTCTTTCGCTAATTCAAAACCCTCATTATGTTCAATTTGTTTTGACGTTGCAATTGCTAATCCTGCATTTGCACAAACGACATTGTTTTGTTGTTCTGTTCCGTTTCCGTTAATGATGTTCATAAATATTTTTGCTGCACTTTTAACAGAATCACCACCAAAAATATCTTCTTGTCTAATTTGTGCTATACCTAAATCTTTAGGAGAGAACATTATTTCAGAATGGTTTGAAATTACTTTGGTATTTCCTGTTAAAGAGATTTCGTCATAACCATCTAAGGCATGAACTATTGCATAATTTTTATCTGTATTTTGATATAAATAACTATAGAGTCGTAATAATTCTAAATTAAAAACACCAATCATTTGATTTTTTGGAAATGAAGGATTTACCATTGGTCCTAACATGTTAAAGAAGGTTTTCACACCTAACTCATGACGTATTGGCGCAACATTTTTCATAGCTGGATGAAATAATGGTGCATGTAAAACGCAAATACCTGCTTTGTCAATGCACTTTTTTAAGAAATCGCAATCATTAGAAAATTTAATCCCCAAATATTCCATGACATTAGAAGAACCACAAGCTGAGGACACACCATAATTACCATGTTTTGCAACTTTAATTCCAGAACCAGCAGTTACAAATGATGATAGAGTTGAAATATTGAAGGTGTCTTTTCCATCGCCTCCAGTTCCACATAAATCGATAGCATTAAACTCAGTCAAATCAATAGGAATACATAATTCAAGCAGTGCATCTCTAAAACCTTTTAATTCCTCAAGTGTAATACTACGCATCATATAAACAGTTAAGAATGATGCAATCTGACTTTGGTTATAATCGCCTTTAGAAATATTAACCAATACTTTTTTGGCTTCTTCGCTAGAGATGCTTTCTTGGTTTATGAGTCTGTTTAATAAGCTTTTCATAACCTAAGAATTTATCCAGTTTTTAAGAATTTGTTTTCCATTAGGAGTTAGTACAGATTCTGGATGAAACTGTACGCTTTTTACATCATATTCTTTATGGCGAAGTGACATTATTTGCCCATTTTCATCTAATGAAGTTACTTCTAACTCCTCTGGTAAATTAGTGTCAACAATCCAAGAATGATAACGCCCAACTTCAATTTCTTTATTAAGTTCATTAAATAAAGACTCATCATTAACCGTAATATTTATTTTGGTCGCTACACCATGATAAACAGTTTCAAGATTTATAATCTTACCATTAAACACTTCAGCAATTGCTTGCTGACCTAAACAAACACCTAAAATACTTTTAGTAGAAGCATATTTTTTAATAATTGATTTTAGCAGTCCTGCTTCTTCAGGAATTCCAGGACCTGGAGATAATACGATTTTATCGAAAGGTTTCACCTCTTTCAGAGTAAGTTTATCATTTCGCATTACAGTAACCTCACAATCTAAGTCTTTTAAATAGTGTACAAGGTTATAAGTAAAACTGTCGTAATTATCTATTACTAATACTTTCATAATTTTTTATTTTTATCATTCCTGCGAAGGCAGGAATCTACTTTTTTTATTTTGTTCATTTTGTCTTGATACATCCCGATAACTATCGGGACGAACCAAAAAAATCAAATCAATCTGAGGAAATTACTGCGTAACATTCGCTTTTAAAAACTTCATGCTTGAAGCTGCGCTTCGCAGTTTCGTTTTTTACTCATTATTTCTGCAGATTGATGCTTACCAACACTTCTTAATTTCAAGATTGAATCTTACATTATCTTTTTTGCTTATAATTTTCTTAAATATTATCTCATATTTTTTCAGCTAATTTAATAGCTTTTGTAAGTGCTCCTAATTTATTATAAACTTCTTGTAATTCGTTTTCGGGATTAGATTTTGAAACCAATCCTGCTCCTGCCTGCCAATGTATTTGGTGATTTTTACTTAAAAATGTTCTAATCATGATAGCATGGTTATAATTTCCTTCAAAATCCATAAAACCGATTGCTCCTCCATAATATGAACGATTAGTTTTTTCGTATTGTTCTATGAGTTGCATTGCTTTATGTTTTGGTGCACCACTTAAGGTTCCTGCAGGAAATGTATCTGCCACAACTTGCATTGTAGAGATATTTTTAAGTTTTTTGCCAGTAACTTTACTTACCAAATGAATTACATGCGAAAAGAATTGAACTTCTTGGTACGTTTCTACTTTTACATTGCTACTATTTCTACTTAAATCATTACGAGCCAAATCTACAAGCATAACGTGTTCAGCATTTTCTTTGTCATCTGCTTTGAGTTGTTTTGCTAGTTCAGCATCTTTAAGATCGTCTCCTGTGCGTTTAAAAGTTCCAGCAATTGGATGAATTTCGGCTTGATTATTTTTTACCACAAGTTGTGCTTCTGGAGAGCTGCCAAATATTTTAAAATTACCATAATCGAAATAGAATAAGTATGGAGAAGGATTTACATTTCGTAATGCACGATATACATTAAATTCGTCACCTTTAAAGTTCTGCATGAATTTTTTAGATAAGACTAACTGAAATACATCACCTCTCGCGCAATGTTTTTTTGCTAATTCTACATGATTTTTGTATTCATTATCTGTTAGATTTGATATAATTTTTCCATCTACTGAAAAGTCATAAGATGCAAAATTCTTTGCCTTTATGAGTTGTAAAATGTCATTAATATTATTTTCAGAATTAAAACAATGAGCAAAAATATAGGCTTCATTTTTATAATGGTTGATGGCGATGATGTTTTGATACACAGCATAATAAATATCTGGGATTTCTAAAGAATTAGGTTTTTTAGAAATGTCAACATCTTCAAAATAACGTGCAGCATCATAAGCCATATAGCCAAAAATGCCATTGTTTATAAATTTAAAATTCTTTTCAGAATTTATTTTGAAACGTTGTGTGAACTGATGAATTTCTTCAGAAACATTAGTATCTGAAGTTATATTTTTTGATGCTGTACTCGTGTCTGGAAATGTTTGTGCAATGACTTCGTTTTCTACTTTAATAGACGCTATTGGGTTGCAACATATATAAGAAAAACTATTGTCGTTAGCATGATAATCGCTACTCTCTAACAAAATACTATTTGGATAGTTATCTCTAATCTTAAGATAAATGCTCACAGGAGTAATGGTATCTGCAAGAATTTTTTTGTAATGTGTATGTAAGTTATAATGTTTCATTTTTTAAATTAAAAAAGGCTTGTCGTGAATGACAAGCCTTTTCGGATATTTTAAGTTTTAAATATACTATAGGTTTAGTTCACGAATGTAAAGTTTCGAGAGTTCCACCACCAAGTATTATTTAAAATTATATTCATTGTTTTATTTGTGTCAAATATAGAAATGAAAATTTGTTTTACAAACTATTTATAAAAAAAAAATCGTTTCAATCCAGATTTACAACATTCAGGGTTAAGATAATATTTTGTTAAATGCTTATGAAGCTAGCTATAGATTAATAACTTTATGGCATGAAGTATATAATGACTCTTTTAATTTTAGTGTTTTTTTCATGTCAAAACGATAGTAAAGTTAAAGCCTCTTTAATTAATGAAACTTCTCATGAAAAAGATTTTGAATTAGAAGTTTACGATTTTGATGGTTTCGAAAAATTCTTGACTAAAAAGGATAACAAGACTTATGTGGTAAATTTTTGGGCAACTTGGTGTGCGCCTTGCTTAAAAGAAATGCCTCATTTTGAAAAGCTTAATGCGAATTACAAAGACAAAAATGTTGAAGTGCTTTTAGTAAGTTTAGATTTTCCTTTTAATTATGATAAAAAGTTGAAACCATTTCTTAAAGAGCACAAATTACAATCTAAAGTCGTTGCATTAGACGATCCAGACATGAATACTTGGATGCCCAAAGTAAGTGAAGAATGGACAGGAGCAATCCCAATTACAATTATTTATAATAAAGATAAGCGACAATTTTACGAACGCTCTTTTACCTATAATCAATTAGAAGAAGAACTCAAACAATTTTTAAACTAAGAACTCATGAACTTTTCAAAGAAAAATCACGAACTCCATAAAACAAATAAAATTATTGTGAGTAAAATTTTTAAACCGATTGCAATTCTAGCAGTTGTACTTTTGGTAAGTGCATTTACAGCAAATAAAATAATTTCCGACGAAAAAGGATATGATATTGGAGACATAGCTACAGATTTTAAATTAGAGAATATTGATGGTAACAAGGTATCCATGTCCGATTATAAAGACGCTAAAGGATTTATTATAACATTTACTTGTAACACTTGCCCTTATGCTGTTTTATACGAAGACAGATTAGAAGCATTAAACAAAAAATATGCTCCAGAAGGGTATCCAGTAATTGCGATTATGCCCAATAATACTGATATAATGCCAGGAGATAATATGGAAGCTATGAAAACTAGAGCGAAAGAAAAAGGATTTACATTTCCTTATTTATTGGACCAAGAGCAAAATATATTTCCTCAATATGGAGCTGCAAAAACACCACATATGTATGTGTTACAAAAAACAAGCGAAGGTAATATAGTTAAATATATTGGTGCTATAGATGATAATTATAAAGATGCTGATTTGGTTAATACCAAATATGTTGAAAATGCTGTTGATGCTTTACTAAAAGGCGAAGAAGTAACTGAAACAAAAACTCGAGCCATAGGATGTACTATAAAAGTTTAAAAAAAATAAAAATTAAGCCTGAATTGTAACAGTTCAGGTTTTTTTTCGTCTATATAATATATCCTAAAGAAATGTTAATTTCTTATAAGACTAAAGAATGAATCGCTATCTCGTAATTTTGTTAACTGTTGCAACCGTATTTAGTTATAGTTGTAAAAGAGATGTTGATACCGAAATACAAGTTGTTACAGCAGAAGAAATGCAAGAATTGTCTCAATTAGACGATGTACAACTTATAGATTTTAACGC
>QMOV01000088.1 GCA_003650305.1 Bacteroidota bacterium | reverse complement strand
AATTTCCGAAAAATCCAGCAAATCCCTTAATCAAAGCTAAACTGGTATTTCCAATAATGCTGAAATATATAGTTCGTATTGCTTTTTGTTCGTTATTCACTTTTTAAATCAGGTTGCACACAATGTTAAGATAAAAAACGTTTCAATGTTTTTTATCGATAGTTAAACGAAGTTCGACTATTTTTCTTACAAAATCAACTAATCTGGAAACTTCTCTCTAATCTTATCCAAACACAAATTATGAATACTACCAATATGTGTATGTTGCTTTGAAGGTTCTGGTTTGTAAGTTCCTGCTTGCACTTGAACACCAATTTGCTGATAGGCTTCTCTAAACGATAAGCCCTCAACTACTAAATTATTGATACTATCAACTGTAAATAAATATTTGTATTTCTCATCGTTTAAATCGATTTCCTTTACAATTACTTGCTGGATGGCATAATTGAAAATATCGAGTATATCTTTTACATCTTCAAAAGCATTAATGATATTCTCTTTTAACAACTGAAAATCGCGATGGTAACCACTTGGTAAATTATTGGTAATTAATAACATTTCGGTATGTAAGGCTTGGATCTTATTACATTTAGCTCTTATTAATTCAAACACATCTGGATTCTTCTTATGAGGCATGATACTGCTTCCTGTAGTTAGCTCATCTGGAAAAGCAATAAAATCAAAATTCTGACTCATATACAAACAAATATCCATTGCAAATCGTCCCAAAGTATTACACAAACTTCCTAAACTTACAGCTATTGTTCGTTCGGTTTTTCCACGACTCATTTGTGCTGCAACTACATTGTATTTTAAAGTCGAAAACTTTAATTCTTGTGTTGTAAATTCTCTGTCTATTGGAAAAGAAGTCCCATAACCAGCAGCCGAACCTAACGGATTTTGATCGACTGTTTTTAAAGCCGCATTTAATAGGTATACATCGTCTATCAATAATTCAGCGTAAGCAGAAAACCACAAACCAAAAGACGAAGGCATGGCAACTTGCAAATGTGTGTAACCTGGTAATAAATTGTCTTTATACGTTTCAGCTAATTTTAATAGTGTATCAAAAAAAGTTTTAGTTTTTTCATTAATCAACTTTAAATTATCCTTATAGAATAACTGCAAAGCCACTAAAACCTGGTCGTTTCTAGAACGTGCTGTATGGATTTTTTTTCCAACTTCTCCATACTTTTTAGTGAGCTCAAACTCAATTTTAGAATGTACATCTTCAAATTGAGGTTCAATAACAAACGTATTGTTTTCAATTTGTTGTTGTAATTCTTTTAAACCTTTTTCTAATTGTTGAAATTCTTCAGTAGAAATAATTTTTATACTCTCCAACATTTTAGCATGAGCTACTGAAGCTTGCACATCATATTTTGCAATATGCAAATCTATTTCTCTGTCATTACCAATTGTAAATTGTTCAATTTTTTTATCGATTGAAAATCCTTTGTCCCAAAGTTTCATAATTGTAATTTTTTAATTCCTAAAAAAATTAGATTATAGAAAAAAGACCGCTTCGCTTTTAGAATTAAGACTAAAAATCTATTACTTTTTTGTCTTTTATCTTTTTTCTCTATTCTTTTTTATAATATCTTCTTTAACACCTTAATGTATAGATCTATTCCTTCTTCTATTTCATTAATATAAATAAACTCATCTGCCGAATGTGAGCGCGTACTGTCTCCAGGTCCTAATTTTAATGAAGGACAAGATAATACTGCTTGATCTGATAAAGTTGGTGAACCATAGGTTGCTCTTCCTATTGCTAGTCCTGCTTGTACTAATTCGTGATTTATTGGAATAGACGATGAGTTTAACTTTAAACTTCGTGGCTCAATACTATCGCAAGGCGCATTGCTAACCAACAATTCTGTTATTTCTTGATTTGTATAAGCATCATTTACGCGAACATCAATCACCAATTTCACATCAGCAGGAACGGCATTATGTTGCTTTCCTGCATTAATTTGTGTAACTGTCATTTTAACATCTCCTAATGTTTCTGAACTCTTATTAAATTGAAAATCTTTAAACCACTTAAGAACATCTATTGCTTTATAAATGGCATTATCATCGTTTGGATGTGCAGCATGACTTGGCGTTCCTTTTACAATAGCATCAAAAACCACTAAACCTTTTTCGGCAACAGCTAAATTCATTAAAGTTGGTTCGCCTACAATAGCAACATCAATGTTTGGAATAATAGATAACATACTATTCAAACCATTATTTCCACTATTTTCTTCTTCGGCTGAAGCAACTAAAACTAGATTATAATTCAGGTTCTTTTCATGATAAAAGTGTGTGAAAGTTGCCAATAAAGAAACTAAACAACCTCCAGCATCATTGCTACCCAAACCAAATAATTTACCGTCTTCTACTACTGCATTAAAAGGATCCTTAGTATAAGCATTATTAGGCATTATAGTATCATGATGCGAATTAAGTAATAGTGTTGGCTTAGTTTTATCAAAATATTTATTTGTTGCCCAAACATTATTTACTGCTCTTTTATAGGTAATATTATAATCCTTAAACCAGTTTTCTATAAGGAGTGCTGTTTTATCTTCTTCAGATGAAAAAGAAGGCGTCTCAATTAAATTTTTGAGTAACACTATAGCTTTCGTTATTAATCTTTCTTCTACCATTACGCTAGTATTGTTGTATGTTTAATTTTATGAAAAAGCATTTCTGGTTCTCCTATATGCACTTTATAGACTTCATTTTGAATTGCGTGAAAACAATTATTTAATTTAGGAAGCATGCCATCTGCAATAATATTTTGTTCTAAAAGTGTTTTATACATTTTTGTATTGATGTTTTCTATAATTGAAGCATCATCTTTTGTGTCTTTAAGCACACCACTTTTCTCGAAGCAATAGTACAACTCGGTTTTATAGTCTTTTGCAAATCCTATTGCCAATTCTGAAGCGATTGTATCTGCATTCGTGTTTAGTAATTGTCCGTTCTCATCATGAGTTATTGCACAAAAAACTGGAATAAGATTGTTCTTCAATAGTAGTTTTATAGTATCTGTATTTACTTTTTCAATATCTCCCACAAATCCAAAATCAACGTCTTTTACAGGTCGCTTTTTTGCAATAATAGTGTTTCCGTCTGCTCCTGTAAATCCAACAGCATTACATTGATTAGCTTGTAGCTTAGCTACTATACCTTTATTTATTTTTCCTGCATATACCATCGTTATAATATCTAAAGTAGGTTTGTCTGTAATACGTCTGCCATCTACCTTTTTCACTTCAACATTCATTTTATCAGCTAGTCTTGTTGCTAGTTTACCTCCTCCATGCACTAATATTTTTGGATCTGCTATTTTAGAAAACTGTTCTAAAAAAGTTTCTAGCACATCTTCGTTATCGATGATATTTCCTCCTATTTTAATAACTTTTAGTGTGTTCATAATTACAAATTTTCAAGAATTTGTTTTAATACAATTTGTGCTGCATAAGTTCTGTTATTTGCTTGATGGATTACAACCGATTGTACACCATCTAAAACAGCATCTTCTACAACAACATTTCGTCTTACTGGTAAACAATGCATGAATTTAGATTTGCCTAACTTTTTTTGTGTCATCATCCAATTTGTGTCTTCATTTAAAATTTTACCATAATTATTATAACTACTCCAGCTTTTTACATATACAAAATCAGCTTCTTTTAAAGCGTCTTCTTGGCTATAATTAATTGGTGTGTCTTTAGTAATTTCCATATTCAACTCGTAACCTTTTGGATGAGTAATGATAAAATCAATATCAGTAGCTTGCATCATTTCAACAAACGAGTTAGCTACAGCATGTGGCAATGCTTTTGGATGTGGTGCCCAAGACAGAACTACTTTTGGCATTGCTTTTGTCTTTAATTCTTCAATAGTTATAGCATCCGTTAAAGCCTGTAGTGGATGTGCTATTGAACTTTCCATATTTACGATTGGCACAGAAGCATATTTGATAAAGCTATTGAGTATAAATTCGGATTCGTCTTGTTGCTTATCTTTTAAAGTTGGAAAAGCTCGAACTGCAATAACATCAGCATATTGTGAAATAACTTGAGCAGCTTCTTTAATGTGTTCAGAGGTATTAAAATTCATAATTGCACCATCTTCAAACTCTAAATTCCAGGCATCACTTACATTTAAAACCATGACTTGCATTCCTAGGTTTTTTGCTGCTTTTTCTGTGCTTAACCGAGTCCTTAAACTCGAATTAAAGAATAGCATCACCAATGTTTTGTTTTTCCCCATTTCTGAAAATTCTAAAGGGTATTTCTTTAACTGAATACCTTTCTGAATGGTTTCATATAAATTTACTATGTCTTTTATGTTAGTGTATTTTTTCATGTGTTTATATTTATTGTTTTTTATTGGTCACATGCTGTTCGCTATTAATCATTCCCTTGAGTGATAAAACTTTTAGCATGCTCGTTTCATAATTCTTTTTGTAGTGCTTCAAAAAACAAATCGACATGATGCTTTTGAAGAGTTAATGGAGGAAGTATTCTCAATAAATTAGGATTTTTAGCACTTCCAGTAAATATATGATGCTCAAAAATGAGTTTTTTTCTCAATTCTGAAATATTAAAATCGAATTCTAAACCTAACATTAATCCACGACCTTTAATGGCTTTAGCTTTAGAAAGTGATTGTGATTTTTCAATGAAATACGTTGAAATATCTTTTGCGTTTTGCAATAAATTTTCATTCTCAATAACCTTTAAAACTGCCAATGAAGCAGCACAAGCCAAATGATTTCCACCAAATGTTGTTCCTAACAACCCAAAAGATGCTTTAATGGTTGGATGAATTAGAATGCCTCCAATTGGGAAACCATTTCCCATACCTTTTGCCATTGAAATAATATCAGGCTCAATATTATGTTTTTGAAACGCAAAGAAATCTCCTGTTCTTCCAAAACCAGATTGCACCTCATCTACAATTAAAAGTGAGTTATATTTTTTGCACAGTTTGCTTAATCCTTGATAAAATTCAGTAGTCCTTTCATCCAATCCACCAATACCTTGAATAACTTCAACAATAACAGCACAAACATCATTTTGTTTTAGAGCCTTTTCAACTGAAACTAAATCTCCTAATTTTATAAATTCAACCTCATGTTGTGCATTTAAAGGTGCTACTATTTTAGGATTATCAGTTGCTGCAACTGCAGCAGACGTTCTACCATGAAATGAGTTTTTAAATGCTATTATCTTCTTTTTATTAATATGAAATGATGCCAGCTTCAAAGCATTTTCATTAGCTTCTGCTCCTGAATTACATAAAAATAATTGATAGTCTTTACAATTAGATAATTTCACTAGCTTCTCTGCCAATTCAACTTGCAAAGGATTCTTAATCGAGTTACTATAAAATCCTAATTTGCTTATTTGTTCATTGATACTTGTCACATATTCTGGATGTGAGTGTCCAATAGAAATCACAGCATGACCTCCATAAAGATCCAAATATTTTATTCCTTTTTCGTCAAACACATATACATCTTTAGCTCTTACAGGTGTAATGTCGAATAAAGGATATACATTAAATAAGCTCATAATTGTTCTGTCTTAATAGTGTTAATTTTATTAAACGACGTTACCATTCCTTGAATAAGCGATGAACTTAACCCTTTGTGTTCCATTTCGTTTAAGCCTTCAATAGTACATCCTTTTGGTGTTGTTACTTTATCTATTTCCTGTTCTGGATGATTGCCTGTTGTAATTAACAAATTGGCTGCGCCTTCGCAAGTATGCATGGCGAGTTCTTGTGCTTCTTTAGCATCAAAACCCAATTGAATTGCAGCTTGTGTTGTCGCTCTAATCAATCGCATCCAAAAAGCAATTCCGCTGGCACAAACTACTGTTGCTGCTTGCATTTGGTCTTCTGGAATAGAAATAGATGTCCCTAAACGGTTAAAAATAGCTTCAGCAATCTTTATGCGTTTTTTACCATTTTGATTGCAACATAAACAGGTCATAGATTTTTCAACTGCAATGGCTGTATTTGGCATTGCTCTAATTATAAATTGCTCTTGACCAACAACAGCTTCAATCTTTGAAATTACAAAACCAGTAACGGTAGAAATTAGCACGTGGTTTTCATTTAAAAAAGGTGAGATCTCATTTAAAATTGCTTCAAAGTGAGTAGGCTGAACTGTAAAAATTAATATGTCTGAATTTTGGACAGCCAAAGTATTATCAGAAGTAATAATAACATTTTTGTAGCCTTCAAAATCTTGAATATCATCAATGCTTCGCTTAGTTAAATACAATGTTGTAATAGCATTTGTGGTTATCAATCCTTTGGCGATGGATTGTCCTAAATTTCCGGTTCCTATTATTGCGATTTTCATAGTTTATTTTTTTTAAAACCTCACAGGTTTTAAAAACCTGTGAGGTTTTGGGTTATTAAAAGTAATTTGCTTTTAGTTGTAATCCTTCCGTTTCCTCAAAACCAAACATCAAATTCATATTTTGAATAGCTTGTCCAGAAGCTCCTTTTAGGAGGTTATCTATAATACTTGTAATCAATAATTTGTTGTTATGTTTGTGCAAATGAATCAAACATTTATTGGTATTAACTACTTGTTTTAAATGTAACTCCTCATCAGAAACAAAAGTGAATACAGCCTTTTTGTAAAATGATTTATATAGTGCTTTTGCATCATCGAGACTACCAATAAAATCAGTGTAAATAGTAGCGAAAATACCTCTTGAAAAATTTCCTCTATTTGGCATAAAAAGAATTTCTGAATCAAAAGAATCTTGCAATTGTTTAACCGTTTGATTAATTTCTCCTAAATGTTGGTGTGTAAATGGCTTGTAATACGAAAAATTATTATCTCGCCATGTAAAATGTGTGGTTTTAGATAAGGATGTGCCAGCTCCAGTAGCTCCGGTTACTGCATTTACATGAACATCTTCGCTCAACATATTATTATGTGCTAAAGGTAAAATTGCCAATTGTATTGCAGTGGCGAAACATCCTGGATTTGCAATGTATTTTGCTTCTTTAATGGCTTCTTTTTGCAATTCTGGCAAGCCATATACAAAAGTTTTATTATCAAATATTTTATCGCCTTCTAATCTAAAGTCATTACTTAAATCGATGATTTTAGTATTTTCAGAAAACGAATTCAATTCTAAAAATGCTTTCGAATTTCCATGTCCTAAGCACAAAAATAGCAACTCAACTTCTGTGTTGATTTCATTTGTGAAAATCAAATCTGTTGAGCCAACCAAATCCTGATGCACACTACTCACTTTATTACCTGCATTTGACGTGCTATAGATAAAGTTAATCTTTGCTTTTGAATGAAAAAGCAATATTCTAATTAATTCTCCCGCTGTATATCCTGCGCCTCCAATTATTCCTACTTGTATCATAATGTTTTATTTATTTGATGATAAATTTTATTTTGATTGCCAAGAATTTTAATAAATCCTTTAGCTTCATCTGCTGTCCAGCCTTTATTTTCTTCCCCATAACTTCCAAAATCTGCATTCATTAAATCGTGTTCAGAATTAATTCCGTCTAAAGTAAAATGATACGGTTTTAAGGTTACAAAAACATCGCCCGTAACTTGCTCTTGACTATTTTGTAAAAAAGATTCAATATTTCGCATTACAGGATCTAAATATTGCCCTTCATGTAAATGCATTCCGTAAAAACTTGACAAATATTCCTTGTGTTGCATTTGCCATTTGGATAGCGTATGTTTCTCAAGTAAATGATGCGCTTTTATAATGATTAAAGCAGCAGCAGCTTCAGAACCAACGCGTCCTTTAATCCCAACAATAGTGTCTCCAACGTGAATATCTCTACCAATCGCATAAGCTGAGGCTAAATCATTCAACAATTCAATACTGATTTGTGGTGTATTCTTTTTTCCGTTTATAGCAACTAATTCTCCTTTATTAAAAGTAAGTATCACATTTTCTTCTCCATCTTTCTGCAATTGTGAAGGATAAGCTGATTCTGGTAAAGGCAAATTTGACGTTAAGGTTTCTTCGCCTCCAACACTTGTTCCCCAAAGTCCTTTATTTATCGAATATTTTGCTTTTTTCCAAGACATATCAATTCCATTTTTTTTTAAATAATCTATCTCATACTGTCTTGTTAATTTTTCATCTCTAATTGGCGTAATTATTTTAATTTTTGGTGCCAACGTTTGAAAAATCATGTCAAATCTCACTTGGTCATTGCCAGCTCCTGTACTACCATGTGCAATATATTCTGCGTTAATACTCTTGGCATATTCTACAATTTCAATCGCTTGAATAATTCGTTCGGCACTAACTGATAAAGGATAGGTATTGTTTTTTAACACATTCCCAAACACTAAATATTTTACTACCTTTTGATAAAATGTTGCTACAGCATCTATGTTTTTATAAGTTGAAACACCCATTTTATATGTATTTGCTTCAATACTTTTTATTTCCTTTTGAGTAAATCCTCCTGTATTTACATTTACTGCATGTACTTCAAATCCTTTATCTTTAGACAAATGGACTGCACAATACGAAGTATCTAAACCTCCACTATATGCTATTACTAATTTTTTCATTTCTTATTCTTTTTTAAATACAAGGTTTCTTTAATTCGTTTTAGTCTTTGAAAAACCTTCGCTTTAATTGGTTTTTTATTGTTGTTTTCTATTGAATTTTGGTCGTATAACATTCCCGTGCATAAACACATACTTTGCTCTGTTCGTTGCAGAACATCGTAATTTTTACAAGTCTGGCAACCTTTCCAAAAGGATTGATCGGTTGTTAATTCTGAAAACGTAACAGGTTTATATCCTAAATCACTATTCATTTTCATTACAGCCAAACCAGTAGTTATACTAAATATTTTGGCATTTGGGAATTTGGTTCTGGAATGCTCAAAAACTACATGTTTTATTTGTTTAGCTAACCCTTGTCCTCTGTAATCTGGATGTACATTCAATCCAGAATTTGCAACAAATTTTCTATGACCACATTTTTCTATGTAACAGAAACCTACAAATGAGCTGCCATCTAAAGCAATGACAGCATTACCATTTTCCATTTTGGTAAAGATATATTCAGGGGTACGCTTAGCAATACCTGTTCCTCTTACTTGGGCTGCGTTAGATATGGTTTCGCTAATGATATTTGCGTATATGCTATGTGATTTATCGGCAATAATGATATTCATTATCTTGATTTTGAATTAATTTAAATTGAAAAAATATGAATCGAAAAGCAGAACTGGACTCACCTTAGTTCTAAAAATAGTAAAACACCCTTAAGGGCGACGAGGAAAAAAGCGGCGTGTGAAAGTGAGGTTATTTAAAGAAATAACTGAATTTTGAAAGAATATTATGTTTTGTGTTTTGTTCAAGTTGAAAAAATAAAATTACGTAATAAAAATTGGTGCTAAATAGAAGAATTAGCGACGGCGATTGCGCAAGCGCAAACTGGGAACTGATGTAAGTATTTTATTTTTTAGAGTATTCATTGGGGTAAAACTATAAATTTATTTGATATAACAATCAAAAGGCGTAAACTTTTTAGAAAAATTATTAATATTAAGTTTTATTGGGTCTTTTATTTAGAATAATGCATTTAAAAACGATTATATAGCAATCAATAAAAAAAGAACTCATTTTCATGAGTTCCTTAATTT
>QMOV01000087.1 GCA_003650305.1 Bacteroidota bacterium | reverse complement strand
TTCTGGAAAATCTTTTTCATCAGGCCATCCTTTTTCTTTGAGAAGTGATTTTACATCTGAACGTTGGGCAGTTACATCACCTATTTTTTTCATAAACATTAATAATGCAGCACTATTTCCGACTCCTTGTCCAACTAATTCTTTGTTGGACTTGTGTTTTGTTACGGTCAGTTTTAAAGCTAAAGGTTTTTAATCCTTAATCTTCACTTCTCCATTTTGTCATTTTCAATATTTTTTCAAAAATATCTGTGTTTTCATAAACACCAATAAACTCTTCAGATCCAGGTCCATAAGCAAATACAGGAATTAAAGTAGCAGAATGTCCTTTGGTTGAAAATTTCATTGAAATCTCATCATAGTCGCTATATTCGCTCCCATCTTCCCTTTTTTTAATTGTTGAAGCTAAAGTGAATCCTCCAGTTTCATGATCGCCAGTTACTACAACTAATGTGTTACCATCTAGTTCAGCAAAATCTAAAGCTTTGCCTATGGCATCATCAAAATCAATGAGCTCCGAAACAAGATATGCTCCGTCATTTGCATGTCCACCCCAATCTACCTGCGAACCTTCAACCATCATAAAAAAGTTGGAATTTTCTTCATCTTTATTCAGAAATTGAATTCCTAATTCTGTAGCTTTTGACAGAAAGTCTCCACGATTTTCGGAGGCTGGTGGCATATGGTTTTCTGCTAATAAATATGCAGCTTTTGAATATTGTTGAATTGAGGAAAAATCACTTAAAGAAGTAGTATCTATTGTAAAACCTTTTTCTTTTAATTCATTCAATAAATCTTTTCCATCACTACGATTATTAAAATAACCTGTTCCTCCTCCAGCAAAAAAATCCACATCAGAGTTTACTAAATCTAAAGCTATTTCTTCAGCTGAACCTCGACTTATGTTATGAGCATAGAAACAAGCTGGTGTTGCATGAGTTATTGAAGAAGTAGAAACTAGTCCACTTTTAATATTTTTAGGAGAGATTATCTCAACTAAATTTTCAACTTTAGTTGAATCATTTGCTACTCCAACAGCACCATTATATGTTTTTACTCCACATGCAAATGCCGTAGCACCAGCTGCAGAATCTGTAATATCTTCTCTGGAAGATGATGTATTTATAAGACCTATGTGCTTAAAACGCGCATAGTTTGGTGAGGTTTCTTTAAAATAAAAGGCAGAAGAAATCTGAGTCAGTCCAGTACCATCACCAATTAAAAGTATAACGTTTTTTGGGGCAATAACCTCATTGTTTACTTTAGTAGTTTGCTTACAAGAAAATAACATAAGTACTATACATCCTAAAATAATTTTTTTAAATTTCATAATATTATAAATTAATTTTTTTCACGTTAGCAAAGCTAATCTATTTTACTTTACAAGATAAAGACCTAAAAATACAGCAAGAAATCCAATTATAAAACTGGCAATAGTATATATGGCAAAACTTACAAAGTCACCAGATTTTAACATAACATGAATTTCGTAAGCAAAGGCAGAAAAAGTGGTAAAGCCACCACAAAATCCTACAGCTATAAATAATACTGTGTTGTTAGAAAGTGTATTGTGTTTTAGTGCTAAACCTAACACAATTCCTATAATAAAACTACCAATAATATTTGCTGCAAATGTACCATATGGAATTCCAGTTTCAGGACTGTTAAGATGCTTTCCTATAATAAAGCGTAATACACTACCTAATCCGCCACCAATAAAAACGAGTAAAAGTTGTTTCATGTAATTGAGTTATTCTTTTATTGGAATGTAAATTTCAGTAATCCAATCGGCTGGATTTGGAAATTGTCCAGGATCAGTTGTGTATATTTCAAAAGGTTTATGTTCGGATTGTTCGATATTGTTGTCATCAATATATTGCATTGTAGTTTTCCAAGCTTCGCCTAAATTGGTATAATTTCCTTTTAATGTCGCTTTTAATACTTTCATTTTAGGTTGATAATCACATAAAATCTCACTATTACCAGTTATTACTATTTTTTCTTTTACTGGTATAGCATTACTCATTATAACTGCGCCATTTTCCATATTCATATCATGATATATGGTAAAAGGCATTCCAGCAAAAGATATATTATTTTGTTCCATAAACATACTAATACTGCCATATTGTAGTCCCATTACTTGACTAATATTGGTATTGGTGGCGTTTATTGTTTTGTACAAATAGAATCCTCCACCATATTCAGTAATACCATTTATGTTTACATTAAAAGCTTTCATACTATTTATAACGATGCTGTCTAATTTTTCTAGACTTCTTTCATAATGGGGTGCAATTTGTTTTTCCATTCCTCCCATAACAGTTGCAAATGCTTTAAACATAAATGGTAAATCTTTACCCGAAATATTCCAAGTTACCTCTGTTGAGCCATCTTCATTTGGTTTAAAATTCCAAGACACATCAGAGGTTGGAAAATCTTCAATTTGCATTTGTTGATTAATTGAAGTATTTGGAACTGCATCAACAGTTTTCATTATTCCAATGCCATCTTTGTCTTCCCATGAGTAAGAACCATTAATGCCATTTGTTTTTTCATGCAATGTTATGGACATGTCTGGATCTGCTTCTGCCCAAGAAGACCAAGATTCCCAGTTTTTAAAATCGATTACATTATTATAAATAACTGCAGCTGGAGCTTTTATGGTTTTGGCTCGAGTTACATTAAAAGAGTTTGGTTGTACAGCTATATAAATTGAAAAACCAATGGCTAGAATTAAAAGAAGAAACAGTAAATATTTTAGAGATTTCATTTTTAGTTGATTTATTTCCAAAGATAGGAATTTAGACTAATACTTTTTGAAAGATATGAATACAATTTGAATTGAAAAATTCATGACCTTTGTCATTTTTAGTTCTCACAAATTATAGTATTTTCGGAGCCATATTAAATAAATCAATTAAAAATGAAACTAAAAATAGTATTTACCACACTAATTACTTTTGTGGTCCTATGGTCTTGTAAAACAGAAAATCAAGACTCAAAAGTTGAACTAACTCAAGAATTTGTTAATCTTTCATCAAGTGAAGATTTACCGTATGTACTCGAACAGTTTGCAGATATTAAAGTATTGCGTTATCAAATTCCTGGATGGAAAAACTTAACTTTGAAAGAACAAAAATTAGTGTATTATTTAACACAAGCTGGTTTGTCTGGTCGCGATATTATGTGGGACCAAAATTATAAATACAATCTAAAAATAAGAACAGCTTTAGAAAATGTTTACACAAATTATAAAGGTGATAAATCCACTGAAAATTGGAAATCTTTTGTGGTTTATTTAAAACGCTTTTGGTTTTCAAACGGAATTCACCATCATTATAGCAATGCTAAAATTAAACCCGAATTTTCTTCAGAATATTTAAAAACACTTTTAACTGAAACTAATACTACGCTTGAAGGCGAAGCTTTCGAAGTCATTTTTAATAATAAAGATGCAAAAAAAGTAAATCAAGCAAAAAATGTTGATAATGTACTTTTATCTGCTGTAAATTTTTATGGTTCTGATGTTACAAATGAAGATGTTGAAACGTTTTACGGAAATATGAAATCTCCTGATTCGTTAAAACCATTGTCTTATGGATTAAATTCACAATTGGTAAAAGAAGATGGAAAACTTAAAGAACGTGTTTATAAATCGGGAGGTTTATATGGTTCTGCTATAGACGAAATTGTTAAGTGGCTAGAACTTGCTCAAGGTGTTGCTGAAAATAAAGCACAAGGGGATGCTCTTGGCTTATTAATTACATATTATAATACTGGAGATCTTCAAGTTTGGGACGATTATAATGTTGCATGGACTTCTGCTACAGAAGGCAATGTTGATTATATAAACAGTTTTATAGAAGTGTATAACGATCCACTTGGTTATAGAGGTTCTTACGAATCTATAATACAGATTAAAGATTTTGATATGTCTCAAAAAATGGCTGTATTATCTGAAAATGCACAATGGTTTGAAAATAATTCTACCTTAATGGATGCTCACAAAAAAAAGAATGTTGTTGGTGTAACTTATAAAGTGGTAAATGTTGCTGGAGAAGCAGGAGATGCTTCGCCAAGTACACCAATTGGTGTTAACTTACCAAATGCCAACTGGATTCGTGCAGCAGTTGGAAGCAAATCTGTTTCTCTCGGAAATATAACGAATGCTTATAGCAAAGCCTCAAGCCCTGGACGTTTAAAAGAATTTGTAAATGACGATGAAGAATACCAATTAGAAAAAGATCATGGACAATTAGCAGATAAGTTACATACAGCACTTCACGAAGTTATTGGTCATGCATCAGGACAGTTAAATCCTGGAGTTGGAGAAACCAAAGAAACCCTTAAAAACTACGCTTCAACACTTGAAGAAGGCCGTGCAGATTTAGTGGGTTTATATTATTTATACAGTCCGAAATTACAAGAATTAGGTTTAGTTGAAGACTGGAAAAAATTAGGCATGGCAGCTTACGATGGTTACATCCGAAATGGATTAATGACACAATTAATTCGTTTAAAATTAGGCGACGATGTTGAGCAAACACATATGCGAAACAGGCAATGGGTAAGTGCTTGGACTTTTGAGAAAGGTGCTAAAGATAATGTAATTGAAAAGATTGTTCGTGATGGGAAAATCTACTTTAATATTAACGACTACGAAAAACTTCGCGAACTTTTTGGACAGTTATTACGAGAAACACAGCGCATTAAATCTGAAGGAGATTTCACTGCTGCTGAAACTTTAGTTGAAACTTATGGTGTAAAAGTAGATCAAGCAATTCATGCCGATGTTTTAAAAAGAAATAAACAATTTAAATCTGCACCTTATAGCCGTTTTGTAAATCCAGTATTAGTGCCAGAAATGGATGATGAAGGAAATATAACAGCTATAACTGTAAAGCAACCAAAAAGTTTTGAAAATCAGATGTTGAATTATTCAAAACACTTTGGGTTTTTACCTGATGAAAACTAAACTGTCGAGCTAATAAAATTAAAAAGCAGAAATCTAATTATGGTTTCTGCTTTTTTTATTGTGTATATAAAAAGTTTATAAGATACTAACCTAATAAAAATTTAATAGCAGCAATCATTGCTAGAAAAGAGATAAACCCTATTAAAACCCAAACCGTTCCTCTATAATAACGACGATGTATGTTGGCATCTTTTCTATAAGCAAAAATCAGAATAATAATAAATGCGATTGCAAATAAAATTCCGAAAACGATTTGACCTTTACTAAACATATAATTACTTTTATGCAAACTTAAGAAACAAATCTATAAGATTCCTATTGAAAGTAGGAATGACAAATAAATTTATTAATGAAAAATAAAATTGAAGCAGTAAAGGATTTTCATCGAGTATTTAAAATTGATTATAGAGAAACACCTAAAGCCGATTTGGGCAGCGATAAGAATATGCTGCGTTATAAATTGATGCATGAAGAAAATGAAGAGTATTTAGATGCTACAAATAACGATAATTTAGTTGAAGTTGCCGATGCGCTAGGGGATATGCTATATATACTTTGTGGTACAATTATAGAACATGGTTTGCAATACAAAATAGAAGAAGTATTTAACGAAATACAACGCAGTAATATGAGTAAACTGGGAAAAGACGGACAACCAATTTATAGAGACGATGGCAAAGTGCTTAAAGGTCCAAATTATTTTAAACCAGACATTGCTTCAATATTAACAAAATAAAATGATTTTTTAAGACAGTTTTCCTTTAGGGGAAATGTCCGTAGGACAAAGGGGCTTAAATTTTATATCTCCAACCGTGTTTGTCTTCAGCATTATTATATTGAATAGCCATTAATTTTTCTTTAAATAATGAAGCAAAAGAATCTTCAATTTTTGGTAGCTCGTATTTTGAATTACCATGTCCAAAGCCAAGAATAGGATTTATTACAGCAGCAGTTCCTGCACCAAAAATTTCTTTTAATTCGCCATTTTGTGCAGCCGTTTTAATTTCTTTAACCGAAACTGGTCTAACCTCTAAATCAATATTGTAATCTTTTGCAAGCTGAATCACACTTTTTCTGGTAACACCATCAAGAATTCTATCATTTGTTGGAGCAGTAAGAAGCGTATCGTTTACTCTAAAAAAGATGTTCATTGTGCCAGCTTCTTCTAGGTATTCATGTGTATTTGCATCTGTCCAGATAATTTGCTGATAGCCATCATTATTAGCTAAATTAGTTGGGTAAAACTGTGCTGCATAATTACCTGCAGCTTTTGCAAAGCCAACACCTCCATTTGCTGCTCTACTATATTTTTCAGCAATTAGTACACGAACTTCGCCACTATAATAAGATTTAGCAGGAGAACAAATAATCATAAATTTATATTGCTTTGCTGGTAATGCAGCAATTGCAGGTTCGGTAGCAATTACAAACGGACGAATATAAAGCGAATTACCAACGCCTTTTTTTATCCACTCACGATCTAAATCTAAAAGTGTTGTTAATCCTTCAAAAAAATAATCTTCAGGAAATTCTGGAATCGCTAAACGAGCAGACGATTTATTTATACGTTTATAATTTTCTTCAGGTCTAAATAACCAAACACCATCAGTATCATCTTTATAAGCCTTCATGCCTTCAAAAACAGCTTGTCCATAATGAAACACTCTTGCCGAAGGGTCTAAAGTTAAGGCTTGATATGGTTTTATTTTTGGTTGCTGCCACTTCCCGTCAATAAAATCACATTCAAACATATGATCTGTAAATATGTTGCCAAAATCTATACTGCTAAAATCCACCTCATTTATTTTTGAATTTTGCACTTTGGTAATATCTATTATTTGTTTTGTGTTGTTTGTCATTTAATGATTAAATAAGATGCAAATTTACATAAATTAGTATTTATAATCACTTAATAATATCGTATATTTGAGGGCTTATTTTTAAGAATATAACAATGTAATTAGAATGAAAAAATATTTAACCATATTATTAGTCGCAAGTGTTTTAATGGCTTGCAAAAATGAAACAAAAAGTAATACTGTTTTAGACGAAAATAAAAGTGAAGATATCGCTTATGCTTCGTTTGGAGAAAAAATTCTTGCAGATAATGCCTTATCTACAGAGCTTATGGCAGAGCAGTATAAAAACATGAAAATTGGAGATACTATTGATACTAAAATTTCTGCAAAAATAAATGAAGTGTGTTCGACAAAAGGGTGTTGGATGAAGCTAGATCTAGGAGATAAAGAAGTTATGGTAAGATTTAAAGATTATGGGTTTTTTATGCCACTTAACGCAACAGGAGAAGTTATAATTAATGGCAAAGCTTTTATTGATGAAACCTCTGTTAAGGATTTACGTCATTATGCTGAAGATGCTGGAAAAAGTAAAGAAGAAATAGAAGCCATTACAGAGCCTAAACTAACCTATTCTTTTTTGGCAGATGGTGTATTGCTTAAAGAATAATTAGTATGAGATTATTTATTGGATTTTGTATTCTTTTTTTAGTTGGATGTCAATCTTCTAAAAATGAAGCCATTGCAAAAAAAGAAACGGTTTATGAAATGTATAAACCTTCTGAAATGGCAATCCTCATGAATGAGATGTATCTGATTAATGAGAAAATTAAAGCACAAATACTTGCAGGAGAAGCATTAGAAGAATTTCCAGAAGCGTATTTAAAAATCCACACAGCAACACTTACAAAACCTACAGATAGAGATGATTTTTTTAATTCGTTTTCGGAGTTGTATATAGATAGAGGAAGAGAAGTTTATAATGCTTCTAAAGATGAATTAGTGATAAAATATAACAACGCTATTAATACTTGCATTTCTTGCCATCAACAAAAATGTACAGGACCAATTCCTAAAATACAAAGTTTGCTCATACAATAAAAGTTGTGAAACGTAAAATTATCACAACAGCCGATGGTTCTAAAACCATCCATATTATAGACTGGAATGAACAATACCATTCTAAACATGGTGCGATACAAGAAGCCAATCATGTATTCATAAAAAACGGATTACATCATTTTTATTCTGAACAAAGTATATGTCATTCTGAACTTGTTTCAGAATCTCAACAAAACATCTCTATCCTCGAAATAGGCTTTGGTACAGGTTTAAACGCATTTATTACTTGTTTGGAAGCCGAAAAGTTGAATCTGAATATTAATTATGTTGGAGTAGAAGCCTATCCAATTTCTACTAAAGAGATTGCAGCTTTAAATTATGCCGAACTAATTTCGGAAAAAAATTCAGGAGTTTTTAAAAAACTTCACCAAACACCATGGGAAGTTCCAAACCAAATCACCTCAAATTTCACACTTACAAAGCGTAAACAATTTTTTGAGGATATTAATGAAACCAACCAATACCATCTTATATATTTTGATGCTTTTGGTGCCAGAGTACAACCAGAGTTGTGGACAGAATCTATTTTTAAAACCATGTACAGTGAATTAAAACCTAATGGTGTTTTAGTAACCTATTCGGCAAAAGGTAGTGTACGACGTGCTGTGCAAAGTGTTGGCTTTACTGTAGAACGACTGGAAGGTCCTCCTGGAAAGAGGGAAATGCTTAGAGCTTTAAAAAACTTAGTTTGAATTTCTAGTTTCGTTTAATGTTATGATATGTTCAGTTTTAATTAATTATATCAGTAGTTAAACGAAGATAGCTGTTTTTTCTTACAAAGCCAATAAAAAAGCCTTACTAAAAAGCCATAGATTAAAAAATTAAAATTAATTAATGACATTTTGACATTTTAATAATAATGGCAGTACTTTTGCCAACTGTTTAACAGAGTTAAAATTTTGAATAATTAGTGTAGATTTAAACATGAGCAAGAAAAATAAAAAAGAAGATAATATAGAAGAGCAAACAGATGCACAAGAGGTAGAAGTGATTTCTGTAGAAGAACAATTGCAAGAAGACTTACAAAAAGAAAAAGATAAGTTTTTACGTTTGTTTGCCGAATTCGAGAATTATAAAAAGCGCACAACTAAAGAACGTATCGAATTATTTACAACAGCAAGTCAAGAAGTAATGGTGTCTTTATTGCCAATTCTAGATGATTTTGATCGTGCTTATTCCGAAATGTCAAAATCTAAAGACAAAGAATTGCTTAAAGGTGTAGCACTAATAAGTAACAAATTAAAAGACACTTTAAAATCTAAAGGATTAGCCGAAGTTGAAGTAAAACAAGGCGATGTGTTTAATGCAGATAATCATGAAGCTATTACACAAATACCTGCACCAAGTAAGAAATTAAAAGGAAAAATTATAGATGTAATTGAAAAAGGATATGCTTTAGGTGATAAAGTGATTCGTTTTCCTAAAGTTGTAATAGGACAATAATAAAATTAAAAATATACATAATTTTCCTTCCCTTTGTGAAGGATTAAGGATGGGCATATGGCAAAACAAGATTATTACGACATATTAGGAGTTAATAAAAGTGCTTCTGATTCTGAGATAAAGAAGGCGTATCGTAAAAAAGCATTACAGTATCATCCAGATAAAAATCCAGATGATAAAGCAGCAGAAGAGAAATTTAAACAGGCTGCTGAAGCTTACGAAGTATTAAGTGATCCTGATAAAAAATCCAGATATGACCAATTTGGTCACCAAGCATTTGATGGAGCTGGAGGTTTTGGTAGTGGAGGCATGAATATGGATGATATTTTCAGTCAATTTGGAGATATTTTTGGTAGTGCTTTTGGAGGTGGAGGATTTAGTGGTTTTGGAGGCCAAAGGCAACGTGTTGTAAAAGGAAGTAATTTACGAATTAGAGTTAAATTATCGCTTGAAGATATTGCCAATGGTGTTGA
>QMOV01000086.1 GCA_003650305.1 Bacteroidota bacterium | reverse complement strand
TGAATTTATAATTTTAACAAAACAACTAAACTTAAAATCATTATGAAAAAATCATCAATTCTTACTACAATCGCTTTTGCTTTTGTAATGTTATTAGCAACAAATGTAGAAGCTCAAAAATTTCCAGGACTAGACAAAAGCCCTATGGATTGTGCTTCTTTCCCGAGCAGTTATAAAATTTCTGACAAGCAAGTTAAAATTGTTTATAGCAGACCTCAGCTTAACGGTCGTTCTTTAAGTGATCTTGCACCTAATGGGAAGCAATGGAGAACTGGAGCTAATGAAGCTGCCGAAATCACATTTTATAAAGATATGAGTGTGGCTGGAACTGCAGTAAAAGCAGGCACATATACTTTATCAACGATTCCTGGTGAAAAAGAATGGGAATTAATTTTGAGTTCAGATCTTAATACTTGGGGAGCATATTTTTATAACAAAGACAACGATGTTGCCAGAATTATGGCTCCTGCTACAACAGGTGAAGAATCTTTAGATGCCTTTTCTATAGCTTTTGATGACGATGGAACCATGCACATGGGTTGGGGAACTGCTAGAGTTGCTGTTTCTATGAACTAAACCCATTTTAAATTATAAAAAAAGCCTTAAGAAATTAAGGCTTTTTTTTATGGTATATTTAAATATTTATGCGTTTGCAAAGACACTTTCCATTTTGGATTTTGCATTACATAATCCACAATTAAAGGAATTACCTTATCGCGCTTGCTCCATTCTGGTTGTAAATACAAAATACAAGCTGCATTGACTTTTACTGCCTGCTCTTCTGCAAACCTTAAATCGTCTTTATTATAAACAATTACTTTCAATTCATTTGCCTTTTGGTAAATTTCTTTGGTAGGAAGTTTTATTTTTTTTGGCGATAAGCAAATCCAATCCCATGTTCCAGTAAGTTTATAAGCTCCAGAAGTTTCAATATGTACATTTAATCCTTTGTCTATAAGCCCTTTTGTGAGCTTAGTCATATCCCAAGTTAAAGGCTCTCCTCCAGTTACAACAACTGTATCACTATACTTTACAGCATTAGCTACTATCTTTGAAGTTTCAGTTGGAGGGTGTAAATCGGCGTCCCAACTTTCTTTAACATCACACCAATGACAACCAACATCACAGCCGCCAATTCTAACAAAATAAGCTGCTGTACCTTTATAAAATCCTTCACCTTGAATTGTATAAAATTCTTCCATTAAAGGCAATAACAATCCTTTATTAATTAGTTCTTGTCGTTCTCTTCTTATCATAGTTTGCAAAGATAACTGTTAAAGTTGGAAGCAGGAGGACAGATGACAAAAGTCTTATTTTGCTGCAATGACATCAATCTCAATTTTGGCATTACCTGCTAACCCTGAAGCAGCAAAAGTAGTACGTGCTGGTTTTTTTACAAAGTATTGTCTATAAACTTCATTAAAAGCAGAAAAATCATTAATATCTTTTAAAATTACTGTACACTTCACCACATTATCTAATGATAAATTATGATGTTCTAAAACAGCTTTTATATTTTCAATAGTTTGTTTTGTTTCAGCTTGAATACCACCTTCTACTAATTTTCCTTCAGCATGATTTTTTCCAATTTGCCCAGTAAGAAACAATAAACCATCTGTTTCAACAGCATCATTAAATGGTGCTGTTTGTCTGTTTGGCTCATGTGATTTATGAAAAATAATTTTAGACTGTTCTTGTTTACAAGAAATTACTACAGCTATTAAAAACAATATTAAAATAATTCGTTTTTTATTCATTGTCAATTCATTTTAAAGTTGACTAAAATTACATTATTTTTATCAAAAATATTTGATTATGAGTAGCATTAATGCTTTCAAAAAAACTATAGCAGAAGGAAATACTTTTAAAGGCGATTTTATAACACTTGGTGCTGCAATGTTAGATGGTGAAACCATAAAAGATGCTTTTGTAAAAGTACCTTTAAAAACTATGAATCGTCATGGTTTAATTGCTGGAGCTACTGGAACAGGAAAAACTAAAACACTTCAGGTTTTAGCCGAAAATTTATCAGAAAAAGGAATTCCAGTTTTACTAATGGATATTAAAGGTGATTTGAGTGGGTTAGCACAACCAAGTCCTGGACATCCTAAAATTGATGAACGTCATGAAAAAATTGGATTGCCCTTTGAAGCGAAAGATTTTCCAATTGAAATCATGTCACTATCTGAAGAAGATGGTGTTAGGCTTCGAGCTACTGTAAGCGAATTTGGTCCTGTTTTATTGTCACGAATCCTTGATTTATCGCAGGCACAATCTGGAGTAGTTGCAGTGATATTTAAATATTGTGATGATAATAAATTACCTCTACTCGATCTTAAAGATTTTAAAAAGGTATTACAATATGCAACTAAACATGGTAAAGGAGAATTTGAAGAAGCCTACGGTAGAATTTCCACAGCTTCAACTGGTGCCATTTTACGAAAAGTTGTTGAACTCGAACAGCAAGGTGCCGATTTGTTTTTTGGCGAGAAAAGTTTTGATGTTGAAGATCTCGTAAGAACAACTCGTGATGGTCGTGGTTATATAAATATTATTCGCTTAACAGATATACAGGATAGACCTAAACTGTTTTCAACATTCATGCTAAGCTTATTAGCAGAGATTTATGAAACTTTCCCAGAGCAAGGCGATAGTGGTCGCCCTGAACTTATTATGTTTATAGATGAAGCTCATTTAATTTTTAGAGAAGCCTCAAAAGCATTGTTAAACCAAATTGAAAGCATCGTAAAATTGATTAGAAGTAAAGGTATTGGTTTATATTTTGTAACTCAAAATCCAACAGATGTCCCAGAAGCTGTTTTGAGCCAATTAGGATTAAAAGTACAACATGCTTTACGTGCTTTTACAGCCAAAGACCGAAAAGCTATTAAACTTACTGCACAAAATTATCCTGATACAGAATATTATGACACAGCTACCGTTTTAACATCGTTAGGAATTGGAGAAGCATTAGTTTCTGCTTTAGACGAAAAAGGTCGTCCAACACCTTTGGCGGCTACTATGATGCGCGCACCAATGAGCAGAATGGATGTGTTATCACAAACAGAATTGAATAATCTTTATGACGATTCTAAATTAGTGATGAAATACAACGAAGATATAGATCGCGAAAGTGCTTACGAAAAACTTAATGAAAAAATTAAAAAAGCTGAAGTACTTAAAGTTAGAGAAGAAGCTCGACTAGAGAAACAAAAAACAAAAAGCCGTACAACTTCCAGACGAAGTACAAGACAAAACCCAATATTAAAAGTGCTCACAAGCGCAACCTTTATAAGAGCTGTTTTTGGCATTCTTAAAAAGGCAATGAAATAAATTACGATTGACGATTGAAAAATAACTTAATAAATAATAATTAAAATAAACTCTTTTGAAAAAAACCATCTTAATACTACTTGTAATAATTTCATTTTGTAGTTCATGCAAAAAAGAAATAAACCCTTTTTTAATTTCAAAACATAATATTGGCCATTTAACCGATTCGACTCAAGTAAAAGATTTAGAATCTGTATTTATTAACGACTCTATTTTTAAATATGTAAGTGGTGACGAATTTACAGGCAATATTAACGATATAGAAATTTATGAAAAAGGTGGTGTGCCACTTTTAGTGCTTTCGCCTTCTCAATCTCTAGATTCTACAGCAACTATTAGGACTGTTAAGGTTGTCGATCCTCGCTTTGCAACAGCAAAAGGATTATCCATTAATAGTACTTTTAAAGACATTAATACTAATTACAAAGTCTCAAATATTCAAAATTCACTAAGAAATGTTATTGTTTCTGTAAATGAAATTAATGCCTATTTTACTATAAACAAAAACGAGCTTCCAGCAAATATGCGTTTTGATATGAATTTGAAAATTGAAGCCATTCAAATTCCAGATGAAGCAAAAATAAAAGGCTTTTATCTTTATTGGCTTAACAAATGAAAAAATACACAATACAAAAGTCTCCCTTTGTAGTTCCTACAACTGATGGCAAACTAATAGAAGAACATTTTGGTTTAGCAACAAACGGAAACTCTCAAATAAGCATAGCATTTATGGTTGCTCCTTCTGGTTGGAGTGAACCTTTTCAAATGCCAGAATTTGAAGAATACACCTATATTATTAAAGGAAAAAAGCAATTAATTATTGAAGACGAAACTATTATCCTAGAAGCTGGACAATCTATTAAAATAGAAAAAAACACAAGAGTACAATATTCTAATCCTTTTGTTGAACCTTGCGAATATTTAGCCATTTGCTTACCTGCATTTTCTATTGATGCTGTTAATAGAGACCATTAAATGAAGATTTTTATTGTTAAGCTCATTGGTTTTTACTTTAATTTTTTAAGCCTATTTTATTCAAGGTATGCTGCAAAAAAAGCTCTAACCTTATTTTCTACACCTAGAAAAGGAAAAATAACTGAAGCACAATCCGATTTTTTAAATACTGCACTTATAGAGGAATTGTTATATAAAGACAATGTCATCATGACTTATCGTTGGTTAGGTAAAAAACAAACTATTTTATTTGTTCATGGATGGGAAAGTAATTCAGCACGTTGGAAAAAAACTATTAAACCTTTACATAAGTTAGACTATAACATCATTGCATTAGATGCTCCAGCACATGGCAACTCGGGAAGTTCTTTTTTTAATGCACTTTTATATGCCGAATTTATAAATGTGGTTGTAAAAAAATTCAACCCAAGCATTTTTATAGGTCATTCGGTTGGTGGCATGGCAACTGTTTTTTCTTATCATCAATATAAATTTAATACTATTAAAAAAATGGTTTTGCTTGGCACACCTTCAGAATTAAAAGATGTTTTTAAAAGATACGTTGAAATGATGAGTTATAATAAAAGCATTGAAAGGCAAATAAAACAATTAATTTGTGAACGTTTCGGAAAATCTCCAGAAGATTTTTCAACAGCAAAGTTTCTTGAGGATGCAACTTTTGAAGGCTTGATTATTCACGATGAAAAAGATTCTATAATTCCTTATACTGATGCACTTTTAATTAACAAAAGTTTTAAAAACAGCCAATTGATAACTACACAAAATCTTGGACATTCACTTAAAAATGAAGCTATAAGAAATCATATAATTGATTTTATAATTCGCTAAAGATTATTGTACTTTTGCAATTATGACAGACAAACTTACACGGCTTAATAAATATTTAAGCGAAGTTGGCTATTGCTCACGTCGTGCTGCAGATAAACTTATTGATGCTGGTCGTGTTACCATTAATGGAAAGGTCCCTGAAATGGGAACTAAAGTATCAACAGAAGATATTGTTGAAGTTGATAGCAAACTAATTTCAAAGAGAAAACAAGACCATATTTATTTAGCTTTTAATAAGCCAATTGGTATTGTTTGTACAACAGATACTCGTGTAGAAAAAGATAATATTATCGATTTTATAAATTACCCAAAACGCATCTTCCCAATTGGTCGATTAGACAAACCAAGCGAAGGATTAATTCTACTAACTGATGATGGCGATATTGTAAACAAAATACTTCGTGCTAGTAATAATCATGAAAAAGAATATGTGGTAACGGTTGATAAACTTATTTCTCAAACCTTTATTGAACGCATGGCTAACGGAATTCCTGTTCTTGATACTATCACAAAAAAATGCAAAGTTGAAAAATTAAGTAGTCAGAAATTTAAAATTATTTTAACTCAAGGTTTAAACAGGCAAATTCGTAGAATGTGCGAATATTTAACTTACGAGGTTACAGCATTACAGCGCGTTCGTGTTATGAATATTAAACTCGATATTCCTGTTGGCGAATATCGTGACTTATCTAAAGACGAACTTAAAGCACTAAATCTTTTAATTGAAGATTCGACAAAAGATTATGAACCTCATAATAGAAAAAGAAGATAGATATGTCAACAATTCCTCCTTTTCATCTTGCAATTCCTGTACATAATTTAAAAAAATGTAGAATTTTTTATCGAGACATCTTAAATTGTAAAGAAGGCAGAAGTAACAACCTTTGGGTGGATTTCGACTTTTATGGACATCAATTGGTTATTCATTTCAAACCAAAAAAAGAAAACGAAAATTTACATACTAATCCTGTAGATGGCAAAAATGTTCCCGTACCTCATTTTGGTGTTGTTCTGCCTTGGGACACATTTCATGAGTTGGCATCTCGTCTAAAACAAAAAGACATCGACTTTATAATAAAACCTTATATAAGATTTGAAGGACAAGTTGGTGAACAAGCTACTATGTTTTTTAAAGACCCTTCTGGTAATGCTTTAGAATTTAAAGCCTTTAAAGACATCAATCAGTTATTTGCTAATTGATTTTAGTGTTATTCCGTTCACTAGCTAATAAGGTGTTTTTTAGCAACATGGCAATAGTCATAGGTCCGACACCTCCTGGAACTGGAGTAATAAACGCAGCTTTTTTGCTTACACTTTCAAAATGAACATCTCCAGCAAGTCGATAACCTCTAATTTTAGTTTCGTCAGGTACACGAGTAATTCCTACATCTATAATGGTAACACCTTCTTTTACCATGTCTCCAGTTAAAAATTCTGGAATACCAAGCGCAGCTACAATAATATCAGCATTTTGAGTAACTTCAGATAAGTTTTTTGTACGACTATGAGCAACCGTTACTGTTGCATTTCCAGCTTTTCGCTTTTGATTCATTAAAATACTCATCGGACGACCAACAATGTGGCTTCGCCCAATAACAACAACATTTGCTCCAGAAGTTTCTACGTTATAACGCTCTAACAACTCTAAAATACCAAAAGGCGTTGCAGATAAAAAGCAAGGCAAATCCAATGTCATTTTACCAACATTTATTGGATGGAATCCATCTACATCTTTGTCTGGATTAACAGCCATTAAAACTTTTTGTTCGTCAATATGTTTTGGTAATGGAAGTTGCACTATAAATCCATCTATATCCTTATCATTGTTGAGTATATTAATTTCATCTAACAAAATCTCTTCTGAAGTGTTTTCGGGTAAATCAATTAAAGTAGAGTTAATTCCAACACGTTCACAAGCTTTTACTTTTGCGTTAACGTAAGTCATACTTGCACCATCTGTACCAACAAGAATTGCAGCGAGATGTGGTGTTTTTTTGTCTTCAGATTTTAGTGTTTTTACTGCTTCAGCAATTTCATCCTTTATGTCGTTACTTGTTTTTTTTCCGTCTAAAATCGTCATTTGTTTGGTATTTGGTATTTGATAAAATTGCACTCTTAACTCTTAACTCTTAACTCTTAACAAAACTACTTCATATTCTGCATCATTTGCATCATTTTTTTTCCGCCACCACCTTGCATCATTTTCATCATTTTACTCATTTGATTGAATTGTTTTAAAAGCTGATTTACTTCTTGAACCGAAGTTCCAGAGCCTTTACCAATTCGCTTTTTTCTACTTGCATTTAAAACAGAAGGATTTGTTCGTTCTTCAAGAGTCATAGAATGTATAATGGCTTCGATACCTTTAAAAGCATCATCATCAATATCGACATCTTTCATCATTTTTCCAGCACCAGGAATCATTCCCATAAGGTCTTTCATATTCCCCATTTTCTTGACCTGCTGAATTTGTTTTAAGAAATCGTCGAATCCAAATTGATTTTTAGCAATTTTCTTTTGAATCTTTCGAGCTTCTTCTTCATCGTATTGTTCTTGCGCTCTTTCTACTAAAGACACAACATCTCCCATTCCTAGAATCCGTTCTGCCATACGTGAAGGATAGAACACGTCTATGGCTTCCATTTTTTCGCCGGTACCAATAAACTTAATTGGTTTATTTACTACAGATTTAATTGAAATAGCTGCTCCACCACGAGTATCACCATCTAGTTTTGTAAGGATAACGCCTTCAAAATTAAGGATATCGTTAAATGCTTTTGCAGTATTTACGGCATCTTGCCCAGTCATTGAATCTACAACAAACAAGGTTTCTTGTGGTTGAATAGCTTTGTGGATGTTTGAAATTTCAGTCATCATCACTTCGTCCACAGCCAAACGTCCAGCTGTATCTACAATAACTACATTGTAACCGTTTGCCTTTGCATGTTTAACTCCAGCTTTTGCAATTGCTACTGGATCATTATTTTCTTTGTCGCTATAAACCTCAACATTTATTTGTTCTCCAACAATATGCAATTGATCGATAGCTGCAGGACGATATACATCACAAGCAACAAGTAAAGGTTTTTTAGTTTTTTTATTTTTTAAATAATTAGCAAGCTTCCCAGAAAACGTAGTTTTACCTGAACCTTGCAAACCTGACATTAAAATTACGGTTGGATTGCCAGACAAATTTAAACCTTCGGCATCTCCTCCCATGAGTTGGGTGAGTTCGTCCTTAACAATCTTAACCATAAGTTGTCCTGGCTGTAAATTGGTAAGTACGTTTTGCCCAAGCGCTTTTTCTTTAACTCTATTGGTAAACTCTTTGGCTATTTTAAAGTTAACATCGGCATCTAATAATGCACGACGCACTTCTTTTAAGGTTTCGGCTACATTAACTTCTGAAATACTTCCGTGTCCTTTAAGGACGTGAAGTGCTTTATCTAGTTTATCTCTTAAATTATTAAACATATTCTACTACAAATTTTAAAGTTCATCTACGCTAATGCTTGATGAATATTGAAGTTGCAAAATTAACAAATTGAAATGTATAATTAAAGTTATGCTTCTTAAAAAAAGGACAAAAGAAAGGGCTGCTAAAATTAGCAGCCCTTAAACTTAACTAACAACTAAATAACAACTATTTTTCAAGAGGTAGTTGTTTACTTTAAGGATTAATTACAATTTTGTTCTATAACAAAATAATCTCCCGAATTATTTTGTAGCTTAATTCTATCACTTACACAGCTTACAACAATCCAATCGCCACTTATTTCTTGAATATTTGGACCATTAATATTTGCAAATTGAACTAATACACCATCATTGGTTTGTGAAGTTGACCAAAATCCTGTAAAAGCATCATTAGTAATAGTATCCGTTATATCTATACCTTCAGTATTATTAAAATCTAAATCGTAACCAATTAGATGATCATCTCCATTAAAACTAACAACATTCCAAACACATTCTAACAAATATGCATCTACATCTTGTTCGTTACAAACTTGGTTACAATATTCTACAATTAATTTAATTTCAAACAATTGGAAGTTTCCATTATTAATATTCTCTATTTTTAGATATACTGTTTGCGGATTAGAAGTATTTGCATATTCTGATGGTGTTTCTATTTGATTCATTCCATTAGCGGCATCTTCGCTACTTTCATAATATGTAAATGAATATATTGCAATAACAGCGCAATCTCCAAAAGCTGTTGTTAAATCAAATATTGCACTATCATCATCTGTTTCTCCATCACATTCTGTAAGAATTGCATTTTCAAAACATTCTAACGGACATTCTCTCTCAAAAACAATGTAATGATTTCCATTAATCATCTTTACTCTATGTTCTCCACATTCTGAAATTTTCCATCTTTTTGAAATGATATCATAAGGTGCTGGTAAATCTATTACAAGAATTATACCTTCATCTGTAAGTTCAATATCCCAATAACCTTCTATTTCTTCGTTAGTATTTGAATTTATAACTATTAAAACGTGATCGTCTAGAAAATGGAATGATCCTGCTGGTACATTATCGAACAAATTAGAACCTGCTAACCATTGACACTCTTTAAGGAACAATCTCACTTCTTGTGCGCTACAACCTAAATCGTCGTGGCATTCTTGTTCGATTATTATATGAGTAACTTCATTAGCACTTGTTGCTGGTCGTACAAGTTCGAATCTATCGTCATCACATTCTTCTATTAACCAATCTCCACCTATAAAATTCTCTATTGTAACAGTAGTTATATCTCTTATCTTTAATACAACTCCAGCATCTGTTAATACAGTACTCCAAGTTCCTGTAGCAACAATAGTTTCGCCTTCTTTTACTTTAAATA
>QMOV01000085.1 GCA_003650305.1 Bacteroidota bacterium | reverse complement strand
GAAAAAAGGTAAAAATCAGCTCTCAATGCGAGACGTTGCTTTAGACAAACAAACAGAATATGCTGTAGAAGATGCAGATATAACGCTTCAGTTAAAAGAACATTTTCAAGGAGAATTAACCGAAGCAAATACAAAGAAGTTATTTGATGAACTCGAAATCCCTTTGATAAAAGCACTAGCTTCAATGGAATTAGAAGGTATTAATCTTGATAAAGACTTTTTACTATCCTTATCAACAGATTTAGATGCTGATATAAAAACTCTTGAAACAAAAATTTATGCTGAAGCTGGAGAAGAATTCAACATTGCATCACCAAAGCAACTAGGAGAAATTTTATTCGACAAAATGAAATTAGTTGATAAACCAAAAAAAACTAAAACAGGACAGTATGCAACTTCAGAAGATATACTTTCTTATCTAGCAAAAGACCACGAGATTATTCAAAGTATTTTAAATTATCGAGGGCTCGCAAAATTAAAGAGTACATATGTAGATGCTTTGCCTTTACAAGTAGAACCTTCAACAGGACGCGTTCATACAGATTATATGCAAACGGTTGCCGCAACAGGACGTTTGAGCAGTAACAATCCTAATTTACAGAATATTCCTATTCGAACAGAACGTGGTCGCCAAGTTAGAAAGGCCTTTATTCCGCGAAGTGAAGATTATTTACTTTTAGCTGCCGATTATTCACAAATAGAATTACGTGTTATTGCAGCCTTAAGCGAAGAGGACAATATGATTAACGCTTTTAAAAATGGAGAAGATATTCATGTCTCAACAGCTTCAAAAGTTTTTGGTGTGCCTTTAAATGAAGTCACTCGAGAACAACGTAGTAATGCAAAAACGGTGAATTTTGGGATTATTTATGGAGTTTCGGCATTTGGACTGAGTAACCAAACCGATTTATCACGAACTGAAGCCAAAGCATTAATTGAAACCTATTACCAAACCTATCCTAAACTTCGAAACTTTATTAGCAAACAAATAGATTTTGCACGAGACAATGGTTATGTGCAAACAGTTTTAGGTCGTCGTCGCTATTTAAAAGACATTAATTCTCTTAATGCTGTTGTTCGAGGTGCAGCAGAGCGTAATGCGGTAAATGCGCCTATACAAGGTAGCGCAGCAGATATTATAAAAATTGCAATGATTAATATTCATTCTAAACTTGAAACTGGAAATTTAAAAACTAAAATGATTTTACAAGTACATGACGAGTTGGTTTTTGATGTTTTTAAACCTGAATTGGAAAAGGTAAAAGCTTTAATTAAAGCCGAAATGGAAAATGCTTATAAACTTTCAGTCCCACTTGATGTCGATTTAGATATTGGAGATAATTGGCTAGAGGCGCATTAAAATTGGATTATTAGGATAAACTTCAAACACATGCGAGAGTTTTGTTAATTAGTAAAAGATATTAAACGTCTTTTTAGACATATCAAAGAAAATTATATTTTTAAGAGAAACAAATTGTTATATTTCTAGTTGTATAAATATTTAAACCTCTTTTTATGAAAAGTAACCTTTTGAGATTAAGATATTTTTTAAAAGACTCTAATAAGAAGCCTTATTATATAATTTTTAAAGAGTTATTGCAGCTATGGGTAATAAAAAAGCATTTTCCAAGCCATTATATTGGCAGATTTTTTTATAGAAAGGATGCTCCTATAAATTTTAAAGATTATTTAAGTATTCAAGAATATAATCGGTTATTGGAATCAGTTACAAGTAGAAACGCAAAGCACTCTACAATTACTTCGATTTCATTGGACAAACTTTTTTTTTATTTCTATTGTTCAGAACATAAAATTCCCACGCCAAAAGTTGTAAGCTATAATTTCAGAAAAAGTTTTTTCTTTAATGAGCAAATTTTTACTATTAAAAATAGTTCAGAATTGGCTGATTACTTTATTATGGTTTTTAAGTCAGCAAATATTAGCAGCATATTTTTAAAACCCACTCAAGGTAATCAGGGATTTGGTATTATAGTACTTAATGAAGCTACAGTACTTGAACAGTCTTCTCAAGTTTTAGAAGCGCTAATAAATAACTCTTACATCCATCAGGAAGTTGTGGTTCAACATAGTGAGGTTAATATGATACATAACAAAACTATTAATACGATACGTATTGAAACATTTATTGATAAGAAAGGTGAAATTCATATTTTGGGTGCTTTTATGCGGTTTGGTTCAGGAGATTCAGTAATTGACAACGTTAATAGAGGAGGGCTTTTTGTTTCAGTAAATATTGAAGAGGGTAAATTATTTAAGAAAGCTCTAACAAGTTTGATTAAAGGAGCAAGAGTTTGTGATAAGCATCCGGATTCTGGTTTTGTTTTTGAAGACTTTACAATCCCTTATTTTGATGAGGCTTTAACTTTAGTTAAAGATGCTTCTAGTTTGCTTCCTAGTTATATACATGGTTGGGATATTGCTATCACTCAACATGGTCCTACAATTATTGAAAGTAATCATATCCCTGGGATGTTACGCTCTGAATTTAGTTACAATGGATTTAAAAATAAACCTATTTTTAAAGAGATAATGAAAGACACAAAAGAATATCATAAAACAAAGTGATAAGCGTTTTATTAAGAATTATCACATGTAAAAATTTAGATTTTGCATAAGATTAACTTATTTAACATTTCATGAGTCATCTGGCAATAAAAACACTAATAAAACCGAAATGAAAAATGCCTATAAGTTTTCGATACCTCTAGATGTCGATTTTGGGTTTGGCGATAACTGGTTAGAGGCTCATTAAATTACGCATTTAACTTTAACTCTTTTTTCATGAAAAGCAATCTCAAAAGATTAAGATATTTTTTAAAAGACTCTAATAAGAAGTCTTACTATGTAATCTTTAAGGAGTTATTGCAGTTATGGGCGATTAAAAAACATTTTCCGTATCATTATATTGGTAGATATTTTTACAGAAAGGATGCTCCTACAAATTTTAAAGATTATTTAAGTGTTCAAGAATATAATCGGTTAATGGAATCAATAGCAAGTAGAAATCTTAAGCATCCTACTATTAGCTCGATTATAGTTGATAAACTTTTTTTCTATTTCTATTGTTTAGAACATAAGATTTCCACACCAAAAGTCATTAGTTATAATTTTAAAAAAAGCTTTTTCTTTAATGGGCAAACTTTTACTATTAAAAGTAGTTCAGAACTAGTTGATTACTTTCTTATGGTTTTTAAGTCAGCAAATATTAGTAGTATATTTTTAAAACCCACCCAAGGCCGTCAGGGATTTGGTATTATATTGCTTAATGAAGTTACAATACTTGAACAGTCTTCTCAAGTTTTAGAGGCACTTATAAATAACCCTTACATCCATCAGGAAGTTGTGATTCAACATAACGAGGTAAGCATGATACATCATAAAAGTATTAATACAATACGCCTTGAAACTTTTATTGATAAGGAAGATATAATTCATTTTTTAGGCGCTTATATGCGGTTTGGTTCAGGAGATTCAGTAGTTGACAACATTAGTAGTGGTGGATTTTTCGTTCCAATAAATATTGAAGAGAGTAAATTATTTAAAAAGGCTCTTACAGGGATGATTAAAGGAGCAAGAATTACTGATAAACATCCAGATTCTGGTTTTGTTTTTGAAGACTTTAAAATCCCTTATTTTGATGAGGTTTTAACTTTAGTTAGAAATGTCGCTAGTTTATTTCCAGGTTATATTCAAGGTTGGGATATTGCTATTACAGAAAACGGTCCTATCATTATAGAAACTAATGACTTCCCTGGATTGTTACAAGGTGAATTTAGTTACCATGGATATAAAAATAAACCAATTTTTAAAGAGATAATGGAAGACACAAAAGAATATCATAAAACGAAAAGATAAGTGCTTTTATTTAGAATTAAGAACAATAATAAAAACACTTATAAGAATTGAAATTATTTGCGTTTATAGATAAAGGCAGTTATTGGTTATAGGTTTATTAATCTTACAACACAAACCGATATGTCATTTTTAACAAAAAGATATTTTCTGGTTTTTGGTCAAGTATTCCTGTTTTCAATCCATCAAATAAATCATCGGAAGAATCTGCAAAACTTGTTACGCCTTGCGACCAAACCAAAAATATTTCGGAACCAGAAATATATTCCCAACGTACCACTAAATTTGATCTAAACTGTACAAAAGAAAAATCTGGATTTCCTATTTCGTAATCTGTGTTACCATCAATATCCTCATCAACAAGGTAAACTCCATTATTGCTATCAAAAGAAATTTGATTATCACTATACAATTGAAAACGATCATTAAAATTATTTGCAACTGGATTTGTAATATATTTAAAATCAGAATATCTACCTCTGGAAATAAAAGGCTGGGCATAATATTGAATAGTAAGATCTGGATTAATAGTATAATTTAATCTTAAAGAAGCACTTAATGTATTCTGATCTATGGTTGCATTAACATATCTCGCTTCATTTCCAAATTCAATATCATTTTGTACATATTGTAATTGATCCTTATTTTTAGAAAATCTAGGGTTTACAGAAATGCTTAAAGCATCTGTTGGTTTATATGTAAAGTTTAAACTTATTGAATTAGAGTTTGAAACAGTGTTTTTGGAAAAAGAATAAAATGGATTAATCCGAATTTTTTTTCGATTATCTGTCCCGAACCACAAATGCCCACTTAATCCTCCTGAATTCTTTAATCTTGGGCCTCCTCTTAAAGCAGAGTTTGAATAGCTTATGGGAGTGATATTCATACCTGCACCAGTCCCCCAATTATTCTTAAACTGCATATTAGTATTAACATTCCACATTAATAAATTGTGATTCCCTTCAAAATCCCATGCACTCCAATGATTATAATTAAATTGTATGTTTCTAAATGCTCCAAACGGTTTAAGAGTTCGATAACTCATCCAAAAATTATGCCTTAAGTCATCTGCTGTACGTTGGAATCCAAGGTCGTTAAACTCCAACTCAGGAGATCGCCAGTTAAATCCTCCTTCAAATCTAAACTTATTACCCGTTTTACCTAATTGTACATTTCCTCCCGTTCCTGTTAATGATGTTCTTGTTTCGTCAACCTCAACATGGCTTGCATCTACTCTATTAAACAAATGACGGATTGAATTTTGAGTATTGGTAATTGCTTCTTCACTTCCCATTACATGACTCATAACTATGTCTCCCAACACGTACCAGGATCTGTCTTTCCATTGGTGTTTAAAATCTAAGCCTCCAACATATGCCGATTTATGGAGAAAATCTAAATTCCCTTCCAATTTCCGGTTTGTAGCGGTGAAAATTCCTCCAATAAATGTATTACTATCATTAAAATCTTTTTGAAGTCTACCAACAAAGTAATTAGTAAGTGGTTCCACTAATTCTTTACTTCGTTGACCATTATCATCAATTTCTGCATATTCTTTATCTGTAATACTTTCTAATACGCCTATAGACCATCCCTTTTTAGTTTTTCCACTAAACTTAGCCGCTCCTAGTATTGTTGTATTTTGTGGTTGGTCTACAAAGGCGTTATCTGAAACATCTGGATATCCTTGCGGGCTTCTTCCTATTCGTCTTGAATGAAATATGTTATCTGAATTAAATGTATTGCCAGTAATGGATGGAGAAAGTTTATAGTCGAAAATATTCTTGTTCTCAACAAAAAATGGGCGTTGTTCTCTAAAAAACGTTTGAAAACCATCTAGTTGTATTGATGCTGGGTCAGCCTCTACTTGACCAAAATCAGGATTTACAGTTAGATCCAGTGTTAAATCGTTTGTCACTCCTATTTTAGCATCTAATCCTCCATTTAGTTTAAAATCGCTTCCGTCTCTAAAAGGATTTCCGGCTTCTTCTGGATACGTTTCTAATTGGGTAACTGTAAAAGGTTGTATTTCCAACTGCTTTTGAGGTTTTAATCCTATTAAACCATGAAGCTCACCAAATTCGCTAACCCAACCCGGAGTTTCTTGTGGCTTACGTTGCCATACGGAGCGTTCTTCTTTTCTGAAAAAACGACGTGTAAATTGAATTCCCCAAACTTGATCATCGTCATTACTAAAACGAAGTTGGCTCAACGGAATTTTCATTTCGCAAGTCCACCCTTCGGCATCAATTTGAGATTTCATAGTCCATATAGGATTCCAACTACTGTCCCAGTTGTTCCCGTTATTTGATACAAATTCATCCGATTTTACGCCTGATACTGATGCTGTAAATGAAAAAGCTGTGCGTAAATCATGATAACTATCAATGTTTATTTCTACCCAATCGCCATCAAATGTATCTCTTCTGCCAAGACGCTTAACGATACTATCTGGAGATTTATCGTATGCTCGTACACCTACATATAAATATTTTGCGTCATAAACTATTTTAAATTTTGTTTGTTCACTTGGTGGTGTGTTCTCGTCTGGTCGATTTTCAATAAAATCATTTCCCCATTCAACACTCTCCCATACAGCATCATCTAATTTTCCATCTATAACTGGAGATTCATTATTACCTACAGATGTAGTGGTATATATTTTTTTTTCGACTTGAATTGAGGATTCTTGGGCTATTACAGAATTAAAAGATATAAAAAAAGTAATAACATAAAGGGAATGAAATAGTCTCATAAAGATTGATTAAAATTGATTGATAAAAACAAATATATTTTTAGCCCTTTACTACAAAAAAGATATGTAACAAACAATACTAATCTTATTGTGAAATGACCTAATAATATAATTTTTTACTTTAGTGTTTCACTAAAGACACTAGCATAATGCTATTGTTACACTATAAATTGTCGTTTTTATAAAATTTAACTTTATTTAACAATTTTTTGAAGTATTAAAACTGAAAAAATTAAAGCACGAATCTATATGTGACTTTTATTAAGAAGATGTTCTCTGGTTTTTGGTCTAGTATTCCTGTTTTCAATCCATCAAATAAATCATCGGAAGGATCTGCGAAACTTGTAACGCCTTGCGACCAAACCAAAAATATTTCGGAGCCAGGAATATACTCCCAACGTACCACCAAATTAGATCTAAATTGTACAAACGAAAAATCAGGATTTAGAATTTCATAATCGTTGATTCCATCTGTATTTTCATCAACTAGATAAACGCCACTGCCTTGATCAAAAGAGATTTGATCATTTGAAAATTGGTGAAAACGATCATATAAATCGTTTGCAATTGGGTTAGTTACATATTTAAAGTTAGTATAGTTTCCTCTTGAAATAAAAGGTTGTCCATAATATTGAATAGTTAAATTTGGATTGATAGTGTAATTCAATCTAATCGCTGCACTTAAGGTTTGATTATCGATTGTACCAAGTACATAACGTGGCGTACCATTAAAATCGGTTTGAGTTACATACTGTGTTTTATTTGGATTTTTTGAAAATTCGGGCTCAAAAGAAATCCTCAATGCATCTGTTGGCTGATAGGTTATTCCAGTTTCAAATCTCAACAGCGAAAAGTGATCTTGCTTTGCTCCCGAGTATATGGAGCCTAAAAAGAATCTAAGTTTTTTTCTATCATCAGAGCCAATAAACATGAAACCATAATTTTCTTGAGAAAAACGCCATCTTGGGCCTCCTCTTAACATTGTGTTTGTATATATGCGTGGTTTATGAGCACCGCCCAAATCTATCCACCAATTATTTTTAAAATTAGCGTGACCATTTATCTGGTACTGCATACGGTTATAATTCCCATCAAAATCGTATGTAGTGTGTTGAGCAAATCTGGCACTTATTTGTCTAAAGGCTCCAATGGGTTTTAAAGTTTTATATCCAACATTTAAATATTGTCTTATCTCATCGGCTTGTCTTAAAAAACCTATGTCATTTAATTCTAATTCAGGAGAACGCCAAATGAGTCCTCCATTATAGGTCCAATTCCCACCACCAACTTTTCCTGCTGACAGTCGACCTCCAGTTCCACTTAATGATGTTCTATTTGGGTCTACTTCAACATGGCTGGCATCTACCCTGTTAAACAAATGTGTCAAAGAGATTTGTGTATTTTCAATAGCTTCTTTGCTTCCTTGTACATGACTAGCCACAATATTACCTTCTATAAAATATTTCCTATCATTCCATTGATGCTTAAAATCAAGACCTCCTGTATAAGCTGATTTTCGTAAAAATTCTAAATTGCTTTCTAATTTCCTATTAGTCGCAGTAAATATCCCACCAATATAACTGTTACGATTATTAAAATCTTTTTGAAGTCTTCCAACAAAATAATTGGTAAATGGTTCTACTAATTCTTTACTACGTTCTCCATCAGTGTCAATTTCGGCAAACTCTTTTCCTGTAATACTTTCTAAAACTCCAATAGACCATCCGTTTTTAGTTTTACCACTAAACTTTGCAGCTCCTAGTATGGTTGTATTAGTTGGCTGATCAACAAATGCTCCGCTTCCGGTACTTGGATAGCCTTGTGGACTTCTTCCTATTCTTCTGGAAAAGAACAAATTGTCTTGATTTCTTCCAAAGTCATAGTTAAAAATATTACTATTCTCAACAAAAAATGGGCGTTGTTCTCTAAAGAAAATTTCGAATCCATCTAAAGAAATAGCACCAGGATCTGCTTCAACTTGGCCAAAATCAGGGTTTACTGTTAAGTCCAGTGTTAAATCGTTTGTAATCCCAATTTTTGCATCCAATCCAGCATTAAATTTAAAATCACTTCCATCTCTAAATGAATTTCCTTCTTCAGCCGGATAAATATCCAATTGTGTAACTGTAAAGGGTTGTATTTCTAATTGATTTTGTGCTTTAATATCTGTTAATCCCTTTAATTCTCCACTTTCACTTACCCAACCTGGAGCATCTACAGGAACACGATTCCAAACCGACATTTCATTATGTCTAAAAATTGTTCGTGCTATATTAAATCCCCACAATTGATCTTTTGCTCTACCAAACCGTAACTGACTAAATGGGATTTTCATCTCTGCTGTCCATCCTTGTTCATCTATGGCTGTTTTTGTATACCATATCGGATTCCAACTATCATCATTATTATCACCATTATCGGTTGCAAATTCGTCTCCTTTAACTCCTGCAGCAGTAACTGTAAAAACAAAGGCAGTACGTTTATCGTTATAACTGTCTATAACAACATTAACTCTATCGCCTACAAAACCATCTCTTCTTGATAATCGTTTAACAATACTATCAGGAAATTTATCGAAAGCACGAATTCCTACATAAAGGTTTTTTTCATCATAGACAATTTTAAATTGTGTTTGCTGACTTGGAGGTGTGTTTTCGTCAGGATCATTTTCAATAAAATCAGTTCCCCATTCTACTATATCCCAAATCTTATCACCTAATATTCCATCAATTGTTGGAGCTTCTGAAATATTGACAAGCTTTGTTATATAAGTTTTCTTTGGATTTGAATTGGTTGAGTTTTGTGCTAATAATAAATTAATATTAAACAATAACAATATTACTGAAAATTGGAATAGTTGTTTCATAAAATAGAATCGGTTAGAATTATCCTAATAAAGCCCCAAATCTATTACACTTGTTACAAATTATAGTTAGGTTTTACAAAAGATTAACTTCTTTAATATTTATAGTAGTATTTTAACTATAAAACCCTTTAAAAAAGCACTAAAAATAATCGCTCTTTACTATTTGTTAATCAAATATATAATTGTAAATTTGCAAACTCTTTTTGGGAGAGGAATGTTTAATTAGAAAATTATTTAGTGTGGATACATTAAGCTACAAAACTATTTCGGCAAACAAAGCTACTGTAAATAAGCAGTGGGTTTTAGTTGATGCTGAAGGACAAACATTAGGTCGTATGGCTTCTAAAGTTGCAATACTTTTAAGAGGTAAACACAAACCTAACTTTACACCACACGTTGATTGCGGAGACAATGTAATTGTTATAAATGCAGAAAAAATCAACTTATCAGGTAACAAGTGGAAAGACAAAACGTATGTTCGTCACACAGGTTATCCAGGTGGTCAAAGAACTTTAACTGCTACCGAACTGTTTGGAAAAAGTCCAGCAAGATTGGTAGAAAAGTCAATTAAAGGAATGCTGCCTAAAAACAAATTAGGCGCAGCATTATTCCGTAATTTAAATGTTGTTGT
>QMOV01000084.1 GCA_003650305.1 Bacteroidota bacterium | reverse complement strand
ATGTTTGGGGAATTGGGCGAGGATTACAAAAGCGTCTAAAAGTTAAAAACTGTAAAACTGCTTTTGATTTTGTACAGCTTCCTGATGGGTGGATTCGCAAGAATTTTTCGATAACCGAATGGAGACTTAAAAAGGATTTAGAAGGTATTCCTACATTACAATTAGACGAGCAAAAAACTAAAAAAGCAATAGCGACCACACGAAGTTTTGAAACGACATTTTCAGATTTAGAAAATATAAAAGAACGTATTTCAACCTTTGCCACAAGTTGTGCTGAAAAATTACGCAAACAAAGTTCTAGTTGCCACATGATTATTGTAATGTTAAGTAGTGATAAGCATAAAAAAGATTTAGAGCAACATCGAACAAGCAGAATGATTAATTTACCTTACCCAACAAATTCATCTTTAGTAGTTAGTAATTGTGCTATTGAAGCAGTTGCTTCTATTTATAAAAAGGGTATAAAATATAAGCGAGCAGGAGTTATTGTAACAGGGTTAGTCCCTACAAATAATCACCAATTGTCTTTATTTGAACATGAAAACCCAAGCCATAAACCTCTAATGTCTGTTATAGATAACATGAATAAAAAATATAGAGGCTATAAAATTAAACTTGGCAACCAAGATTTAGAGCGTACCTGGAAAATGCGTCAAGAACGATTATCGCCAAGATATACAACAGATATAAATGAAATCATTAAAATAAAATGCTAACAAAAAACATTCAAAAGTTAACTTTTTTTACTCCTGAAAAATCTGATAATTCTGGAGCATTATTTTTCGACACAGGAATTTCAGCTGGATTTCCATCGCCTGCAGACGATTTTAAGCAACAACGTTTGTCTCTAGATCAAGTTCTTGTAAAAAACAGGTTATCTACATTTTTTGCTCGTGTAAGCGGACAATCTATGATTGGGGCAGGAATTGAAGATAACGACCTTTTAGTAATCGATAGGAGTTTAGAACCAGAGCACAATAAAATTGCAGTTTGTTTTTTAGATGGGGAGTTCACGGTAAAACGGCTAAAAGTTAAAAAAGATGGAGTTTGGCTACAGCCAGAAAACCCTAATTACCCTATTATAGAAATTACAGAAGAGAACGATTTTATTATTTGGGGAATTGTTACCAATGTGATTAAAAAAGTGTAATCTTTTTTGATGACCGAAATAAGATACAAAAGGGCAGATTCAACAGAAGAATTAAATCAAATTCTTGAGCTTCAAAGTATTAATATTCCATCTTCAATTTCCAAAAATGAATTAAAAACTCAAGGTTTTGTAACGGTGCATCATGATTTCGAAATATTGAAATCTATGAACGACAAATGCCCTCATATTATAGCAAAGAGCGATAAGAAAGTTGTAGGCTATGCTTTATGTATGCTTAAAGAGTTTAAAGAAAAAATAGAAGTGTTAAAACCAATGTTTAAGCACATCGATAATTGTTTAAAGCAAAATGATGCTTATATAGTTATGGGTCAAGTTTGTATTGATAAGGCATTTCGTAAACAAGGTATGTTTAGAGGGTTATATTATTACATGAAGCTACAGTTACAAGCGGAGTTTGACATGATTGTAACCGAAGTAGATGTTGCAAATACAAAATCGTTAGATGCACATTATGCAATTGGATTTAAAACCATATATTCATATCGTTCTACTCAACAAGATTGGGAAATATTGTATTGGAAATTAAACAATTAAGTTATTTCTGATTTAAGGCTATGAGAAATTTTGAAAATATAAGCAGAATAAAAGTTTTTATAAAAGACCCAAATAAGAAAAATTTCCTAAAAATAATCAAAGAAGTATGTATTCTTCTTATTACTAAAAAGGAATTTCCATTCTACTATTTTAAGTATCTGTATAGAAAAAATGTCAAGAATTATTTGGATTATTTGAGCACTAAAGAAGTGGTGGCGATAGGGAGTAGTAAGCTGTTGCATAAACCTGAATATAAAGCATTATTTGATAATAAATTATTTTTTGCTTTGTTCGTTGAAAAAACGTCTCTTAATACACCAAAATTAGTCAGTTATAATTTAGGGAATAGCTTCTATTTTAATAATTCTATTGAGAAAATTAGCAATAAAATAGAGTTGGTTAGTTTTTTTGAAAATGTTTTTACAGCATCTAATTTAGAAGGTCTTTTTTTTAGACCTCCATCAGATTATGGAGGAAAGGGATGCTTTAAGTTAACAAAAGAGAATTTGAGAAAGGACATAGATGCTAAATATGAAATATTTTTAAAGGGTTGTTTTGTTCATACTGAAATCATAAAGCAACATGAAGAGATTAACAAAATCCATCATAAATCAGTAAGTACGTTAAGAATAATTTCTTTAATTACTCCCGAAAACCATACTGAAATAATTAGTGCGTTTATGCGCTTTGGTGTTGGAAATAGTGTTGTTGACAATTCAAGCTCTGGAGGTTTTTTTGTTGGAATAAATTTAAAAGAGAGCACTCTAAAACAGACTGGGCATTATTTGCTTGATTATGGAGGAAGTGAAATACATAAGCACCCCAATAGTGGTTTTAAATTTGAAGGATTTAAAGTGCCATATTTTAAAGAAGCCTGTGAAGAGGTTATCAAGGGAGTTAAAGTGATCCCTGATAGATTTATAGGATGGGATGTTGCAATTACACCAGATGGGCCAACGATAGTTGAAGCTAATGATGGACCGCATATGTTTATGGTTGACATGGGACATGGAGGGCTGTTACAAAACCACCATATTAAAAAGTTAATTCGTGAACTAAGAACTACTAAATAATATAACTTGCTATCTTTTCAATAAAGTTTTTATATAATAATAACCGGAGTAGATGTTGCAAATACAAGATCGTTAAGTGCGCATTATGCAATTGGATTTAAAATCTTATATTCATATCGTTCTAAACATCATGACTGGAAAATTTTGTGTTGGGCTTTAAACTAATTAATACTAGATAGACTAATTACTATGGTAAACTTATCTACATTCGATATAACATTAATTGTCGTCTTTTTCGCAATCACACTTTTTATAGGAATTTACGTTTCTAAAAAATCAGGGAAAAGTTCAGCCGAATATTTTTTATCTGGAAGAAATATGCCTTGGTGGTTGCTTGGAGTATCAATGGTCGCTACAACGTTTTCTACAGACACACCAAATTTAGTTACAGACATTGTTAGAAATAATGGCGTTTCAGGAAATTGGGTTTGGTGGGCTTTTTTAATTACAGGATTGCTTACCGTTTTTGTGTATGCAAAATTGTGGAGAAAGTCTAAAGTAAACACAGATATCGAATTTTACGAACTACGCTATGGAGGAGCTCCAGCACGATTTTTAAGAGGATTTCGTGCTGTTTATTTAGGCATTATTTTTAACATATTAGCAATGTCGGCAGTAACTTTGGCTGCTATTAAAATTGGTGCAATTATGTTGGGATTACAACCTTGGGAAACGGTTGTTTATGCAGGTGTCATCACAGTAACATTTAGCGCTTTAGGAGGATTTAGAGGCGTGGTTTATACAGATTTTATTTTATTCTTCACAGCAATGGCAGGAGCAATAGGAGCAGCTTATTATTTGGTTGGATTGCCAGAAGTTGGCGGTTTAGATGCCTTACTTCAGCATGAGAATGTTATAGATAAGTTATCAATTTTACCAGATTTTAATGATAAAGAAGTGCTCATTACGCTATTAATAATTCCGTTGGCTGTACAGTGGTGGAGTTCGTGGTATCCTGGAGCCGAACCTGGAGGTGGAGGTTATATAGCGCAACGTATGCTTGCAGCAAAAAATGAAAACCATGCTATTGGAGCCACCTTTTTCTTTAATATAATGCACTATGCTTTACGCCCTTGGCCATGGATAATTGTGGCTTTGGTATCACTGGTTATTTTTCCTGATTTGGCTAGTATTCAAGAAGCTTTCCCATTGGTTTCCGAAGATAAATTAGGTCACGATTTAGCGTATTCAGCTATGCTTACTAAACTCCCAAGTGGTTTATTAGGTCTTGTTCTTGCGTCTTTGGTAGCAGCATATATGAGTACTATATCTACACATTTAAATTGGGGAGCGTCTTATATTGTAAATGATTTTTATAGACAACAAATTAATAAAGATGCTTCAGAAAAAAAGCTAGTTGCAGTTGGTAGAATTGCAACAGTAATCCTTATGGTTTGTAGCGCATTATTAGCACTTGTATTAACAAATGCACTTCAATTATTTGATATTATTTTAATGTTTGGAGCTGGAACTGGACTCATATTTATATTAAGATGGTTTTGGTGGCGCATAAATGCCTGGAGTGAAATATCTGCTATGTTTGTTTCGGGAATCGTTTCAGTATTGTTAAACTTTACTTCGTTGGGAGTTTACTTTTTTGGAGATGAAGGCTTATTGCCTTCTTATGCTAAATTTCCTATGATAGTTTTAATTACAACTATAGTTTGGGTGTCAGTTACTTATTTAACGCAATCGGAAAGTAAAGAAGTATTACAAAAATTTTATAAAAAAATTCAACCAGGAGGTCCTGGATGGAGCAAAGTTGTTGGAGAAGCTCGAGCAGAAAATATAGAGTTAGTTGATAACAATGAAGGCTGGAGTGTGCCTTCAGGAATATTAGCAATGTTAATTGGTTGTGTGCTAATTTATGCCATCATGTTTGCGACAGGATATTGGATTTATGGCGAATATAACGAAGCTATAATTTTGACTGGAGTTGCAATAGTTTCAGCTTTTATTTTATCAAAAGTTTGGGGAAAAATCAAAACTACTATTTTATAAAAAATATCTAAAAAGCAACAATTGATAAGCAGAAATGAGCAGTTAGAAACTCTAAAGCAATCTAATCAATGGGATATTATTATTATTGGTGGAGGAGCAAGCGGTTTGGGAGTTGCTGTAGATGCTATAAGTAGAGGTTTTAAAACGGTATTGTTCGAGCAAGTCGATTTTGCAAAAGGAACTTCAAGTAAAAGCACTAAATTAATTCATGGAGGTGTTCGTTATTTAGCCAATGGAAATCTAAAATTAGTAAAAGAAGCCTTAAAAGAACGCGGATTACTTTCAAAAAATGCAAGACACTTATTTAACACGCAAGAGTTTATAATTCCTAATTATAAATGGTGGGAAGGCTATTTTTATGCCTTTGGTTTAAAGTTGTACGATTATTTGTCGCATAAATTCTCTTTAGGGAATTCTAGTTTAATTAAAAAGAGTACTGTAATTACGGATTTGCCAAATTTGCTTCAGAATCATTTAATAAGTGGTGTTTCTTATTTTGATGGGCAGTTTGATGATGCGAGACTCGCTCTTAATTTAGCTCAAACAGCTATAGATAATGGCGCAACTGTTCTTAATTATATGAAGGTAACAGGACTGCTAAAAAAGGATAAAAACATTGTTGGTGTAAAAGTAGAAAATACCGAAACAGGAGAGATTTTTAATGTTAAATCTAAAGTGGTTATTAATGCATCTGGAATCTTTACAGATAAGGTTTTAAAAATGTATAATCCAAAGCATAAAAAAACTGTTGTTCCAAGTCAAGGCGTGCATCTTGTTTTAGAGGCATCTTTTTTAAATAGTGAAAAAGCTATAATGATACCTAAAACTTCTGATGGTCGAGTGTTGTTTGTTATTCCTTGGCATGGAAAAGTAATTGCAGGTACTACAGATACTTTAATAAAAAAACCAATATTAGAGCCTGTTGCTCTTGATGCTGAAATAGATTTTATTCTAAATACATTGTCGCGATACTTAATTAAATCTCCTAAAAGAGAAGATGTTCTTTCGGTATTTTGCGGCTTAAGACCTTTAGCAAAACCAAAAGGGAATGAAGTTAAAACGAAGGAAGTTTCTCGAAGCCATAAGATTATTGTAGAGAACAACTTAATAAGTATTGTTGGCGGAAAATGGACTACCTATCGTAAAATGGCTGAAGATGCAATAGATGAAGTTGTTGAAAAATTTAATTTTCCGAGTAAAAAATCAAACACTAAAACTTTGGAAATACATGGGAATGTTTCAAATAATGAAAGCTTATTAAAAAATCATTTTTATATTTATGGAAGTGATTTACCTAAACTGGAAAAATTTCAAAAGCAGAACAGTGATTACAGAAGAAAAATTCATCCAGATTATGATTTTACTGTTGGACAAATTGTTTGGAGCATCCAAAACGAAATGGCAAGAACAGTTGAAGACATTCTTGCAAGAAGAGTAAGATTGTTATTTTTGGATGCAAGAGCTGCATTACAAGTTGCTCCGGAAGTGGCAATGATTCTTGGAAGAGAACTTTGCAAAGATGATGATTGGGTTAAAAATCAAATTGAAGAATTTAATGAATTGGCAAACAGCTATAAACTAAACTAACCAGAAATGAAAAAGAAACTGATAATGTCTTTAGATCAAGGTACAACTTCGTCTAGAGCAGTTCTTTTTAATCACAAAGGAGAACCTGTTGAAATTGCACAACAAGATTTTGAGCAAATTTTTCCACAACCCGGTTGGGTAGAACACGACCCAATAGAGATTTGGGAGTCTCAATTATTTTCAGCAAAAAAAGTGTTAGAAACTCCCAATGTTGAAGTTGCTGCTATTGGAATCACAAATCAACGAGAAACCACATTAGTTTGGGAAAAAACTACTGGAGAACCGATTTACAATGCAATAGTTTGGCAAGATAGAAGAACTTCAAAATTTTGTGACGAATTAAACGCAAGCGGTAAAACAGAAGAGATAAAAGAAAAAACGGGATTAATAATAGACGCCTATTTTTCGGCAACAAAACTAAAATGGATACTTGATACTGTTGAAGGAGCTAGAGAAAAAGCAAATAATAATGAATTATGTTTCGGAACAGTTGATACGTGGTTGGTTTGGAAGCTTACCGATGGCGAAAAATTTATTACAGATGTTAGCAATGCGAGTAGAACGATGTTATTTAATATCCACACTTTAGATTGGGATCAAGAATTATTAGACCTTTTTGATATCCCTAGAAATATTCTTCCCGAAGTTAAAGAAAGTAGTGAGATTTATGGAGAAACGTCTGAATCCTTGTTTGATAGGCGAATACCAATTTCAGGGATTGCAGGAGATCAGCAAGCTGCATTATTTGGTCAACTCTGCACAGAAAAAGGCATGGTAAAAAACACTTATGGGACAGGTTGTTTTTTATTAATGAATACAGGAGATGAACCAATTTATTCAAAAAATAATTTGTTAACTACTGTGGCTTGGAAAATCAATGGAAAAGTTAATTATGCGCTAGAAGGCAGTGTTTTTGTAGGTGGTGCAGCCGTACAGTGGATAAGAGATGGACTAAAAATAATTGATGACGCAGCTGAAATTGAAACACTTGCATCTAGTGTTCCAGATAATGGAGGAGTATATTTTGTGCCAGCCTTAACAGGATTAGGAGCGCCTTACTGGGATTCTTATGCGAGAGGAACAATAATTGGATTAACTAGAGGTTCGACTCAAGCACATATAGCTAGAGCAACATTAGAAGGGATTGCTTATCAAGTTTACGATATTGTAAGTGCTATGGAAGCAGATGCAAATGCAAAAGGAACAGAATTACGAGTTGATGGTGGAGCGACTGCTAATAATCTTTTATTACAATTTCAAACAGATATTTTTGGATTCCCAGTTGTAAGACCAAATGTTCAAGAAATCACAGCACTTGGAGCTGCGTATTTAGCAGGATTAAGTATTGGCTTTTGGAAAAGTATAGAAGAATTAAAAACCCAATGGTCTATTAATAAAATTTTTAATCCAGAGATGGAAGTAAAAAAAGTAAAAGAATTACTAAAACAATGGCATAAAGCAGTTTCAAGAAGTGCCAATTGGATTGAATAACATTAAAACCAAATTATGTCTGCATTTATAGCTGAAATTTTAGGAACCTTTTTATTATTGCTATTAGGTAATGGTGTCGTTGCTAATATTGTATTAAAAGACACTAAAGCTAACGATTCTGGGTGGATGGTAATTACCACAGCTTGGGGATTAGCTGTATATGTTGGAGTGTTAGTCGCAGGACCATATAGTGGAGCCCATTTAAACCCAGCTGTTACAGTTTCTTTGGCAGTTGCAGGTTTGTTTGATTGGGTTGACGTGATGCCATATATATTTGCACAATTTATTGGAGCAATGACAGGATCATTTGTTGTTTGGCTTATTTATAAAGATCATTATAAAATTACAGATGATAAGGAAGCAATAAAAGCAACATTTTGTACTGCTCCTGCGATACGAAATTTTCCAAGAAACTTTTTAACTGAAGTTGTTGGAACTTTTGTGTTAATTTTTGCGGTATTATATATAGCAGGGCCAGAATTAAGTATTGGTTCGGAGGAAGCAATTAATTTTGGATTAGGTTCTTTAGGAGCAATTCCTGTTGCTTTTGTGGTATGGGTTATTGGTTTAAGTTTGGGCGGATTAACAGGTTATGCTATAAATCCTGCGAGAGATTTAGGACCACGAATTATATATACAATTTTACCAATAAAATTTAAAAGAAATAGTGATTGGAGTTATGCTTGGATTCCAGTTGTTGGACCCTTAATTGGAGGCGCAATAGCTTCGGTATTATATTTAATTTTGTAACTTAATCTTATGAAACAAAAAACGCGAAGTATTTACTTCGCGTTTTTATATATTTATATGTAGTTGTATTAATCTGCTAATACAATTATTTTATTGTCTTTTAATTCAATAGTTCCTGAATTTATTGCTAACCACATTCCTCTATCATTGCCTTTAACAAATTTATCTTCAACATCTTCATCGAGTTGAATTTCACCAAAAATCTTCACATGTCCTTTCTTTAATATAGATACAATAGGAGCGTGATTGTTAAGCATTTCAAATTCACCATTTACACCAGGGACAGCAACAGATGTTACTTCTCCGTTAAATAATGTGGCTTCAGGTGTTACAATTTCTATATACATGTTATTCATTATTAGTTGCTTTACTGCCAACTGTTTGCTAGTTTATACTTCAGCCAACATTTTCTCTCCTGCTTCAATAGCCTCTTCAATAGTGCCTTTTAGGTTAAATGCTGCTTCTGGTAAATGATCTAATTCACCATCCATAATCATATTAAATCCTTTAATAGTTTCTTTAATATCAACTAAACAACCTGGTATGCCTGTAAATTGTTCTGCCACATGAAATGGTTGAGATAAGAAACGTTGTACACGACGAGCACGTCCTACAGCTAATTTGTCTTCTTCAGATAATTCTTCCATACCAAGAATAGCAATAATATCTTGTAATTCTTTATAATGTTGTAACAATTCTTTTACGCGTTGCGCACAAGTGTAATGCTCATCTCCTAAAATATCAGCTGTTAAAATTCTTGATGTAGAATCTAATGGATCTACTGCAGGATAAATACCAAGTTCTGTAATTTTACGAGATAATACTGTTGTTGCATCTAAATGCGCGAAAGTTGTTGCTGGTGCAGGATCTGTTAAATCATCTGCAGGCACGTAAACCGCTTGTACAGATGTAATAGACCCTTTTTTAGTTGAAGTAATACGTTCTTGCATTGCACCCATTTCGGTTGCTAATGTAGGTTGATAACCTACTGCCGAAGGCATACGACCAAGTAGTGCAGACACTTCTGAACCAGCTTGGGTAAAACGGAAAATGTTATCTACAAAGAATAATACATCTTTTCCTTGTCCATCTGCACCACCATCACGAAAATATTCAGCAATAGTTAATCCTGACAATGCTACACGAGCACGTGCCCCAGGAGGTTCATTCATTTGCCCGAAAACAAAAGTTGCTTTAGATTCTTTCATAACAGTTTTATCTACTTTTTGAAGATCCCAACCGCCTTCTTCCATAGAATGCATAAAGTCGTCACCATATCGTATAATTCCAGATTCTAACATCTCACGAAGCAAATCGTTTCCTTCACGTGTTCTTTCTCCAACTCCTGCAAAAACCGAAAGTCCTCCATGTCCTTTTGCAATATTATTAATCAACTCCATTAACAATACTGTTTTACCTACTCCTGCACCACCAAACAAACCAATTTTACCACCTTTAGCATAAGGCTCTATAAGATCGATTACTTTAATACCTGTAAATAAAACTTCAGTAGATGTTGATAAATCTTCAAATTTTGGCGCTTCTCTATGTATTGGAAGACCATCTTCTCCAGCTTTAGGTAAGTTTCCTAAACCATCAATAGCAT
>QMOV01000083.1 GCA_003650305.1 Bacteroidota bacterium | reverse complement strand
TAAATTTGCCTTTGTAAAGTATTCTAAAACTAGCTTTGTTCTATCAAGATTGAACTTAGGAAGTATTAAAAAAATTATTGGCACAACACATAAACTTATTGTTCTCTCTAAGCCCTTAATCGTTAAATCTATATTGATTGTCCAAAACAATGTTAATACAAACAATACATAGATAGAAATAGGTATTAATAGTTCAAATTGTAATTTGATTTTTCGTTTACTCACAATTGTATACCATAAAGAAAAAAAAGACAAAACTCCTAATGCAATACTACTTGGTGCAAACCCAATTAATAAAGTTGAAAGAACTAGTGCTATAAGCCTAGGGAAAAACTCTGGCTTATTAAGTTCTTTGTTTATGTTTGAAACAACATTCATTAAAATAGTTTAAATATTTTTTGTTAATTAGTTCCCAGCTAAATTCTGTCTTTATTGTATTAAAACAGTTCTCCAATTTTGTTTGATGCTCTGATTTATTAACTGTTTCAATATAGTTTTTAACATGCATTTTATTCTTAAAATAAAACGCATTGTTTCTTAGTATTGATTTATTAAATGTATTATTATGAGCAATTAATAATGCATTTGATGCCATTGCTTCAAGAAGAGATGGGTTTGTTCCCCCTACTGAATGCCCATGAAAATAAAGATTTGAATAATATCTTAAATTATTTAGGTGGTTTAAATTATAAATCCCTCCAATGAAAATAATATTTGTGTCTCTAAACTTCTTTTTAAGGTAATTTCCAAACTTATTAGTATTGTGTTTGCCTACCACCAAAAAGGGTGTGTTTTTATTTGCTAACGCTACACCATCCAATATAATTTCAATATTGTTTTCAGGCTCCAATCTAGCAATAAGCATATTATAAGTGTAGGGTTTTAAATTGTATTCTTTTAAAACACTAATATCTGGGTCTTTAAAAACTGTTGCTCCATAAGCAATATAATTAGATTCTACTTTATACTCCTCCTTTAAATACTTTTGAATTCCTATTGAATCAGAAACTAAATAGTTGCTTGTTTTAATTGCTCTTTTTTCAGCATATTTTAAAAATCTTTGAACAGGCTTACTGTACTTCGCTCTTTTCCATTCTAGCCCATCCATGTTGGTTATAACTATTGAACTCTTAGGTAGTAGTTTCCCCCAAATAGAGTTACTAGTATAACCTAATTGAAGTAAAATATCAAATTTACGCTTCCTTGAATCTAAAATACAATTTAAATCATAAATAAATTGACCAATTGTTCCAACTTTATCTTCAGGATCACTACAATGTATAATTTTTACTCCCTTATATTGTTTATCTTGATATGGATGACTACTAGAATTATAAACATAAACATCGTGATTGTTTTTCGCTAGATAAACTGAAAAAAACTCAGCAAATTGTTCAAAGCCTCCATGGTGATTTGGAATCCCTCTAGTGCCTAATATTGCTATTTTCATACACAATGTTTTGATTATAATAACTCTTTAGAGACAGAAATACCCCTAAAATTATTGCTGAAATATCACTTTGATTATAAATGCCTGAAACAATTAGTGTAGTAAAGGCAAAATAAATACCAATTCCAGATATTAGATTATTAATAAATAAAACCTTTATATTTAATGCCTTCATATAAGACTGTAAATAAAGGTATGAAAGAAATATGAAGTAGAATAATAAGCCTAGAATTCCTGTTTTAAACATAATATTAATATAACCATTATGTATTTTAGGAATAAATTGCATGCCTTCCGAATTAAGGGGTGCAATAAATCCTAAATCTACAAGAGAGCCCAAGCCTTTTCCGAAAAATAAGCCTAGCATATATTTTGTTTCAACTAATTGTTCTAATGCTTTTAGAGCTTCATAAGCTCGCCAATGTTCCCATAAATTTGCATGGTCTTTTATATCTATACTATTTGAAGGGTAAAATATTTCTGCGGGAGCCATTTTAATTTTATATAAAAACCCTTCAATTCCAACATTTTCAGAACTTATGTCAATGCTATTCAGAAACATATAAAACATTATTATAAGGAATAAAAACAGAAATATATATATGACTCCTTTTCTTGTGAATTTTGTATAACCATTTATTGCAAATATTAATATAAATAAGGCAACCAACATTGTTCTAGAAAAATAGAGTATAAAAGAACAGTAAAGTAAGATTTTAATAAACTTAGAATAATTTAACCTTATGGAAAAGTATTTTCCTTTTTTATTAACAATTAGAAAAACAATAGCAAATAATTCTAGGTCATTAGACAAACCTGTTTCACCCCTTATCCTGTTAACATTAAACGGGTGGTCTAATAAAAAAATAAATACTTCGATTAAATGTATAATCGCGAAAAAAACAGCCATGTAAATGATGACTTTAAAAATGAAATCTTTATTATTTATTTTACTTATAAGAATATATCCTAATAATATAAACAATACGGGTTTTAATAAAAAGAAAGAATCTTTAATATTGTCATATAGAGTACTTGGGTAAAAAAAAGAAGAAATACTTGCAATTATCAAAATTAAAATAAGTGGAAAGATAGAATTTATTAATGATATTGAAAATTTATTTTGTTGATCTAAAAAAACAGCTCCAAATAAAAATAAACTAACAACAACATTTATTTCTACAGAAGCAACAGCTACTGGTAAAAATAATAATATAGACAACATCCATTTATATAATACTTCTTTTTTTATAATCATTATTAATTTCTTTTACAAATTTTGATACAGTGACAAATTTTATTTTAAATTTCATAAATTTTAAAAAAATTAGAGCAATATTTGTCTAATGAAAATTCTTTTATTGCTCTTTCATAACCTCTGTTCCCAAGTGAGTTAGAAATTTGTTTATCAACTATTAGTTTTTTAATTTTTTTTATTAAATCTTCTTTATTGCTTGGTTCAAATAATAATCCCGTTATTTCATTTTCTACTATTTCTTTTAAACCTCCATGGTTTGCAGCTACAACAGCCTTACTAGCTAACATTGCTTCTAAAGCGACTAAACCAAAGGGCTCGGGTTCGGTTGAGGGTATTACGGCTACATTTATACTATCCCAAATTTTCCATATGTCTTTTTGAAATGGAATTATTTTACAAGCACCTTGAAGGTTATATAAACTAATCTTTTCTTGTAATTCTTTAACCAAATTTTCTTGACCAGCGGGTGCAGAACCTATAAAAACTAATTTAATATTATCAAATTCTTCTATGAGTCTCTTAAAACTATCAAGCAATAAATGATGACCCTTCCAGTTGTTAATTCTTCCCACTAGTCCTAATACTATATTTTTTTCTTCAAATTTAAAAACTTCATTTCTAATTCTTCTAATTTCTGAAATAGGTGTTAATTTTTCATCTCTGTTTAACCCATTAAGAATAGTCACAGATTTACTTGCCAACCTTTTATGTTTATCACTCAAGGAGGTTTTAGTTGCATTTGAATTATAAATCACAATCTTAGAAAAATAATTGACTATCATTGGAAATAGTTTACTAACTATTTTTGGTTTTGAAATTATTTCATGAACATGCCATATGTGCTTTATTTTGTTTTGTTTTGAATAAAATGCTCCAACCAAAACTGCAAGTGTATTAGAATGTACTATATCAATTTTAGTGTTCTTTAAAGCTTTATTTAACTTTCGAGTTGCCGAATAAATAATAAACGGTAGGCGAAATATATTTTTAATCGTAAACATACTTCTGGAAACTTTCACTATTGGAGAAATTATTACTTTTATATTATTGTTTTCTAGTAATTCCTTCAATGGTCCATTATTTGGAATAACAACGATTGCGTTAAAATTAGGATTATTATTAACTTCGCGAGCAAGGTAAAATAATGTTTTATCTGAGCCATACAACTCTGAAGATTGGTGAATAAATAGAATTGTTTTTGTATACATAGATTATAGTAATTTCTCTAATTCTCTTCAAATGAAAATATTAAATTTTTCTAATAGTTTCTTAATCCAATATTTAACAAATTCTAAACTGTAATCAATATAACATAAAAAAATATTAACTTGTGCTGTGTTGTGTTTAGCTCGTATTGTTTCTTTAAAAACTTTTCTAATCTGAATATTGCTAACGCCACCCATTTCCATAAATACAGTTATTAATTCTAATTTAAAAGTTCTTAAATTTTCTTTAGATCTAAGTAATAGCTCATAATCTCCTGCAATTTTAAATGATTCATTAAACATTCCATATTTATCGAAGTAGTTTCTGCTATGAAAAGATCCAACATGAGCTATATTCATTTTTCTTCTAAAAACATTCCATGACCATATTCCTTTTATCGTTCTTATCTCCTTATCACCAGCAATAACTTTTGCATTTGAATACAATAAATCTATTTGTTCTTTTTTTCTTTTGGATAATAATTCATTATAAGCTTCTATGGCATTATTAACATAATAATCATCAGACCCTAGGAAGGATATCCAATTGCCTTTTGCTAATGCCAACCCTTTATTCCATGCATCATATATCCCTGAATCCTTTTCAGAAATCCATTGATAGGGAATTCCTTTATCTTTAAATTTGTTTTCATAAGACTTAATAATTTCCATTGTGTTGTCTAATGACTTTCCATCAACAACTATATACTCAAAGTTTAAATAAGTTTGATAGAGTAGAGAATCTAATGTTCTAGCAATTGTTTTTTCACTATTAAAAGTTGCTGTAATTATTGTGAACTTCATTAAATATATTTTATTCTTAAAGATTTTGAAATTTATCTTTGCTTATGCCTTAAAGATATATATTTGTTACTGAATAATTTGATCTTTCTTAATTGATAATATCTTTGACTTTATAAACTATATCCCCTTATGCCACAAAAACCAAACATAAACCTTTTTATTGTTGGAGCCGCAAAATCAGGCACCACATCACTTTATAATTATTTAAATCAACATCCTGATGTTTATTTCCCTAATGTAAAAGAGCCTAATTATTATGCAGCTATTGAATCTGAAGATTCTTTAGTTTATAAAAAACCTAAAGAAAATGTATTTTATCATAATAAAATAATTAAAGATCAGGACAATTACTTTTCTCTTTATAAAAATTCCTATAAATATAAAATTATAGGTGATGCAAGTCCTTCATATTTGTGGGATACAAATTCATCTCAAAAAATTTATTCCGATTTTCCAGAATCAAAAATTCTTATTATTTTAAGAAACCCTATTAATCGTGCATTCTCTCATTATTTAATGAACATTAAAAGTGGTGTTGAAAAAGAAGATGATTTTTTTAAGGCTTTAAAAAGAGACGAAAATACACATCCAAAAGTTTGGGGAGACGGTAAAGTAATGCTTTACAAAGAGCTAGGGATGTACTATCCACAAGTTAATTCTTATTACGATGTATTTGACAAAGAAAATATTAAAGTTATTATTTATGAGGAATTTTTTGAAGACACTAAAAAAGGAATGTCTTCTGTTTTAGAATTTTTAGAGATTTCAGATTTCAATAAAAATGAAGTCGATTTTGATAAGGTATATAATGTTTATAAGTCTCCAAATGGTAAATTATCAAAAACCTTATTGAGGCATAGAACCAAGTTTAACTTTATAAGGCGCTTTACGCCAAATAGACTCAAATATTTTTTACAAAACAAAATTCTTTTTAAGAATTCTAGCAAACCTAAAATGGGTAACGAAGCCTATAGCTATCTATTACGTGCTTTCCAACAAGACATTATGAATTTAGAAGGTTTATTAAATCGAGACTTAGATGGTTGGAAATAATTTTATATCCTTAATTCTTTCCGAAAGGGTTATAAAAAGTCCAAAAACCTAGTTTTATTTTAATAATAAACACCAAAGCTATATTCCAAAAAACCATAGACAAACTACTTGCAATTGCAGCACCATCATAGCTATATTTTGGTATTAATAAATAGTTTAACACCAAGTTAATAGCAAACGCGATTATCAATATATTTTGAAATGTTTGTTGCTGATCTGTCATTTGCATTATATAACCAACAGAGCCTGAAATGGCGTTAACAAATCTTGAAATACAGAGATATATTAATGCTAAGTAACCTAATCTAAATTCATCTCCAAAAAACCCAAGAATAGGTTTTGAGAATATAATAAGAATTAAAAGAATTGGTAAAGAGCTTAAGAAAATCATTTTGGTAGATTTTTTAACTAAATCCTCTAATCCTACAATATTTCTACTGGCATAAAATTCAACAAATTTTGGTGTTGCAATAGCGTTTACCGCCATTAAAGTAATACTGGATAAAGCTGCTAGCTTTAGAGTAGAATTATAAATACCAATATCTGTAGCTGTTTTATAATATGATAACATGAAAATATCTGACCAACCCATAAGTAACACAAATGAACTTGACATCATCATTGGAAAAGATACATTACAAATTTTGGAAAATGTATATTTTGATCTTTCTTCAGTAATAATTGCATTCTTATTAAGTGATTTGAACGTTTTAAATAAAAACAAAAAAGACAGCAATAATACTATAACAACAGATATTACATATAAATTAAAAGTCTTTAAATCTATTTCAAGCGAGTGATAAATAAGTAAAAGAACAAAGAATACTACATTGATTAGTGTAGTTTGAAATAACATAAAAAGAGTTGTGTTTTTTAGCGCTTGAAATACAGCAGTAAATATGGTTAACAAAACCATTGGAATGACAGCTATATTTATTATTTTAAAGTAATAAATCATCTCTTGCTGCTTTATTACTTTAGAAACTAATAAATCTGAAGACAATATTACAATAGCAATAACAGCCAACGATAACACTACTGATATTATTATGGATTTAAACAAAACTCCATAAATCTGATTTTGCTTATTTTCTACATTTAATTCAGCAATAATTCTTACCAAAGAACTATCAAAACCAAATCTAGGTAATAAAAGAGCAACACTTAAAATAGTTAAACACAGTGAGTAAATTCCCCATTCTTCTGCTCCATAATATTTAGTAATAAACAGCATTATTACATAACCAAAAAACATTCCTGTCACTTTTAAAACAAGTGAAATAGTACCGCCTTTAATGAGCTCCTTAAAGTTTTCGTCTCTAGCCTTTGCCATTATAACTCATTTATTTATTACTGTTCCTTGTGCTTGTTTTTAAAAGCTCCATGAAATTTTTATCCTTACCTTTTAATCTCAATATTTACTATCCTGTTATTAATATTATTTTAGTATTAAAACCTATTAAACATGTTTTGCTTTTTATTTATGACAACGTAATGAATAAAGATTGCTTTAATTATTATTCACACTATACCATGCCTTTGGAAGTACAATAGTTTTCTTTTCTTCAACACAATCAAAGTCTAATAGATGTGGGAAATTAATTTGGGGTTCTCTTTTATTAATTCTATTATTTCTGATGAATGTGAATTCCGCAACTTTTGGGATTTCAATTCCTTTTAAATTACTTATACCACAACAATTATTTGGATGAATGTGAAGGCAGGTATGGTGGTGTAACAATTTTTCAAATACGAGAGATACGATATTAAAAAATTCTTTATCCCATAACTTATTAAGTGAATGAAATTCTATGACTACAATCCTAAACCTCTTTAATAAAGCATTAGACATATTGAGTATTGTTGAATATTCATATCCCTCTATATCCATTTGTAATAACAAATCTGAATTTTTGCTATTTAAACTAGACAAAACCCAATCGTCCATTGTAATATAACTGTCATTAGAAATTGGTCCAATAAATTTCTTAATAAAATTGAATTCGTCATTATTCCCTTCAGGAGAATTCACAGATTTATCGGCTAGAAAAACCTCCATACCATTCTTAAAACAATCCTTTTCAAACCCACTTAAATTTCCTACACCAGGCGAAAAACATGCTTCAATTCCATCAATATCGTCTGGAATCAAATATCCTCCGTCTCCCTTTGGTCCAAATCTAACTAATTTCCGATCTGTTAAAACTGGATATAGCTTTTTTATTAATTCAATAACTTTTTCTTTCTCATTTAGTTTCTCAACTTTTAAATTAGCCCAAGAAAAAACATCTGAGACTCCATCTTTTATTAACTTTTTCATTTTTAATTTTTTTAAATAATCATGCCAGCAGCAACTGTTTCATTGGTAGCATAGTCTACTAAAATAATACTTCCTGTGGTTCTGTTTTCTCTATACAAATCTACCATTAATGGTTTTATGATTTATCAAAATGCATAAAATATTTTATCAATTAAAACAGTTCTAGAACCAAATCTCGGCTTATATTCTCCACCTACTTCTTTTGCAGTCGCTATAAAATTTTCTTTATCAAATTCAATATACTTATTTGGTATAAAAAATTGAAAAAACTTATCTTTTTCAATTATAAAAGAGTTTTCTCCATAAGATAGGTATGTAATTAAAAAGGTTATTTTTTGTGCTTTTTGACCATACCAAAATCTTAAAAAAAGTTTAGTCGGCAACACCTCGTCTTTAATCGTAAAAATTAATTCTTGTGGCTCAGATGAACCTAAAACATTTACTGTAACTGAGTTCTTTTTAGTGATATTTATTTGCCCTTCTTCTAAAAAAAACAAACTAAATTCATCATCATTTTCAATAATAGCATTTATTGTTAATGTGAAAAAATCTTTTTGTTCAACTACTGGCAGCTTTACTTTATCCTTATTTTCCTTTTTACATGAAACTGTAGTAACTAATAATAATACTAAAAATACTTTTTTCATCTTTATTTTTTTTAATTAAGCATTAAACAATCATCCCAGCAGCTACGGTTTCATTGGTGGTATCATCTACCAAAATAATGCTGCCTGTAGTTCGGTTTTCTCTATAGGAATCTACCATTAGCGGTTTTGTGGTTCTTATTTTAACCTTTGCAATATCATTAATGCCAAGATTTTTATCTTCATTATTTCTTCCTAAGGTATTAATATCTATTTTATAAACCACCTCTTTTATCATTGCTTTTTGCTCGTTAGTTGTATGACGAATCGCATATTTAGCTCTTGGCTTTGCTGCATCATTATTCAGCCAACACAGCATCACCTCAATGTCTTGAGAAGCTTCAGGTTTATTGTTGGATCGCACAATCATATCGCCTCGACTAATATCAATATCATCTTCAAGGGTAATAGAAACAGACATTGGCGCAAAGGCTTCGTTTAATGATTTATCAAATGTGTCTATACTCTTTATTTTTGAAGTAAATCCAGAAGGCATTATTGTAATTTCATCTCCTTTTCTAAAAACACCACTTGCTATTCTACCTGCATAACCTCGAAAATCACGATGTGTTTCATTTTGTGGTCTTAAAACTGTTTGTACTGGAAAACGTGCGTCAACTTTATTAATATCACTACTTATATGCATTGTCTCCAACATATGCAATAAAGGTGAGCCTTGATACCAATCCATTCTTTTTGAACGATTTACAACATTATCTCCTTCTAACGCACTAATTGGTATAAATCGCACATCTGTAACTAACATTTTTGAAGAAATTTCTTCGAACTGATTAATCGCTTTATTATAAGCCTCTTCTGAATAATCCACTAAATCCATTTTGTTAATACAAACAATTATATGTGGGATTTGTAATAAGGAAGCAATAAAAGCATGCCTCTTGGTTTGCTCAATAACACCATGACGAGCATCCACCAAAATAATGGCCACATTTGCTGTTGAAGCTCCTGTAACCATATTACGTGTATATTGAATATGTCCTGGTGTGTCTGCAATAATAAATTTACGTTTTGGTGTTGTAAAATATCTATAGGCCACATCAATCGTAATGCCTTGTTCACGCTCATCACGCAAACCATCTGTAAACAGCGCTAAATCTACTCCATTATGACCTTTCTTTTTACTTGTGTTTTCTATAGCCTTAAGCTGGTCTTCAAAAATGGATTTCGAATCGTATAGCAAGCGCCCAATTAATGTGCTTTTCCCATCATCTACACTGCCTGCGGTTGTAAAACGTAATAATTGGTTGTTGTCTAACATATTGCTACAAATTTATGCGAATTAAAACGAATTTATCGAATTAAGCTATCGTAAATTATTTGAGTTAATTATTCTTTTATAAGTTAAGGATGATTGACCAAAATTAATCAACATCCCTAATTCCATTTTAGTTGCAGATAAATAGTTTTTTATTTGAGCATAAAATACAACAGGCACTTGACTTACTGATTTTATTTCCAAAATAATTTTACCGTAACAAATAAAATCTGCTATATAATACTTTTTCAATTGTTCGCCTTCGTAAAACACTTTTAATTTAACCTGACTTTTAAAAGGTACTTT
>QMOV01000082.1 GCA_003650305.1 Bacteroidota bacterium | reverse complement strand
TTATAAAACCCAAGTACTATGAGAACTTTATTTATTATTATCGGATTTATTTTTGCAATGACGTTTACATCATGCGCAACTAGAGTAACTGTACAATCGCCAAATGTTAAGGTGATTAAAATTGCTCCAAAACATCATAAAATTATTGTTATCAAAGGAAAGCATTATTACTTTTGGAATGGTCGTCATTACAAGAAAACCAGAAAAGGATATATTGTTGTGAAAGTGTAATTAAATTTTACTAATTCATCTTATAAATCCAATGTGCTGGATTTTGAGTTTTCCCTTCTTTATAAATTACAAAACTCAAAATAGTTTCGCCAGAAGCTCTGTTAGTTAATACTTCTCCTATATTTTCTTTAGTAATTATTTTATCGCCTTTTTCTACAAATATTTTTGATAGATTTTTATAGATTGTAATGTAGTTGCCATGACGAATAAGCACTGTATTATTCCCGTTTTTAGGAGTCATTATTGACATAACTGTCCCATTAAAAACAGCTCTTACTTTTTCATTTTTATTTGTTAAAATGCGCACACCATTACTCTTTATTGGAATGGATCTATCTATTGGTGAACGCTGTGTACCATAGCGTACTTTTACAACACCTTTTTCAACTGGCCAAGGTAATCTCCCTTTGTTAGATGTAAAATTAGCTGCCAAAATTTTATCTTCAGCAGTTAAGGCAAATGTTGTAGAAGATGTAGATTGTCCAGCTTTTTTATTTGAGCTTGCCATGGCTTCTCTAATAATTTTTTCAATCTCCTTGTCAATTTTATCAGCTTCTTTTTGTTTGGTCCTTATTTGAGATGTATATTTATTTAAATCTTTTTTAATTGAAGCCATCAAGATTTTATGTTGCGCTCGCTCTTTTTCAAGTTCATTTTTCGCTAATCTATTTTCGTCAATTAGCTTTTGCTTGTCTCTTTTTTGTTTTAACAAGTCTTTATTCAACTCTTGAAGCTCGAGGGTTTTAACCTTTATTTCTTCTCCCCTTTTTTTTTGATGCTCTGCATATTGCTTAATATATTGTAAGCGTTTATAGGCTTGCTGAAAGTTAATGGATGATAATAAAAACATTACTTTGCTTTGCTCGGATTTGCTCTTATAAGATTTTACAACCATAGCAGCATATTCTTCTTTTAGCAATTTTAATTTATCTCGTAATTTGGTAATATTCTTTTGATTGTTATTAATTTCTCTTGTAAGCAAATTAGCTTGTTGGTTAGTAATACTAATTAAGTTTTGCCTAACTGCTATTTTGTAGTTTAAGTTTTCGACACTTGACAAAACAGATTTCTGCTCACTCTTGCCTTGAAATAACAATGTGTTTATTTGTTGTATTTCTTTTTGAATTTCTTGCTTTCTATTCTCTAGTTCCTGTTGCTTTTTACTTTGAGCCTGTAATGAAGTACTACTAATTATTAATAGTAAAAAAAACCAATATTTAAGTTGATTAAACCTTATCATCTAATAACAATTTCTTCAAATCCTGAAGGAATACGAAACGGAAATCTTAAATCTCTATTTAGATGAATGGATTTAAACACCATATTAATAATCGTTTCTTCTTCGTTTTCTAAAGCAATAATTTTAATGTGTTGTGGCAAAATTTGCTTTTCTACTTTTTGATAATTTTCATAATCTATTTGAAGCATTCTTCTTTTTAACGGTTGTGACAATTGTTGAGAATCCATTTTAAAATGTTTTGGGCTTAACAAAAAGAAAATCTCCAATAATGCACTTTGGGTTTTAGGTTGTAAAAGATAAGAAGACTCATGTATATCTGCATCATACATTTCATTATTTAAATCGAATAAAGCTTCTCCTAAAAGCAAATTTTGTGCTTTATTAAAATTAATCTCTATGCCTAATAAATCACTAATTAATGAAAAATCGCCTTCAAAATAAGTGTTATCTAACTTATTATAATAACCCACTTTTTCTGGAGTAATTTTAACTCTAATTACATTTAAAAAAGAACTAATCCAAATCGTCTTATCTTTTTCTATTCTTAAGCTAATGGTATGCGCTTGAGATTTATTGCCTTGAATATATTCTACTTTTACTCTAGATTGAAGTGTTTTAAATTTTGCTTCTTGTTTAAAGTGTTCTTTAATGATTTGTTTTGAAGATAATTTTTTGTTAGGCTCGCTTGTAGATGAAATATTCTTTGTCGATTTACAACCAACCAAAAATAGAATTACAAATAATATTTTAAATGCCTTCATTATTGTTTTATTAATAATTGTTCTGCTTTTTTAGCAAACGTTTGAGATTTAGTAATATTATTATCCAATTTGTATGCCATGCTTAATTGCGTATAAAAATCTGCTTCCATTTTTATATTGTCAATTACATAATCTACTCCAGTTTCTAAAATATTAATTGCTTTTTTAGGGTGATTTAATTGGTTATTTGCAATACCATTAACCAAATATAAAATGGGTTGAGAAGGATAAATTTCTAGATTTTCATTACTGAATATTATAACATCAATGTATTGTTTTAAATCTATTTGGAGTAAAAGGATGTTTTTAATAATCTCAAAATTATTGCTTTCTTTTTCGTAAGCTGTTTGGTAATATTTTAGAGCCTGAACTTTGTCTCCTTTTTTTAAATAATACTGTGCTAATTCTGTATGAGATTTCCATCCTTCGGTTAATGCGACCATTGATGTAACTTCTATCAGCTCATTTTCATATTGAGGATTGCTCTGAACAAATTTCACAAAGTCGTTTAATACTTTAGCTTTGGCTTCTTGTTTAATCTTTGTGCTCTTAAGTACAATTTTCATTGAAGATATTGCTTCTTCAGGTTTGTTATCATCTAAATAAAATTTGTATAATGCTAAATGAACTAACTGTGAGTTTGGCTTTTGCTGAAGTAGTTTTAAAGCAGTTTCGTAAGCTTTTTTTATGTTGCCTGTTTCGCTATATCGATAAATAAGTGACAAGTAATTAGTTTCTTGAGTTGGATTATTTTCTACACGTTCTTCTAAATATTCAATTCTATCCTTATCTCTTCCAGTTGCATTATAAATTTGGTTTCGTATATAATCTCTTGATTTTGATCCCCCAAATTCACGGTCTAAATCGTCTAATACTTTTAATGCAGCTTTATACTTTTTATTTCTAAAATATAACGACGCTAAATCTTCTTTATAATCTGGATGAAATTTTACTAATTGTTTAACTGTTTTTAAAGCTTTATCAAAGTCGTTTAACTCATAGTATACGCCGTAAAGCTCGTCGAGATACCATTCGTTTTCTGGCTCTTTAGAAATTGCTTTTTTTAGTGCTTTTTCTGCATCACCAAAGTTTTTTAGCTGAATATAATTTTTGCCTAACTCAAAATATACAACAGATTCAGAATCGTCTAATTCAATGCATTTTAAAAGTGCTTTAATAGACCTGTTGTAATTCTCTATTCCCTTTTGTTTTAGAGCTTCAAAGAAATATTCTTGATACTTGTCTTCAATATTACCTAAATCATCATCTGGTGTTTTGTTAAAATCTACTTGTGCAAAGTTAAGCTGCGGAAAGAATAACAATCCGAAGAAAAAAATTATGATATAAATTTTAGTTTGCATTTAGCTGTTTAAACTCAAATTAAAGGTTTTTATCAATTAGTTGGTTTAAATTAAGTTCTTTTTAACAAATAAGTAGATTGTGAGATTCCTACCTTCGCAGGAATTTATTTTGTTCCTGTACTCCCAAAACCTCCTTCACCACGAGAGGTTTCAGATAATGTTTCTGCTTCAATCCATTCTGCTCGTTCGTGTTTTGCAATTATTAATTGCGCTACACGTTCTCCATTTTCAATAGTAAAATCTTCTTTAGATAAGTTTACAAGAATTACGCCAATTTCACCTCTATAATCTGCATCAATAGTTCCTGGAGCATTTATAACTGTTATGCCTTTCTTAACTGCCAAACCGCTTCTTGGTCGTACTTGTGCTTCAAAACCAATCGGTAATTCTATAAACAGTCCTGTTTTTATAATTACTCTCTCCAATGACTTTAAAGTCATTGTGTCTTTTAAATTAGCACGTAAATCCATTCCTGCTGAAGCAATGGTTTCGTAATGCGGTAATTTATGTGATGATTTGTTGATGATTTTTATTTTCATTTTGATTATGTTAAGATGCTTCGACTGAGTACAGCATGACATTTTATGCTTTTAATATTTGTTTTAATTGATTCTTTTCAGAAAAGAAAATGAATATTAAAAAAACGATTAATAGTGTTGTGCCTATCACATAATCTTCTCTAAAATAATAGAATGATAATATCGAAAATATTATGGATACGCTAAAATACAATCCTATTTTTTTTAAGTTATATGGTATCGGATAATATTTTCTTCCGAAGTAATACGATAAAAGCATCATTGTTGCATAAGCCGCTAATGTTGCAATTGCAGAAGCTTTATAACCATAGGTTTTAATAAATATAATATTTATTGCCAAGGTTATAAATGCTCCAAATACTGAAATATAAGCACCAAATTTTGTCCTGTCTGTAATTTTATACCAAACCGAAAGGTTATGATAAATGCCTAAACAAAAGTTGGCTATTAAAATAATAGGAACAATCCACATGGCTTCCCAATACGCTTCGCTTCTTACAATATATGGCTTTAATACATCTGCAAAAACAACAACTGTTAAAAGAATTAGAGAACCAAAAGCTACAAAAAACTCTAATATTCTTGCATAATTTCTTTGAGGGCTTTCGGTTTTTGCATGACTAAAAAAGAAAGGCTCTATGCCAAGCCTATAGGCTGCTGCAAATAATGTCATAAATAATGCAATTTTATAGCATGCAGAATACATTCCTATTTCAGTTTCAGCAATATCTGCAGGTAACAATTCTTTAAGTAAAATCCTGTCGAAAGTTTCATTAATTGAAAACGCTATTCCTGCAATTAAAATAGGAAATGCATAACGAAACATTGCTTTCCATAACGTTGAATTAAATACATATTTAATCTTTACATAAAACCTAAACATTAGCAATAATGTAACAGCACTTGCAATTAGATTAGCTATAAATATGTAATTAATTTCAAAGTTTGGTTTGTAAATACTATCGAACACCGAACCATTGGACGCTAAATCTTTTAAAGCTAATAAGAAGAATATATTCAAGCCTAAATTAATAACCACATTTAGGATTTTAATAACTGCATATCGCATTGGTTTTTCATTAGCTCGTAACCAAGCAAAAGGAATAATTACCAAAGCGTCTAAAAGCAAAATCCAGATAACTAAATTAATATACTTTACATTAATATCAGTAAAATTTGCTATTTGATTCTGAAATACTAATGCTAAAACAAAAAAGCTTAAAGACGTAACTATTAAAGATATTACCGAAGTGCCTATGACCTTGTTTTTATCGTCTTTTTTATTAAAAAACCTAAAAAAAGTGGTTTCCATTCCATAGGCTAAAATCACATTAAAAATAACAAAGTAGGAAAAGATAATAGACACTTTGCCATATTCGGCAACCGAAGACAAAACACCTTTAGTTGTATATAAGGGCACTAACAAAAAACTCAACATTCTTGGTAGTACAGTTGCTAAACCATAAATAAAAGTTTGTTTAAAAAGTGTTTTAAATGCGCTCAAGTGTCTTTGTTTGTTGTGTTAAAAATACGTTTTTAACTAACGTAAGCCAAAGATAAGTTATTGCTTATTTGGTGGAGCACTCGGATAAGGAACAAGGTCTTTTTCTACAACATTATCAACTTTAAAGTATTTTGTTGTTTTTCCTTCTTTATAGCTAATAACACATTCGTTATTTTTTAATTCGAAAGGGATTTTTTTAGATATATTTGGCATTTCATTACCATATTCTGCTTTTGGATCGCTGCTCATAATAATATCTCTTTTTTGATTGAAGTCACTTGGAAATCTTCCAACATAAAGTATGTTTTCTTCTTGTTTAACCTCTAGCTTTGCTGCTTTCCCTCTAAAATAAACACTATCCAAAATGATAGAATTATCGATTACTGGAATAAAAATATTTAGTCCTGCTCCGCCTCCTTCAACTCCAGCTATCCAACTCTGGCAATAGGCTTTACCTATAGTTATTGGAGCTTTATCCTGAAGCTTTTGTGCGCTTGAACATTGCGAAAAACTTGCCATAACAAGCAACATTAGAATTGAAAATGATATAGTTTTTAAAGTCTTCATATTTTATGTTTTTACTATTATAAATATAGTAAACAATTGCTATGCCATAAAAAAGCCTTACAAATCCCGATAGCCATAGGGAGTAAGGCTTTAGTATTGTTTTAAAGAGATTCACTTTTTCAAGGTAATTTATTAGTTATTTAAAGCTTCGGCTCTACTGAAAATTTGAAAAATTCTTTGGGTTTTCCTAATTATTCAATGCTTCGGCTCCACCAACAATTTCCAAGATTTCGTTAGTAATTGCTGCTTGGCGTGCTTTATTATATGTTAACAATAATTCATCTCTTAATTCGGTAGCATTGTCTGTTGCTTTATGCATAGCTGTCATTCGTGCACCATGTTCGCTTGCAAAAGAATCTCTTACAGCTTTATATAATTGTGTTTTTAAGGATTTTGGAATTAGCGTTTCAATAATTTCTACTTTTGAAGGTTCAAAAATATAATCTAAATTTAAGTTTTCTTCTCCTTCGGCTGGAACAATTGGTAAAAACTGCTCCATCATTATAATTTGAGTTGCAGCATTTTTAAACTTGTTATAAACCAATTCAATTTTATCAAATTCGTCTTCTTCAAATTTATTCATTAACATTTGTGCAATTTCTGCTACATTGTTAAAAGTTAAATCATCAAAAACTTCACTATTGTTAGAAACAACATTGAAACTTTTAGATAATACATCATTAGCTTTTTTGCCAATAACAACAAAAGACACCTCTTGATTGGCGTAAACTTCATTAGCTAATCTCGTTGATTCTTTTATAATGTTAGAATTAAATCCACCACACAATCCTCTATTTGATGTTATTGCAACAATAAGTACTTTATTTATGTCTCGCTTATTCGCAAATTTACTTCCGGTATCTCCATCCAGAGTTGCGCTTAAACTTTGTAACAATTCGGTTAATTTATTAGCATAAGGACGCATTGCAGTAATAGCGTCTTGTGCCTTCTTTAACTTTGCTGCAGATACCATTTTCATGGCACTTGTAATCTGCATCGTTGAAGATACTGACGATATTCTATTGCGTATTTCTTTTAGATTAGCCATTTTTTGTAATTATGAATTCAATATTCAGAATTAGTTTTTATACTTCGCCGATAAATCTTTTGCTACTGTTTCCAATATATCTGTAACTTCATCTGTTAATGTTCCAGCTTTTAATGTTGCCAACACATGGTTATGCTTTGCCTTTAAAAACTCGATGTAGTCTATTTCGAATTCTTTAGCTTTATTTACGGGAACATCTCTTAATAAATTTTTAGATCCTGCATAAATAATAGCAATTTGATCTTCAATAGTAAACGGATCGTTTTGAGCTTGTTTTAAAATTTCAACGTTACGCTTTCCTTTTTCAATTACATTTAAGGTTGCTGCATCTAGATCTGATCCGAACTTAGCAAATGCCTCCAATTCACGAAATTGAGCTTGATCTAGTTTTAATGTTCCGGCAACTTTTTTCATCGATTTAATTTGAGCATTTCCTCCAACACGAGAAACAGAAATACCTACATTAATTGCTGGACGAACACCAGAATTAAACAAATCTCCATCTAAAAAAATTTGTCCATCTGTAATTGAAATTACATTTGTTGGTATATAAGCAGAAACATCTCCTGCTTGTGTTTCAATAATTGGCAAAGCAGTTAATGAGCCTCCTCCTTTTACTAATGGTTTTAAACATTCTGGTAGATCGTTCATGTTTTTAGCAATAGCATCATTGTTTATCACTTTTGACGAACGCTCTAATAATCGTGAATGTAAATAGAATACATCTCCAGGATACGCTTCACGTCCTGGTGGGCGACGTAATAATAATGATATCTCACGATAAGCAACTGCTTGTTTGGATAAATCATCATATACAATTAGTGCTGGTCGACCAGTATCTCTAAAATATTCTCCAATAGATGCTCCTGCAAAAGGGGCATATACTTGCATTGCAGCAGGATCTGACGCATTGGCAGCAACTATTGTTGTATATGCTAAAGCTCCTCTGTCTTCTAATATTTTGGCAATTCCAGCAACTGTTGATGCTTTTTGTCCAATAGCCACATAAATACAATATACAGGTTCACCAGCATCATAAAATTCTTTCTGATTTAAAATGGTATCAATACAAACTGTTGTTTTTCCTGTCTGTCTATCTCCAATTACTAACTCGCGTTGTCCACGACCAATTGGAATCATAGCATCAATAGCTTTAATTCCTGTTTGTAATGGTTCTGTTACTGGTTCACGAAAGATAACTCCAGGAGCTATGCGTTCTAAAGGCATTTCGTAAGTTTCGCCAGAGATTGGTCCTTTACCATCAATTGGAGTTCCTAAAGTATTAACTACACGACCAACAATGCCTTCGCCTACATTAATAGAGGCGATACGATTGGTACGCTTAACTGTACCACCTTCCTTTATGTTTTTAGAAACTCCTAACATTACAACACCTACGTTATCTTCTTCAAGGTTAAGCACTATACCTTCAAGACCATTTTCGAATTCTACTAATTCTCCGTATTGTGCGTTAGACAATCCATAAACTCTTGCAATACCATCTCCAATAGTTAGTACTGTTCCTACTTCATCTAATGAAGCTGAAGCTTCAAATCCTGCTAATTGTTGTTTTAAGATTGCTGATATTTCAGCTGGTTTTACTTCTGCCATTTTATTTATGTTTAAATCTCATTTTTTGTTTTCATTTCGACTGCGCTCAATGTGACAAAAAACTATTTTAATTTAATGTAAATTCTCTTTTTAGTTTATTTAATTTATTTGCAATACTTGCATCGTATTGAATGTCGCCAATTCGTAAAATGAACCCTCCAATAATGCTTTCGTCAACAATATTATTAACGACAACATCATTTCCTGTAAGCTCTTTTGCTTTTGCCAACACTTTAGATTTTAAATCTTTTGATAACGGAATTGCAGTAGTTACTATTGCAACTTCGCTGCCTCTAAATTGATTATATAACTGATTATATGTTGAAGCCACATCGCTTAAAATATTGATTCTTTTGTTACTTATTAATGTGTCTATTAAACCAACTGTTATTGCATTTGAATCTTTAAATACTTCTAATAATGCTGATTTTTTAATTTCAGAACGCAGTACTGGACTTTGAAGCATATCACTCAAGTCTTTACTTTTTTCAACTGTTTCAGTTATTAGCATCATATCATTATTTACAGCTTCAACTGTATTTTGATCTTTTGCTAAATCTAAAACTGCTTTTGCGTAACGTATTGCTGCTCTTGCTCCTGCCATAATCCTATCCTAAATCCTTTCCAAAGGAAAGGTCTTTTTAATTAATTTATTAGTTTAAAGTCGCTTCTCTTAACATGACTTCAACTAATTTTAGTTGCTTATCTTTGTTAGATAATTCTTCTTTTACTACTTTTTCTGCAATATCAACAGCTAATCCTGCTACATGGCTTTTAAGTTCAGCCATTGCAGCTTTTTTTTCGCTTTGAATAGCTGTTTGCGCTTGCTCAATCATTTTGTTAGCTTGTTCTTGTGCCTCATCTTTAGCATCAGCAATCAGCTTCGTTTTAATCTCACGAGCTTCTTTAAGTAAAGTTTCACGTTCAGCACGAGCTTCTTTTAAAATACGCTCATTATCTGCTGTAAGATTTTGCATCTCAAGTTTTGCTTTTTCTGCTGAAGCTAATGCATCTTTAATACCTTCCTCACGATCTGTAACTGCACCAAGAATAGGTTTCCAAGCAAATTTTCCTAAAACGAATAACAAAATCAAAAAAGAAAGTGTTGTCCAAAATATAAGCCCTAATTCGGGGGAAACTAAAGGATTGTCCATATAATATTATTTTAATTTAATTACTTCAAAAAAATAATTAAGGTGCAACCAACCGTTACACCTTAATTTTAGTTTTAGGTTGCAAGAAACGCAACAACAATTCCAAAAAGTGCAACTGCCTCAATAAAGGCAATAAGTACGATTGCAGAACCTTGTAGTTTACCTTGCATCTCTGGTTGGCGTGCCATAGCTTCCATAGCTGCTGCACCAATTTTGCCAACACCAATACCACCACCAATTGCGGCTAAACCAGCTCCAATTGCTGCTAAAGGGCCAAAATTAATAGCTGCTTCTTGTAATAATGCTAAACTCATAGTTTGAAATATTTAAAAATTAATTAATGTTCTTCTTCTAATGCTTG
>QMOV01000081.1 GCA_003650305.1 Bacteroidota bacterium | reverse complement strand
GGAGGAACTGGTTCAGAAAAAATCCTGAAGGTTCTATTATCAATAACTCCATCTACACCTTTAATGTTTCCAATCATATCATTATTTAAAATTCCTATGATTTCCCAATTATGGTCTTGTGCATATTTGGCTAAACCTTTTCCGCCATAAAGTCCTTGTTCTTCACCAGAAAGCCCAATATAAATAATACTGCTTTCAAATTGATAATTGCTTAAAACTCTTGCTGCTTCAATAGTTCCTGCCATTCCAGACGCATTATCGTTAGCACCAGGAGAATCCGAAGTAAAATCGGTTGGATCAGAAACCCGAGAATCGATATCACCACTCATAATGATAAACCGATTTGGATATTTTGTACCACGTTGTATAGCCACAACATTAACTACCCAAACATCATGAACAATTCTCGCATTATCACCTTTTGGTATCAAATCTTTTTGATAAAATACCTCCAGACAATTATTACAATCTCTAGATATGTTTTCGAACTCGTTTTTAATCCAGCGTCGTGCAGCACCAATACCACGCGTTTGAGAAACAGTATCGCTTAATGTATGTCTAGTGCCAAAGTCGGCTAAAGTTTTAACATCGTTTTTAATGCGTTCTGCCGAAACAGCTTCAATAATATCATAGAGTTTTTGGTCTGTTTGCGAGAAAGACATAACAGAAAAAAGGCAAAAGGTAAATGTTATTAGTTTTTTCATTGTGGATTAAATTTAAGTAATTTATTCTTTAATATAGTTGAACTTTAAAGTTTTGGTTGTTCCATCATCATTGTGCATATCTACAAATACATTCATTTCATTATTACTAATTTTTTCGAAAGTCATTCCCTCAAAAACAACTTTAGTAGCTGTAATTTCTTTAAGTGGGAAATCTACTGTTTCATCTTTTGTTTCCCAACCTTTTAGGTCGTTGTTAAAGTGTTTTAATTGCAAGATGAGCGTGCTTTTAACTTCGCGAATAATCTCTATTTCATAAAATGACACTTTACCATCATTGATTAGTTTAAATGTTGCCATCATCGAACCACCTGAAGGTTTGCTCCAAATTTCTTCCGTTATTCCTCCAAATGCTTCGCCTTTCCATGTGCCAGAAATCCAAGCGATGTTCTCAAGTTTTGGTTCTAGTTTTTTTGTTGGATCATTTTTTTCGATTTTCCCACCTTCTCCAACTAAAGCCAATTTTGAGCCATCAGGACTTACAGCTAATCTTGTAATATTTGTAATACCGTAATTTTTTAATGAAGTAGCTTCTATCCACTCTACATTTTTACTAGGATTAAATTTATAAAGCACATTATCTTTTCCCATTAGTATTGTTCCATTTGGCAACCAACACATATCTTCAGTATTTGGAAGTGTTTTAATAATTGATTTTATTATTCTAGAGATTGGGTTTATTGATTTAATTTTCCATAAACTATCATTCTCTTTAGAAATATAACTTACCAATTTAGTATTGGGAATTTTATGTAAAGAGCGACCTACTTTGGCTTCAACTTTGTAATTTTCTTTCTCTTTGAAATTTGTTATATAAAGAGAAAGTCCATCATCTTCCAAAACTGAAGAAGCAAGAATATCTTTATTGTACCAAACATGATAACCAATAATAATATCGTCAACCAAAACTTCTGATTCTCCATTTCTCAAACTATATTTATATAAAACCTGTTTCCCATCTTTATCCAAACGAATTGCAGAAACAGCATTTTGATTTGGTATTTTTAAAGGAGAATACTCACTACCTTCAGTATGATTTATCCAAATTTTTGAATCATAATTTATACTATACTTTGCAATATCTGTTTGTCCTTTTCTAGTTGAAGCAAACAAAATAGTATTATCATCTAAAAACGAAGGCTGGTTATCGTAGCCTTGATTATTAGAAATGTTTTTTATGTTTGAAAGTTGAAATGTTTCATTTTCTGTATTCAAATCAAAAAGGAAAACATCTGTATTTGGTTGAGAGAAATGCAGTTGCGGTATTAGTGCAATTAGGATTAAAAAATAATGTTTCATTGTTATGAATTTTATTTTTTAAAGTTAGGAAATCTTGTTGTAAAAAAAAACGCCTCAACCAGATTAAGACTGGATTGAGACGTTTTACGTTTTTAACTAACTAACTAAAATTAAAAACAGTACTTATTTTCTTCTGTAATTTTATCTGCAATAATGTTTCTTAATTCGATAATATTTGGCATATTAGTATATTTAAGATATCGTCTTAATCCCATAAGCATCATGCGTTGCTCGTCGCCTTCTGCAAAAGATATAATAGAGTGTTTGCCAGCTGTTTCAATAATATCTATAGCGTGAAACAAATTTAATTTAGCCATAGCAATTTGTTCTTTCACCTTGTCTTCGCCATCTTTTTTAGCCATTTTTTCAGCACGTAAAATAGCAGATTCCGCCATATAAATCTGAATTAATATGTTTGAACAGGCTAACATTAGTTGTTGGTGCTTCTCGATTTTCTCGCCATATTTCTGTAAAATTGCTCCTGCAACCATTAAAAATAATTTTTTAAGATTGGCAATAATATGTTTTTCTTCGGAAAATAATTCAGAAAAATCTGGAGTTTCAAATGAAGGAATACTCGTTAATTCATCAGCAACTGCAGTTGCAGGACCTAACACGTCAACATGTCCTTTCATTGCTTTTTTAATGAGCATACCAATACATAACATACGGTTAATCTCGTTTGTACCTTCGTAAATTCTTGCAATTCTGGCATCTCTCCATGCAGATTCTACTGGAGTTTCTTCAGAGAATCCCATACCTCCAAAAATCTGAATGCCTTCATCAGTACAGTCTTGTGTATGTTCAGAAACGATAACTTTAAGAATAGAACACTCTATAGCATATTCTTCAACACCTTTTAATTCAGCCTCTTGATGAGTGTCTTTTCCATTAGCTTTACGGAGCTCAATTCGGTCTTCAATATTTTTTGCAGCTCTATAGCTTGCAGCTTCTCCAACAAAACAGTTGGTTGCCATTTCAGCAAATTTTTGACGAATTGCACCAAATTGAGCAATTGGTGTATTAAATTGTACACGCTCATTGGCATATTGTATGGATACTGAAATTACGCGACGTTGAGCTTCTAAACAAGCAGCAGCTAGTTTAATACGACCTACATTTAAAACATTCATCGCAATTTTAAAACCGTTACCACGAGTGGATAACATATTTTCTACCGGAACTTTTGTGTCACTAAAAAAGACTTGACGCGTAGAAGAGGCACGAATACCCAATTTATGTTCTTCTTCACCCATTGTAATTCCATTAGGATTTTCTTTATCATATTCAATAATAAATCCAGTAATGTTTTTATCGTCTTCAATTCGAGCAAATACAATCATTACACTACAAAAACCTGCATTAGAAATCCACATTTTGTTACCAGTAATGCTGTAATACTTTCCATCATCTGATAAAACAGCTTTTGTTTTACCAGAGTTTGCATCACTTCCTGCACTTGGTTCGGTTAAACAATAGGCACCAAACCATTCTCCTGTTGCTAATTTAGGAACGTATTTTTTCTTCTGCTCTTCTGTGCCATAAAGTATAATTGGCATTGTACCTATTCCTGTATGTGCACCAAATGCAGTGCTGAAAGAGCCTGTTGCTCCAGAGATATAATCGCATACTAACATTGTAGAAACAAAACCCATTCCTAGTCCATCGTATTCTTCTGGAACAGCTACTCCAAGGAAACCAAATTCACCAGCTTTTCGCATACAACTTTCGGTTAGTGCAAAATCTTTTTGTTCAAAACGTGCTTTATTTGCCCATATTTCTCTGTCTACAAATTCTATGACAGCTTCTTTCATCATTTGTTGCTCTTCAGAGAAATCTTCAGGTGTGAAAATGTCTTCACATCTGGTTTCTTTTACAAGGAATTGTCCTCCTCTTAATAAGTCTTTTTCTATTGTTTCCATTTTTAATTTTTTATTATTTGAAAAAAGAGAATAGAAAATAGAGCATAGACTAATTCAGTCCATTTTGAAATCCCATTGTCATTCTTTGGAACTTCTCTATTTTTTCTTCTAATAAATTTAAAGTATTGTTGTTAATATATTTTCTGTGTTTTGCTGCTAATAATTGTGTTCCAAGTTCAAATGAAGAACCCAAAGAAATATCTAAAAAATGACTAAACGATTTATCGGTTCTTGCTGAACCTTCAGCAATATTACTTGGCATTGAAACTGAACATTTGCTTAATTGAGAACTTAAATCATATCTTTCGTGTTTTGGGAACTCCATTAAGATGTCTGAAATTTCATTTGTGATTTCTAAACCAAGTTGCAAGATTTTTAAGTTTTTATAATTATGTCTTCTTTTAGCACACATTTCGGTCTTTTCTCTTTAGTCTATTTTCTATATTCTTAATTAAGAAATTCAAAAATTCCTGCAGCACCTTGTCCTGTTCCAACGCACATAGTTACCATACCATATTTTCTTTTCATATTTTGTTTTCGCATTTCATCAAATAACTGCACAGACAATTTTGCTCCTGTACAACCTAATGGATGGCCTAAGGCAATGGCTCCACCATTTACGTTAACAATCTCTTGGTTTAAATCAAGTTCTCGCATTACTGCTAAAGATTGAGAAGCAAAAGCTTCATTTAATTCGATGAGTGATATATCATCTTGTTTTAAACTAGCTTGTTTTAATGCTTTTGGAATAGCCTTTACTGGACCAATTCCCATAATACGAGGCTCTACACCAGCTGCTGCATAATTTACCAAACGTGCTATTGGTTCAAGGTTTAGTTCTTTAACCATTGCTTCACTCATTACCATTACAAAAGCAGCACCATCACTCATTTGTGAGGAATTTCCTGCTGTTACACTTCCTCCAGCTGCAAATACAGCACGCAAATTTGCTAAAGCTTCTTTACTTGTTCCTTTTCGAGGGCCTTCATCTTTTGTAACCGTGTATGATTTTGTTGTTTTTTTTCCGTTGCTGTCAACATAAATTTGATCAACATTTATTGGAACAATTTGATCTTGAAAACGATTTTCAGCTAGTGCTTTAAGCGCTTTCATATGTGAATTAAAAGCAAATTCATCTTGATCCTTACGAGATACTTTAAACTGGTTTGCTACAGCTTCAGCAGTATTTCCCATTCCCCAATAATATTCTTCATGTCCAGCTTTAACAATGTCGTAATTTAATTCTGGTTTATAACCTGTCATTGGTACAGCACTCATACTTTCTGCTCCACCTGCAATAATACAATCTGCCATTCCAGATTGAATTTTTGCCGTTGCCATTGCAATAGTTTCAAGTCCTGATGAACAAAACCGGTTTACTGTTACGCCTGGAACATCAACTGTATCCAATCCCATAAGAGATATTAAACGTGCCATATTTAATCCTTGAGAACCTTCTGGCATTGCATTGCCAACAATAACATCGTCAATTCGAGTTTTATCAAGATTAGGCAATTCTTTCATCATATGCTTAATGGTTTCTGCCGCCAATTCATCTGTTCTTTTAAAACGAAATACTCCTCTTGGTGCTTTGCCAACTGCTGTTCTATATGCTTTTACTATATATGCTTGTTTGTTCATAGTTTTAATTATTATTTTGAAAGAGAGAGCCTAGACTAAAAGAACCTAGAATCTAGACTTTTTAATCATCAAGATTATCCATAAAGGAACCTATCATTTTCTGTATTTGTAATATTCTGTTTTCTAATTTTTCAAAAGTTTTACTATTTAAATACTTTTCGTTGTGTGAAACAATTAATTGTGTTTCCCATTCGAAAGCTGAACCTAAACTATCTTCTAAATATTTTTTAAAATACCTGTTTGTACTTTTACTAGAACCTTCAGAAATATTTGAAGGAATTGAAACAGCACATCTATTCATTTGACTAACTAAATTAAATCTTTCAAAATCAGGGAAAGTTTTTGTAAGCTTATAACTTTCACTAACAAGGATAATTCCCTCTTGCCAAATTTTCAGTTTTTTAAAGTTATGCCTTCCCATTTTGTCTAGTTTCTTTTAGTCTAGTTTCTTGGTTCTAGTTCCGAAGCGGTTTCCCAGTTTTTAACATATGCTCAATACGCTCTAAAGTTTTACGCTCAGTGCATAAACTTAAGAAAGCTTCTCGCTCTATATCTAATAAGTATTGTTCTGATACTAGCGTAGGTTCAGATAAATCACCACCAGCCATTACATATGCCAATTTGTTAGCAATTTTATGGTCGTGTTCACTTATATAATGACTTGCTTCCATAGAGTCTGTACCAACTAAAAACATACCTAAAGCTTGTTTGCCAAGTACTTTAACATCTGTTCTATGTACAGGTTTTGTATAGCCTTGTTCTGCTAGAAGTTTTGCATACGCTTTTGCAGTTGCAATTTGCCTGTCTTTATTTACAACAACAATATCTTTTCCTTTTTGAAGTATTCCTAAATCAAATGCTTCGTAAGCAGAAGTTGCTACTTTTGCCATTCCAATAGTTAAGAAATATTCTTGAAGTACATTTAATTCTACATCGTTTTTTTTGAAAGTATCTGAAGCTCTTAATGCCATTTCTTTAGAACCTCCCCCACCAGGAATGACACCAACTCCAAACTCTACTAAACCAATATAAGTTTCGGCAGCTGCTACAACTTTATCTGCATGCATAGACAACTCGCAACCACCACCTAAAGCCATACCATGAGGAGCAGCTATTGTTGGAACAGAAGAATATCGCATTCGCATCATCGTGTCTTGAAACATTTTGATTGCCATATTTAACTCATCATATTCTTGCTCTACAGCCATCATAAATATCATACCAATATTTGCTCCAACAGAGAAGTTTGCAGCTTGATTACCAACAACTAGACCTTGAAAATCTTTTTCGGCTAAATCGAAAGCTTTATTTAATCCTGCAATAACATCGCCACCAATAGTATTCATTTTAGATTGGAATTCTACATTTAGTATTCCGTCACCTAAATCTTCAATTACAACTCCAGAGTTTTTCCAAACCTCATTAGATTTTCTAATGTTATTTAAAATGATAAAAGAGTCTTGTCCTGGAATTTTTTCTTGTGTTTTTTTAGGAATATCATAAGCATAAGTTGCTCCATTTTTTACAGAATAAAATGAAGAATTACCAAATGCTATCATCTCATTTACCCAAGCTGCTGGTTTGTAACCTTCGGCTTTCATCATTTCAATTCCAGCTTCAATACCTATTGCATCCCAAATTTGAAAAGGACCATGTTCCCAACCAAATCCAGCTTTCATGGCATCATCTATTTTGTATAATTCGTCTGAAATTTCAGGAATACGATTAGATACATATTGAAACATTGCCGAAAAACTTTTGCGATAAAATTCACCACCTTTATCTTTACCTTTTGCTAATACTTTAAAGCGATCAATAACTTTATCGATGTTTTTAGTAAGTTCGAGAGTTGTAAATTTTGCACGCTTTTTGGCTCTGTATTCTAAAGTGTTTAAATCGAGTGATAGGATTTCTTTTTTGCCTTCGGCAGAAACTGTTTTCTTGTAAAAACCTTGTCCTGTTTTGCTTCCTAACCATTTATTTTCCGTCATAGTATTGATGAAATCAGGTAATTTGAATAATTCATGAGCTTCATCATTAGGACAGTTTTCATAAATTCCGTTAGCTACATGAACTAAAGTATCTAAACCAACTATATCAACAGTACGGAAAGTTGCAGATTTTGGACGACCAATAACTGGACCTGTAAGTTTATCGACTTCTTCAATGGTTAAGTCCATTTCTTTTACTAGATGAAACAAACTCTGAATACCAAAAATCCCAATCCTGTTTCCTATAAAGGCAGGAGTGTCTTTTGCAACAACTGAAGTTTTACCAAGGAATTGTTCACCATAGCCATTTAAGAAATCCAAAACGTTTTGAGAAGTTTTTGGACCTGGAATGATTTCGAATAATTTTAAGTAACGAGCTGGATTGAAGAAATGCGTTCCGCAAAAATGTTTTTGGAAATCTTCACTATGTCCTTCGCTCATAAATTTAATAGGAATTCCAGAAGTGTTAGATGTAATTAATGTTCCTGGAGTTCGGTGTTTTTCAATATTTTCGAAGACTTGTTTTTTAATATCGAGTCGTTCTACAACAACTTCAATAATCCAATCGGCATCTTTTACTTTTGCAATATCATCTTCTAGATTTCCTGTAGTGATTCTACTTGCAAATTTCTGTAAGTAAATAGGAGAAGGTTTAGATTTTAAAGACGTTTTTAACGAATCGTTTACTAAACGGTTTCTTACTACTTTATCCTCAAGTGTTAATTCTTGAGCTTTTTCTTTGTCGTTAAGTTCTCTTGGAACAATATCGAGTAGGAGTACTTCTACACCAATATTGGCGAAATGGCAAGCGATACCGCTTCCCATAATTCCAGAGCCAATTACTGCTATTTTATTTATTCTACGTATACTCATTTTATTTTAAAATGGTTTCTGGGTTATATATTTTTTTGTTTGATATCATTTCATTGATAAGTTCGGCGACTTCATAAAAATGATTTAATTTGTCTTCTGAAATATTTCTTTTAACAGTATCATTAAAAATCAAAACTCTATCTCTGGAATATTCTCTTTTTTCTCTACCAAAATCAGTTAGATAGATGAGTACACCTCGACCATCTTCAGGATTTGGTCGTCTTTCTATAAGCCCTTTATCTTCCATAGATTTTAAAGTACGCGATAAACTTGTGGCTTCCATACCCATTTTTGGCCCTAACGATGTTGAAGGTGTACCGTTTTCGGGATCTATATTTAAAAGCGTGAAGCCAGTAGCCATAGTACTATCGTACTTTGCAGCTTGTTCATTATACATTTTAGTAACTGCTAACCAAGTAGTTCTTAATATATAGTCTATTGTTTTTTCTTTCATCTATCTTTTTGAATAGATTCCAAAGATAAGAAAATATATTATGCACGCATAGTAAATTAACAAAAAATTATGCACGCATAGTAAATTACTAAAAGAAGCTAATGAATTTTGTCGTTTTAACCATTAAACGATTATCAATTACAATCTAAAATGAAGCAATCTGTTAAAAATTAAGACATTTATTGACAGATTACTTCGATATAAAATTTTTCGTAATGACGTTTTAAAATAAGCTTTGGATTACTTATTAATTGGTTAACTATAAATTTTATCGTAGAGGTCTTTATAGATTTCTTTAATTACATCGCGCTTCATTTTCATGGTAGGAGTAAGGTGACCATCATCTATGTTCCAAATGTTTGGTGTAAGCTCAAAGCGTTTTATTTGCTCCCATTTGCCAAAATTAGCGTTACATTTATCAATTTCTTTTTGAATGCGTTTAATTATGGTTTCAGAATTGGCTATTGAAGTGTTGTCTTTATTAACATCTTTTCCTTTTCTGTCAATCCAATCTTTTACAAACTCAAAGTTAGGTTGTATAAGTGCTGCAGGCATTTTTTCGCCTTCGCCAACTACCATAATTTGTTCTATAAAAAGAGATTGTTTTAATTCGTTTTCTAAAAGTGCAGGAATAACATATTTACCACCTGAGGTTTTAAACATTTCTTTTTTACGACCAGTAATACTTAAAAACCCATCTTTATCAATGTTACCCTTATCTCCTGTATGAAAGTATTCGCCAGTCATAACTTCAGCAGTTTTTTCTGGGTCTTTATAATAACCTAACATAACATTGGATCCTTTTACAAGGATTTCATCATCTTCGGCAATTTTCACTTCAACATCATCTATAGCTTTACCAACAGTGCCTATTCTAAATCCACCATTGTTTTCATCGTTTACTGATACAACTGGAGAAGATTCGGTTAATCCATAACCTTCCATAATTGGCATTCCAGAAGCTGCAAATATTTTTGTAAGTCTTGTTTGTAAAGCAGCACTACCAGAAACCATTACGTTTAAATTTCCACCAAATGCAGCTTGCCATTTAGAAAAAATTAATTTTCGAGCTATGGATAGTTTTTTCTCATACCACCAACCATTTGCTCCATAAGGTTCAAACTGTAAACCAAGATTGATTGCCCAATAGTACAGTATCTTTTTTACACCTGATAATTCTTTGCCTTTTGCATATAATTTGTCGTACATTTTCTCATATAATCGAGGTACAGCTGTCATAATATTAGGTTTCACTTCGTTTAAATTAACTGCTACTTTTTCAATCGATTCTGCGTAATAAATTTCAATACCACAATATTGATATAGATATAAAATCATGCGTTCAAAAATATGACAAACGGGAAGAAAACTTAATGCTTTATCACCTTTGGCTAAAGGGATTCTTTTTTCACTCGCTAAGACGTTGCTCACAATATTGTGGTGAGACAGCATTACACCTTTTGGTTTTCCAGTAGTTCCTGAAGTGTAAATAATAGTCGCTAAATCGGATGGTTTTACTTCATCTTTTCTTATTTCTACTTCATTTTGATTATTTTTATCTTTACCTAATTGAAACAATTCGGAATAATGTTTGCAACCATCAATACGATCGAAAGAATAGACTTCCTTCAACTTCGTTTTGTCTTTAATTCTCAATACTTTTTGAAGCACTTCTTCATCCGAAACAAAACAATAAATAGATTCGCTATGGTTTAAAACATATTCATATTCATCGGAAGAAATTGTTGGATAAATAGGTATATTTTGAGCTCCAACTTGTAGAATACCAATATCCACAATATTCCATTCGGTTCTATTATTGCTAGAAATTACAGCAATTTTATCATTTTTTTCAACACCTAGTTTCAACAATGCTCGACTTATAGCGTTAGCTTTATCGATATATTCTTTGGTTGAAATAGATGTCCACTTGCCATCGTATTTTGTAGTTAAGGCTTTGTTTAAATTATATTTTTCAAGTTGATAATAAGGGAAGTCGAATAGTCTTGTAATCTCTGCCATTAGTTTTTATAAAAGTTAGTATTTAACTCGTCTTGACTTTTTCTATTTCCTAAAAAATGATTGAAAATCATCCATATTTCGTTGCTTTCCTTGAAGGTAGCGATGCTATATTCTTCAAAAAGTGCCTTATCTGGACAAATTTCATCTCATTTTCGGCTAAAAACAAAAAGTTAAGACAAGTTCATTGCAAAGTATGAAAATTACTAGGATTTTACAAGATGAAAAAAAGTTCTTTATCAATTCTCAATCCACTTTCT
>QMOV01000080.1 GCA_003650305.1 Bacteroidota bacterium | reverse complement strand
TTTTTTTACGGCATTATTTAATTTTCAGCATAATATATCTAAAAAGAATAAGTTAATCGATTAAATTAACATATTAATTCTGTTTATCCCCTTTAATAACGCAATTGTCGAAAAATCCTTTTTTCTATTACAATAATTATATATTTGCTATGCTATTAATCAAACATTTTAAGCATTACATACCTTTGTTATTCAAAGCGACGTAATGCTTTTTTTATGCATTTATTTAAGTAATTTAATTATAGCTTCTTGCAAATTATAAGACCAGTGTTGTAAGACCAAAAGTTTATAGTATAGAATTTTATAATATTTTTCAGTATATTCAATCACTATATGAAACCCAAAACAAGAAAAGAAGAAATCATAAAAACTTCAGCAATTCTTTTTAAAGAAAAGGGATTTAGTGCTGTGACTATGAGAGATATAGCTAAGTTCATGGGTATAAAAGCGGCTAGCTTATACAATCATATTAGCTCAAAACAAGAGATACTTTCAAATATTATTATTTCGCTTGCAGAACAATTTACATATGGGATGGATAAAATTCAAAACTCACATAAGTCAAGTATTGATAAACTAAATTACATTGTTGAACTTCATGTTAGTATAACTTCAAATAATACCGATGGCATGGCATCACTTAATAATGATTGGATGCATCTTAAAGATGAACTAGAATACTATTTGAAATTGAGACTGGATTATGAAGAAAATTTTAGGCATATTATTGAACAAGGAATAAAGAATGAAGAACTTAAAAATGCTAATGCAGAAGCCATGCTATTCTCAATGTTATCAACACTTCGTTCTTTATATATTTGGATTCCCAATAAGGACGATTTAAACACTTCCAAATTAGCATCAGACCTTAGCCATGTTTTATTAACAGGAATTATTAAATAGTTTATCTATTTTTTGTAAATTTGTAAGAACAACTAACAATCGTTAGTTAAAATTTTTTCCTTGAGGAAGGTCTCACGAAGTGATGTAAGGTGTTATTTAAATTAAAAAATTTCCCTTTCTTTAAGAAAGGGAAAGAGATAGGCTTATGGCAGAGTTTCATAAAATAAAAGTTGCAAAAGTTTATAAAGAAACTAATGATGCTGTAGTTATTGAATTTGAAATTCCAGTTAATCTTCAAAAAATATTTACCTTCAAGCAAGGACAATATTTAACATTAAAATCGAATATTAATGGTGACACCATAAGGCGTTCTTATAGTTTGTGTTCTAGTCCTTTGGATAACGAATGGAAAGTAGCAGTTAAAAAAATTGAAGGCGGTAAGTTTTCAACCTATATAAACGATGAGCTTAAAACAGGAGATGTTTTAGAAATAATGCCTCCTAACGGAAAGTTTTATGTAGAAATAGATTCCAAGAAATCTAAAAATTATATTGCTTTTGCTGCAGGAAGTGGTATTACGCCTGTTATATCAATAATTAAAGCACATTTAAAGCAAGAGCCTCAAAGTACTTTCAAGCTTTTTTATTTAAATAAAGAAGCAAAATCAATTATCTTTAAAGAAGAATTAGAAGGTTTAATTAAAGAGTATCCGAAACGCTTTGAAGTATTTCATTTTTTAACGCAAGAATATGTAGAGAATAGTTTACTAAATGGTAGATTTTCAAAAGAGAAATTAGAACAAATTTTTTCAGAAATAGTAGATTTAAATGCTGTAGATGAATGCTTTATTTGTGGTCAAGAAGAAATGCTATTCCTTATAAAAGATGAATTAACGGCTTTAGGACTGCCATTAAATAAAATACATTATGAACTCTTTCAAGTTTCAAAAAAAGAAGACTCAAACAAAAAAATAAATTATGTTGATAATGCAGAGGTTACTGTAATTGTAGATGAAGATGAATTTACTTTTAAAGTTTCTGGAGGAACAAACATATTAGAAGCAGCCGAAGAAAATGATGCAGATGTACCCTTTGCTTGTAAAGGAGGAGTTTGTTGTACTTGCAAAGCAAAAGTGATAGAGGGTTCAGTAGAAATGTTAGTAAATTATGGTTTAGATGAAGACGATTTAGCACAAGGTATGGTGCTTACGTGCCAATCTTTGCCTACTTCCATAAAAGTAGTAATTGATTATGATGTATAAAAAAATGAGTTGTAAAAGGAGATAAATATAAAAGTAATGTCAAACACTATTGAAGAATTAGAAAAACAATTTCAGGAGAAAATCGATAACGAAATAAAGATTGAACCTAAAGATTGGATGCCTGACGATTATAGAAAAAACCTTATTAGGCAAATGTCTCAACATGCACATTCCGAAGTGATAGGTATGCAACCTGAAGGAAATTGGATAACAAGAGCACCAAGTTTAAGAGCAAAAAAAATACTTTTAGCTAAAATTCAGGACGAAGCAGGACATGGCTTGTATTTGTATAGTGCTGCTGAAACTTTAGGTGTAAGCAGAGATCAATTTATTCAGTGGCTACATGAAGGTAAAGCCAAATACTCCAGTATTTTTAATTATCCAACGCTAAATTGGGCAGACATGGGAGCTATTGGTTGGTTGGTAGATGGTGCAGCAATTGTAAATCAGGTGTCCTTACAAAAAACGTCTTATGGTCCTTATGCAAGAGCTATGGTACGCATTTGTAAAGAAGAAAGTTTTCATCAAAGACAAGGTTATGAAATCATGGCAAAAATGATGGCTGGAACTAAAGAACAACAACAAATGGCTCAAGATGCTTTAAATAGATTTTGGTGGCCTTCCTTAATGATGTTTGGACCACACGATAGTGATTCTTCAAGGTCATCTCTTGCATTAAAATGGAAAATAAAAAGAGAAACCAACGATACATTAAGAAAACGCTTTATAGATAAAACCATTCCTCAAGCAGAGTTTATTGGTTTAAAAGTTCCAGATCCTGATGCAGTATTGCAGCCTGATGGCTCATATAAAACAGGATCTATTGATTGGGATGAGTTTTGGAATGTAGTTAAAGGCAATGGTCCATGTAATAAACAAAGATTAGATCATCATAAAAGAGCACATGATCATGGAAGATGGGTTCGAGAAGCCTGTATAGCATTTTCAGAAAAACAAGATAAAAGAAAAGCAATTGCAAAATAAAAAATAGAACAATGAATAATTCAGATAATCAAGGACCACTTTGGGAAGTGTTCACTCAAAAAAAACCAGGAATGGCTTTTAAACATTCAGGAAGTATTCATGCTTATGATAAGAATTTAGCTATAGAAGCAGCCAGAGACTTATTTACTAGACGTAATGAAGGCACAGGATTATGGGTAGTAAAATCCGAAAATATTATTGCAGTACAACCCAAAGATGCTGAAAGTTTTTTCGATCCAGCCGATGACAAAATATATCGTCATCCTACATTTTTTGAAGTGCCAGATGGAGTAAAACACATGTAAAATTCCTACGTATCCCGATAGCTATCGGGAAGGAATCTCATTAAGAAAACTATAAGAATAATCTATAAGATTTTATAGATTTGTAGGTTTAAAACAAGCATGATTATGAATACTAATTTATTTAAATACTGCTTACGATTAGGCGACAACAGTTTAATATTGGGACACCGTTTGGCAGAATACTGTAGTTACGGACCATATCTGGAAGAAGATATATCGATTACCAATACCTCATTAGACTTGATTGGACAAGCAGAAGCAATTTTAAAATATGCTGCCCTAGTTGAAAATGCTGAAAGAACAGCCGATGATTTAGCTTATAGGCGTCCTGAAATTGAATTTTATAATGTACAACTCGTAGAGCAACCCAATGGCAATTTTGCTCACTTAATAGCACGTCAATTCTTTATAGATGCTTTTAATTTTTATTTGTATTCAGCATTAAAAGAAAGTACAGATAACACCATTGCTTCCATTGCTGCAAAGTCATTAAAAGAAGTAACTTATCACTTAAGAAGAAGTAGCGAATGGGTAATTAGACTTGGAGACGGAACATCGGAAAGTAAAATAAAAATGCAGGAAGCAATAAATGATTTTTGGCTTTACACTTTCGAAATGTTCGAAATGGATGAAGTAGATGAAGAATTAATTACTAAAGCCATAACTGTCGATTTAAAACCTATCCAAGATTTATGGAATAAAAAAGTAGATGAGATTTTGGTTATGGCAACATTAACTCGTCCTGAAGATGGTTATATGGCAACAGGAAGCCGAAAAGGATATCATTCAGAACATTTAGGTTATATATTAGCAGAAATGCAATACTTACCTAGAGCTTACCCAACAGCTAAATGGTAGTTGCAGAAAAAACATATAAACACATTTGGAAACTTTTTGAACAAATTCCAGATCCAGAAATACCTGTATTGTCAATATTAGATTTAGGAATTGTAAGGAGAATAACTTCCGAAGATGATACAATTGTAATAACTATTACACCTACTTATTCAGGATGTCCAGCGATGAACCTATTTGAAGAAGACATTATAGCTAAATTAAAAGAGAATAATATAATGAATGTTAGGGTAGAAATGACCTATGATCCTCCTTGGACAACAGCTTGGATAACCGATAAAGCAAGAAAAGGATTGGAGGATTATGGCATTGCGCCTCCAGTAAGAGGATCTCAAGATAAAGGGGAATTATTTAAAGAAGGTGTGAAAAACGTAAGATGCCCTTTGTGTAAATCAACAAACACCAAAGTAATAAGTCAATTTGGGTCAACAGCATGTAAAGCACTATATAAATGTGAAGACTGTTTAGAACCTTTCGATTATTTTAAGTGTATATAAATGTCATTTATTTGTTAGTTAGAAAACAGTCGAGAACAAATGAAATGAAAGAAGTTTAATTATTCTCTCCTTTGGAGAGATATCCGAAAGGACAGAGAGGCAAAAAAAGGTATGAGCAATTCAATTGAATTAAAAATTGAAAATAATGTAGCGTATATTACGCTCAACAGACCAGAAGTGTTTAACAGTTTTAATCGTGAAATGGCTTTACGATTACAAGATACTTTAGATGCTTGTGAAGCAAATGTTGGGGTTAGAGCAATTGTTTTAAGCGGAAAAGGAAAAGCCTTTTGTGCTGGTCAAGACTTAAAAGAAATTATTACTCCAGAACTTAATCCAGGTTTCAAAAAAATATTGGAAGAACATTATAATCCAATCATTTTACGAATCCGAAATATTGAAAAACCAATTATTGCAGCAGTTAATGGAGTTGCTGCTGGCGCAGGAGCAAATATTGCTTTGGCATGTGATATTGTGGTAGCTGATGAAAATGCTAGTTTTATTCAAGCATTTAGTAAGATTGGATTAATACCAGATAGCGCTGGAACTTTCTTTTTGCCACGTTTAATAGGATTTCAAAAAGCATCAGCTTTGGCAATGTTAGGAGATAAAGTTAGTGCTGAAGAAGCTGAACGATTAGGTATGATTTATAAATATGTTCCTTCGAAAGAATTTCAAGAAACCCTTCAAAAGTTAGCTATAAAAATGGCACAAATGCCAACAAAGGCTTTAGGTTTAATAAAGAAGGCTTTTAATCAATCTTTAGTAAATGACTTAGAAGAACAACTGTCTGTTGAAGCAAAATATCAAATTGAGGCTGCTGAAACAGAAGATTTTAATGAAGGAGTTACAGCGTTTATAGAAAAGCGTAAACCTAATTTTAAAGGTAATTAAGTTTTGTTTGTCATTCCTGCGAATGCAGGAATCAATTATAGATAAAATAACAAGTGAACAAACAAGCATTAATAAAAGTACATGAAAGGATACAGCCATATATCCACAAAACACCTGTGCTTACTTCAGAGTTGATTAATGAAATATGTGATTGTAAAGTATTTTTTAAATGCGAGAATTTCCAGAAAATGGGAGCTTTTAAAATGCGAGGAGCTACAAATGCTATTTTAAGTTTAACTGAAGTGCAACGAAATAAAGGCGTTGTAACACATTCTTCAGGTAATTTTGCGCAAGCATTATCATTAGCTGCTAAAAAAATTGGTGTAAAAGCATTTATTGTAATGCCTAAAAATGCACCTCAAGTCAAGAAAAATGCTGTTAAAACCTATGAAGGTAATATCATTGAATGTGAATCTAACCCAATAGCTCGTGAAGAAATGGCAGAAAAAGTAAGAATAGAAAAAGGTACAACATTTATTCATCCTTCAAATGATGACGATGTTATTTTTGGGCAAGGCACATCTGCGATAGAATTATTAGAAGATTATCCACAATTAGATTATATCTTTACACCAGTTGGTGGTGGAGGTTTAATAGCAGGAACAGTATTGGCTGCAAAATATTTTTCTGAAAAATGTAAAGTTGTTGGAGGAGAACCTGTTGAAGCTGATGATGCATATCGTTCTTTACAAAGCGGTAAAATTGAGTTTAATGAAAGTACGAATACAATTGCGGATGGATTAAGAACCTTTTTAGGAGATCGAAATTTTCCAATTATCAAAGAAGGTGTTGATAAAATTATTAGAGTTGAAGAAGAAGAAATTATTAGTGCAATGAAACTGATTTGGGAACGTATGAAAATAATCATCGAACCTTCTAGTGCAGTGGCATTTGCAGCGTTACTAAAAAATAAAGAAGACTATAAAAATAAAAACGTTGGAATTATTATTTCTGGCGGAAATGTAGATGTAACCAATCTACCTTTTTAAAGAATTTCTCTCCAAAAATGAGAGAAGAGTAAAACAAAATCAATTCAAAGCATTGAGAAATGACCTACTAAAGGTTGACGTAAAATTTGAATTGAAGAATTCGTGAAAAAGCTTCCGCTTGTTCGAATTCAGCTTTTGCTGAAAAGGTCGGAAGATTTAGAATTCAAAAGAAAAATTTAGTCAAAGTTTAGTAAGTCTAGATTTTTTGGTTTCTTTTTTCATCGATGGAAATAAGAATAGAAAGAAGATAAGAACAATATGAAAGTAGGAATTATTGGCTCTGGAACAATGGGAAGTGGCATTGCACAAGTAGCAACAACTTCTGGTTGTAAAGTTAAAGTTTACGATACCAATCAAGATGCTTTAGATAAAAGTAAGGCAGCTCTTGAAAAAGTATTGTTACGATTAATTGAAAAAGGACGAATTGATGAAACAGAAAAAAACATAATTCAAGACAATATTATTTATGTAAATTCATTGAAAGATTTGTCTGATTCAAATTTAACTATTGAGGCTATTGTTGAAAATTTAGAAATTAAGCAAAAAGTATTTTCAGAATTAGAAACTTATGTGTCAGATGAAACAATCATCGCATCAAATACATCATCTTTATCAATTGCATCAATTGCATCAGCATTACAAAAACCAGAACGTTGTGTAGGTATTCACTTTTTTAACCCAGCACCTTTAATGGCGTTGGTTGAGGTTATTCCTGCTATTCAAACTTCTGAAGGTGTATTTGCTAAAGCAGTGTCAATTATTAAAAGTTGGAATAAAACGGTTGCTATAGCCAAAGACACTCCTGGATTTATTGTGAATCGTGTAGCAAGACCATATTATGGTGAAGCACTTCGTATTTATGAAGAAGGAATCGCAGATTTTGCTACAATTGACAATGCACTGAAAACTGTTGGAGACTTTAGAATGGGACCTTTTGAACTGATGGATTTTATAGGTAATGATATTAATTATAAAGTCACCAAAACTGTTTTTAAAACTTTTTATTACGATTCAAAGTTCAGACCATCATTTACACAACAAAGATTAGCTGAAGCTGGATATTTAGGGCGAAAAACAGGTAAAGGGTTTTATGATTATGATGAAAATGGAAAAGTCATTTCGAACAATAGTGAGAAATCCCATAACAGTGAGTTAGCAGAACAAATTTTCGATCGTGTCTTAGTAATGCTAATTAACGAAGCTGCTGATGCTTTGTTTTGGAATATCGCTTCTGCTGAAGACATCGATAAAGCAATGACAAAAGGAGTAAATTACCCTAAGGGATTATTAGCTTGGGCAGATGAAAAAGGAATCGATTGGTGTGTTGAAAAAATTGATGAACTTTATAATGAATACCATGAAGAAAGATATCGTTGTAGTCCATTATTGCGTAAAATGAAAAGAGAGCACAAAAAGTTTTTTAGTTAATGAGTTTTTGAGTTTATGAAAAGTAATTATTATTTTAAGTTTGAAGAATTAAAAATTTACCAAAAAGCAATTTATTTTGGAGAATCTGTTAATGTTCAAATAAATTCTTTCCCAAAAGAAGAAACCTATAGATTAGCTTCTCAATTTATTAGAGCTGCTGATTCTATAGCCTTAAATATTGCAGAAGGTTCGGCAAGTTCTGATGCTAATTTTAACAGATATTTACAAATGGCTTGGGACAGTTCGCACGAGTGTGTTGTCTGTAGTACAAAGGCAAGGTTAAGAAATTTTATTTCCATTGAAATTGATGAAAAGAATAGAGAATCTATTACAGAATTATCTAAAATGATTACATCGTATAAGAATTATTTAAAGAAAAAGTTAAATGCTAAATAACTCACATACTAATTAACTCATGAACCCATCTACTATCCCACATAAAATGTTGAGCCTTGATGCATTTAGCACATGGTTAGGTATAGAAATATTAGAATGTAAAATTGGATATTGTAAAGTTGGTATGATTATAAGAAAAGAGATGTTGAATAGTATGGATAAGGCTCATGGAGGAATCAGTTATTCGTTGGCTGACACAGCTTTTGGATTTGCAGCTAACACACATGGAAAGTACGCAGTTTCAATTGAAACATCCATAAATCATATCGAAGCACTTAATGAAGGAGATTATTTAATTGCTGATTCTGTTATTGAAAAAGTGAATAATAAATTGGGCTTCAATATTATTGAAGTAAAAAGAAATAACGAATTAGTAGCACTTTTTAAAGGAGTTGTGTATCGTACTAATAAAGATTGGGAAGAATAGAAAATAGATATTAGAATATAGACCGCTTCGCTATTAGATAAATCAATGCTAAGCATTGAAATAATGACCTACTAAAGGTTGGCGTAAAATTTGAATTGTAGAATTCGTAAAAAAACTTCCGCTTGTTCGAATTCAGCTTTAGCTGAAAAGGTCGGAAGATTTAGAATTCAAAAGAAAAATTTAGTTAAGGTTTAGTAAGTCTTGAATTTTTGGTTCGTCCCGATAGCTATCGGGATGTTTCAAGACAAAATGAACATAAAGGAAAAACAAAATGAAACAAGCATATATAATAGATGGAATAAGAACTCCAATAGGAAGCTATAAAGGCACATTGTCAACTGTTAGAACAGACGATTTAGCTGCTTTAGTTATAAAAGAATTGGTAGCTCGAAATCCAAACATTCCAAAAGAAGCTTATAACGATGTTATTATAGGTTGTGCTAATCAGGCAGGTGAAGATAATCGTAATGTTGCAAGAATGGCTTTGTTGTTGGCAGGATTGCCATTTACAGTTCCAGGCGAAACGGTCAATCGTTTATGTAGTTCAGGTTTATCTGCAATTATACATGCAAATAGAGCTATAAAAGCTGGCGATGGAGACTTGTTTATTTCGGGAGGTGTAGAAAATATGACTCGTGGACCATACGTAATTTCAAAATCATCAAGCGCATTCGGGAATGATTCTAAAATGTACGATTCCAGTTTTGGATGGCGTTTTGTCAATCCAAGAATGCAAAAGTTATATGGAACTGATGGTATGGGAAATACAGCAGAAAATTTAGTAGAAAAATATAATATTTCACGTGAAGACCAAGATGCATTTGCGTATTGGAGCCAAATGAAAGCAACAAAAGCACAAAAAAATGGTCGTCTGGCTAAAGAAATTATTGAGGTAGAGATTCCACAGCGTAAGAAGGATTCTCTTCAATTTTCAAAAGATGAGTTCGTAAAGCCAACTACTACATTAGAAGTTTTAGGAAAATTACGTGCAGCATTCAAAACTGAAGGAGGAAGTATCACAGCCGGAAATTCATCAGGATTAAATGATGGTGCAGCTGCCACAATAATAGCTTCAGAGGACGCTGTAAAAAAATATAATTTAAAACCATTAGCACGAATTGTAAGTTCGGCAGTCGTTGGAGTAGAACCAAGAATCATGGGAATTGGTCCTGTAGAAGCATCCAATAGAGCATTATCAAAAGCAGGATTAACAATGGATGATATGGATATTATTGAGCTTAATGAAGCCTTTGCAGCACAAGCTTTAGCATGTACACGTGCTTTGGGATTGGCCGATAATGACTCAAGGTTAAATCCAAATGGAGGTGCAATAGCCATTGGTCATCCACTTGGTGTTACAGGAACAAGAATTTGTTATTCAGCCGCATTAGAATTGAAAGAACAGCAAAAGAGATATGCATTAGTAACCATGTGTATAGGAGTTGGTCAAGGATATGCTGCTATAATTGAAAGAGTTTAGTATGAAAAAAATACAACATTACGTTACAGGTCAATGGACAGATGGAAAAGATGAAGGTACACCTGTATTAGATGCAATCACTGGAGAAGTAATTTCTAATATAGCAATTGATGGATTAGATATTCCTGAAATTCTAAACTATGGAAGAACGAAAGGGGGAGAAATACTTCGTAAAATGACCTTTCAAGAGCGTGGGAACATGCTCAAAAAATTAGCGTTCCATTTAATTAAAAAGAAAGAGGCTTTTTATGAATTAAGTTATAGAACTGGTGCGACTAAAGTTGATAGTTGGATTGATATTGAAGGAGGTTTTGGTAACTTATTTGCTAATGCATCTTTAAGAAAACTGTTTCCTAATCAATCCTATCATGTAGAAGGAGAACCTATCGATTTGTCTCGCGGTGGACGCTTTATGGCACATCATATCATGGTGCCCAAAAAAGGAGTTGCAATACATATTAATGCATTTAATTTTCCGGTTTGGGGAATGTTAGAAAAATGTGCTGTAAACTGGATGGCAGGAATGCCAGCAATAGTATTGCCAGCACCTTCTTCATCCTATTTAGCTGAGGCCGTTGCAAAAGAAATAGTAAGTTCAGGAATTTTGCCAGAAGGCGCTTTGCAAATCATAAGCGGCACCGTAAAAAATATTTTAGACACTGTCGAATCTCAAGATGTAGTTACTTTTACTGGATCAGCTGCAACAGGAAGGTTACTAAAAGCACATCCAAGAATTATTCAAGAAGCAGTTCCATTTACCATGGAAGCTGATTCATTGAACGCGTCTATTTTAGGAGAAGATGCAGTTCTAGGAACACCAGAATTCAATTTGTTTATAAGGGAAGTCAGAAAAGAAATGACAGTAAAATGTGGTCAAAAGTGTACTGCAATACGCCGTATTATTGTTCCGGAAAAGTCTATAGAAGAAGTTCAAGTTGCTTTAGGAAAAGCTTTAGATAAAGTTACTATTGGTAACCCAAGACTCAAAGAAGTAAGAATGGGCTCTTTAATTAGTAAAGAGCAAGTTGAAGAAGTAAAAAATAGTGTTACAGATATTGCTAAAAAAGCACAAATTGT
>QMOV01000079.1 GCA_003650305.1 Bacteroidota bacterium | reverse complement strand
ATGAAAAAAGCAGGCATCATAATAGTAATAGTTATTCTTTCCTTATTAGGATGTAATAATTCTAATCAGAGTCCTAAATTATACGATACCAAAGATGAGATTAATGAGAAAGTAGATTCATTAATATCCTTAATGACATTACAAGAGAAAATAGGACAGATGAATCAATACAATGGATTCTGGAATGTTACTGGTCCAACACCAAAAGAAGGTGATGCTGCGAAAAAGTATGACCATTTACGGACTGGGATGGTAGGTTCTATGCTAAATGTGAAAGGAGTTGAAGAGGTTAGAAAAGTTCAAAAGATAGCAGTTGAAGAATCTCGCTTAGGGATACCATTAATTATTGGTTTTGACGTGATCCATGGTTATAAAACCATAAGTCCAATACCATTAGCCGAAGCTGCTAGTTGGGATATGGAAGCTATTAAAAAATCTGCTGCGGTTGCTGCAGCCGAATCTGCAGCTAGTGGTATTAATTGGACATTCGCACCTATGGTCGATATTTCAAGAGATGCAAGATGGGGAAGAGTTATGGAAGGTGCAGGCGAAGATCCTTTTTTAGGAAGTAAAATTGCATATGCTCGAGTTAAAGGATTTCAAGGAGATGATCTTTCTGCGGTAAATACAGTAGCTGCAACTGCTAAACATTTTGCTGGTTATGGATTTTCAGAATCAGGTAGAGATTATAACACTGTAGATGTAGGAACTTCAACATTGTATAATACAATTTTTCCTCCTTTTAAAGCCACTATTCAAGCAGATGTTAAAACTTTTATGAATTCTTTTAATGAATTGAACGGCATTCCCGCAACAGGTAATAAGTTTTTACAAAGAGATATTTTAAAGGAAAAATGGAATTTTGATGGTTTTGTTGTCTCAGATTGGGGATCGATAGTAGAGATGAAGAACCATGGTTATGCAAAAGACGATAAAGAAGCCGCAATGCTAGCTGCAAATGCTGGCTCAGATATGGATATGGAATCATATTTATATGTAAATCATTTAGAAGAATTAATAGCAGAAGGAAATGTAAATGAGAATTTAATAGACGATGCTGTAAAGAGAATATTAAAAGTTAAGTTTGAGCTAGGTCTTTTTGAAGATCCTTATAAATATTGTGATGTTGATCGTGAAAAAAGAGTGGTAGGAAGTAAAGAAATTCATGAAGCTGTTCTTGACATGGCAAAGAAGTCAATTGTTTTATTAAAAAATGAGAAAAACTTACTTCCGTTAAAGAAAAAAGGTCAAAAAATTGCATTGATAGGACCTTTAGCAGCTGATAAGAATAGTCCTTTAGGGAGCTGGCGTATTGCTGCCGATGATAATACAGCAATATCTGTATTAGAAGGAATGCAACAGTATAAAGGAAATATATTAACACATAAAAAAGGAGCAGATTTAGTAATAGGAAATCCAGCTTTTGTCTTTGAAACTGAAATTAACGAAACAGACACTTCAGGGTTTCAAGCAGCAGTTAATACGGCAAAAAATGCAGATGTTGTAGTTATGGTTCTAGGAGAATATGGATTCCAGAGTGGTGAAGCAAGAAGTAGAACAAATTTAGATTTACCAGGTGTTCAACAACAATTATTAGAAGCCGTATATAAAGTAAACAAAAAGGTTGTTTTGGTTTTAATGAATGGTAGACCACTAACAATTAACTGGGCTGATAAAAATATCCCTGCCATTGTTGAGGCTTGGCATTTGGGGACTGAAAGCGGTAATGCTATTGCACAAGTATTATATGGAGATTATAACCCAAGCGGTAAACTACCAATGACATTTCCAAGAAATGTTGGACAAGTTCCAATTTATTATAATTATAAAAACACTGGAAGACCAACCTATCCAGGTGACAATTTAGTGTTTTGGTCACATTTCAGTGATGAAGAAAATACACCGCTGTATCCGTTTGGATATGGCTTAAGTTATACAACATTTAAATACGATAATCTTAAATTAAGCACTAGCTCTTTTAAAGAAAATGAAAAGATTGAAGTTTCTTTCAGTCTTACCAATACTGGAGATCATGAAGGGAAAGAAGTATGTCAATTATATATTAGAGATTTATTTGGAAGTATAACTAGACCAGTAAAAGAATTAAAGGGTTTTGAAATGGTGTCTTTAAAGCCCGGAGAAACGAAACAAGTAATGTTTACCATTAATAAGGAAATGCTGAAATTCTATACTACCAATGAAAAATGGGAAACAGAAACTGGAGATTTTAAAGTATTCATTGGAGGAAGTTCTTATACTAAATTAGAAGCAGATTTTGAATTTATAAATTAGTAATATGGTTAAGTTAAGATCATACATATTAATAATGTGTGTCATACTTACTGCTATATCCTGTACAAAGAAAAAGAAAATCCTTGTTTGGGAAGAAAATTTTGATGGCAATATTTTAAATGAAGCTATTTGGAATTATGAGGTTGGAGATGGTTGTCCTAATTTGTGTGGTTGGGGTAATAATGAATTACAATTATATACTAATAAAAATCATCGGCTTAAAGATGGGAAACTTATCATAACAGCAAAGAAGCAAGACTCTTTATATACTTCAACAAGAATAACAACTAAAGCTAAAAAAGAATTTCAATATGGTAAGATTGAACTCAGAGCTAAATTACCAATTGGTAAAGGGTTGTGGCCTGCGTTTTGGATGTTAGGTAGTAATATTTCTGAGGTGGGTTGGCCAGCTTGCGGCGAGATAGATATTTTGGAATATGTTGGTAAAGAACCCCAAACAATTTTCACGTCGCTTCACACTCCAGATAGTTTTGGAGAAACAATAAATACTAGAAAAACAATTATAGAAAACATAGAACAAGGTTTTCATGTTTATACTGTCGGTTGGACTAAAGAAAAAATTGTGTTTTATGTAGATGATCAGTTGGTTTATACATTCTCACCAAAAAAACATTCAAAAGAAATTTGGCCTTTTGATCAACCTTTTTATATCATAGTTAACTTAGCTATAGGAGGTAATTTTGGTGGGCCTGAAGTTGACAATACAATTTTTCCACAAGAATTTATTATTGATTATATAAAAGTGTATCAAGAATAAGTAAAATTAGATAAAATCATTTGTAATAGATATGAAAAACATAAAACACATAATGGTAATATTGATTTTATTGCTTTTTTATTCTTGCAATAAATCAAAAAATGAAAATGAAAATACACTTTTGTATTGGTCTTCTAACAATATGCATGAAATCGAATTCACAAGACACTTTGTAGACAAGTGGAATGATGAAGGAACTTCTAAAATTAGATTTCAACCTATACCTGAAGGACAATCAAGTGAAGAAGTCATTTTAGCTTCTGTAGTTGGAAAAACAACTCCTGACATTTATGCCAATATGTGGCAAGGAAGTGTGACAATGTATGCAAATGCTGGAGTTTTAATTCCTTTGGATACTTTAGAAGGGTTTACTGAATTCATTAAAGAAAGATGTAGCCAAGAAACCATAGAAGAAATAACTGCAGATGATGGACATATTTATCAAGTCCCTTGGAAAATTAATCCAATCATGACTATTTATAATAAACGGTTAAATAATGATTTTGGATTCTCTGAATTACCAAACACTTATAATGCATATTTAAAAGCAGGAGAAGCCATTAAAAAGGACAAGAATAATGATGGATATGTTGACCAATGGGTTGGTTATACCGAAGTAAAAGTATTATGGTATCAACGCTTTTTTAATTTTTATCCTTTGTATTTGGCTGCTTCCAATGGTGGGCATCTAATTAAAGACAACAAGGCTGCTTTTAATAATGAACATGCTATTGGAGTATTTCGGTTTCTGCAAGAGCTTTATAATAAAGAATATTATTCTAAAGAACGATTATCCGCTGGACAAGATCGATTTATTACAGAAGATATATTTACCAAATGGACTGGCCCTTGGGAAATAAATCATGTAGATAAATTTAAACAACGTGATGATTTTGAATTTGGTTTTTTCCCAATGCAAGTGCCCGAAGATCATGAAGGACCCATTTACACCTATGCGGATCCTAAGAATATTGTAATTTTTAATACATGCGTACAACCACAAGAAGCGTGGAATTTTATAAAAACACTAATCGATAAAGAAGGAGACAAACAATTATTGGAAATTACTGGACAGCTACCTAACAGAAAAAATATTGAAACGGAAGAAATATTTCAAGATTATTTAAATAAAAATCCAAAAGTGAAAATTTTCGCTAAACAAGCAAACTATGTTAAAGGAGTTGATAATTGTGAAGTAATTGTAGAAGTATTTGATATTATATCGCAAGAATATGAAGCCTGTGTAATCTATAATAAAAAAACACCTGAAAAGGCTATTGAAGATGCGGCTAAAGCTGTAGATAATTTGTTAAGAGATTGATAATTACTATGTCTTTAGCACTAAAAATAAAATTATTTTAAAATGATACGCAGATGAAAAGAAAATGGCTTCCTTATATTTTAGTATCTCCATATATCTTACATTTTATTGTATTTGTAGCATTTCCTGTACTATTTTCATTAGTGCTTACTTTTCATAAATGGAACATAATTTCACCTATGGAATACACAGGATTTAGCAATTATACAAAAATGTTTAATGACCGAATGTTTTGGAAATCTCTAGTAAATACATTTAAGTTTTTAATCATTCATATTCCATTGCAAATTATTATTTCTCTGGCTTTGGCAGAATTTTTAAATCAGAATATTAAACTTAAAGGTTTTTTTAGAGCTGCATTCTTTTTACCTGTAATCGTTTCTGGAGTTGTAGTTACTATATTATGGCAACAATTATTTGGATATGATTCTGGATTATTTAATAGAATGTTAGTTGCTATTGGTTTAGGTAAAGTTGGATGGCTTATAGACCCAAATATTGCAATGGGCTCAATTGCACTTATGGCAACATGGAAAAATGTAGGACTTTATGTTATTTTATTTTTAGTAGGACTTCAAACAGTTCCTCCACATTATTATGAAGCAGCATCTATTGAAGGCGCAAGCCATTGGCAGAAATTTAGAAAAATAACATTACCTATGATTAACCCAACAATATTCATGGTGGTAATCTTATCGACTATAGGAGGTTTTTCTTTGTTTATAGAGCCATATATTATGACAGGAGGTGGACCATTAAGTAGTACAATGTCTTCAGTGTTATATGTATATAAACAAGCTTTTGAATATTTCCACATGGGATATTCGGTTACTTTAGGATTTTTCTTTGCAATGTTAATTCTAGCAGTAGTGGTTATTCAAAAAAAGTATATAGAACGAGGAGAGGACTAATTATAATTCAATAAAACAGTATCATGAAAAAAAAGATATTAATATACACCTTGTTGATTTTAGCATCATTAACCTTTTTATATCCTTTTTATTGGATGGTTGTGGCATCTTTAGCACCAGAGAGTGAAATAGGAAATTTAACGTTTTTACCTTCCGATTTTTCTTTTAATAGTTATACTCAAATGTTTTCAAAAATTCCAATTGGCAAAGCTTTTTTTAACAGTATCATTACAGCTACAATAACAACAGCAGGTGTTATAACTTTTTGCTCTATGGTAGGATATGCGTTGGCAAAAATGGAGTTTAGAGGAAGACAGGCAATTTTTTATATCATTATTTTCACCATGACTTTACCTTTTCAAATTACTTTGATTCCTAACTATATAACCATGGTGAAATTAGGATTAGTTGATACTTATGCAGCCTTAATAATTCCGTTTATGTTAAATGCATTTGCAATATTGATGTTTAGACAGGCTTTTATGACTATTCCTCAAGCCTTAATTGATGCTGCAAGAATAGATGGTTGTAGTGAAATCAGAATTATTTTTCAAGTGTTATTTCCAAATATTATTCCTACAATAGTTACTGTAGGAATTTTATCGTTTATGAATTCCTGGAACGAAGTGCTTTGGCCATTAATAGTTATAAGAGATGAAAGTTTAATGACAATGCCTCAAATGGTTACTTTATTTTCTGTAGGCGGAAGATCTGAAAGCCAGTTGGGCGTAAAACTGGCAGCAGCAGTAGTTTTAGCATTACCTATAATGATAGCCTATGGATTTTTCCAAAAATACTTTATACAAAGTATGGCAAGTTCAGGAATTAAAGAATAAATATATAAACAAGATTATTAAAAAAATTAATGAAACGAGCAAACCAAAATTTGTCACCTAAAGGAATTATTAATAGCGAACACTCCCGATAGTTATCGGGATGACAAATAAAAACAATAAGAATAAACACATGAAAGTAAACAGATCTAATATTCAGATTAAAGCGAATCCTAAAAGAGTTATTATTAATTTTTTGGATTTGGGCCTTCATACAAATAATATAACAAGAGTAACCCGTTTGATTAATAGTGTTTTATCTATTCCTGAAAATGAATTACTTCCTCTTTATGAAGAAATTAAAAAAAACTTTGAATTTCGACATCGAAATTTTGAGCATTATTTAAAAATAAATTTCAAAAAAATAGAACCAGAACTTCCTAGTAATACAGTAATTTCAGAAATCAGAAGTTTGGTAGTAGGTGCCTATTTTTCTAAAGAGTATTCTATACAATCCGCAGCACTTTTTAATCCATCAATGGTAGCACATCCAAATCAAAATGGATTAGAGGAAGGTGAAAAACGTTTTGTTTTAAGTTTAAGATCTGTTGGAGAAGGACATATTTCTTCTATCGAATTTAGAAGCGGAATTGTTGATAAAAATGGAAACATAACTTTAGATAAAGAAACAGGATTCTCTTCTTGTTCGGATAAAGAATTGTCTAAAGTTTATAGTAAAAGTAATATTCTAAAAAACACAATAGTTCTCAACGAATTTGATCAATCTATAATGAATGCTTTTGAAGAAAGTTTTACCTATGATGACTATCTGGAAAAAGTGAAAATGAATAAATTTTCTACTTTTGATGGAGTTACCCAAGCTGAGTTGTTTCATATTTTAGACACCAATTATGATGTAGTAACCGATGGAAATGCACCAATTTGTGAGCGTGTAATTTTTCCTAATGCACTAGGCGAATCTATGGGAATGGAAGATGTTCGTTTTGTAGCATTTTCCGAAAACGGAAAAACTAAATATATCGGAACATATACAGCATATAATGGGCATAAAATTTCCCCTCAATTAATTCTAACAGAAGATTTTGTTCATTTTAATGCGCGCTCTATGTATGGTGCTGCAGTAAGCGATAAAGGTATGGCACTTTTTTCTGAAAAAATTGATGGAAAATATGTGATGGTAGGGAGACAAGGAGGCGAAAATATTACAATAATGTATTCCGATGATTTATTTATTTGGAATGATTATGAAGTAATCATGACTCCAAAATCTACATGGAGTTATGTGCAATTAGGTAATTGTGGTTCGCCTATAAAAACCAATGAAGGCTGGTTAGTAATTACTCATGCAGTTGGTCCATTACGAAAATATGTTTTGGGAGCAATTTTGTTGGACTTAAAAAATCCCTCTAAAGTCATTAAAAGATTAAACAAACCTTTATTGTCTCCAAATGAAGAAGAACGCGAAGGTTATGTGCCTAATGTTGTATATTCTTGTGGCTCTATGGCTCACGAAGGAAACTTAATATTGCCTTATGCAATGTCTGATTCAGCATCAACATTTGCCACAATTAATATAGAAGAATTATTAAATGAAATGGATGTTTATAAATCGAAAAGTGAGATAAAGCATGTTATTTAATAATAAGAAACATAACGCTTTTCTTGTTGCAATTCTTATGGCTTTTATTTCATGTGAGACCATTAAAGAGTCAAAACCAATTGTTGAAAATAAAATCAATTTTAGTCATTTTAATCATTTATATAAAGAGATTAAATTTAATGGAAAAGAAGTTGGTATAGTACATATATATAGTGAATATCCAGAGTATGAGTTTGAAATAGAACCCAATGAAGGGTTTACTTGTGTGGATGATGTAGCCAGAGCTGTTGTAATGTTTTCAAAACATCTAAAGACAAATGAAGATAAAGAAGCATTTAATAAAATGGAAAAGCTTACTCAATTTGTGTTATTAATGCAAAATGAAAACGGATATTTTAATAATTTTATTTGGAATGATTTGTCTATTAACACAACTTATAAAACATCAGTAGCCGAACTTAATTGGTGGTCGTTTAGAGCATTATGGGCTTTAGAGTCGGCATATGATTTGTTGAAATCTGATAAGGACTTGGCAAACAGAATTGAAATAGCAACTGAAAAATTATTAGTAAATATCAAAAGAGATATTTCTATAAATAATTTAAAAGTAGAAACCATTGAAGCCATAAAAGTTCCTACTTGGCTACCTCAAAAATATGCATCAGATCAATCTGCATTATTAATTTTAGGTTTGTTAAAAAATTATGAAAGAACTGCTAATGAAGAAATTAAAGTATTGATTGATTCTTTAGCAAAAGGAATTATGATTATGCAAAAAGGAAATGTAGATAACTATCCTTACGGAGCCTTCTTAAGTTGGCAAAATTTGTGGCATGCTTGGGGAAACATTCAGGCTTACGCATTATTGAAAGCGGGACAAAAATTTAATAACCAAATATATATAAACAGTGCTTTAAAAGAGATTGACAATTTTTATCCTTACTTATTAAAAAATGGATTTGCTGAAGCTTTTTGGATAGAAAAGAATGAAGAAAACAGTTATAGCGAAATTAAACGAAATGATTATCCACAAATCGCCTATGGTTTACGTCCTATGGTTTGGGCAGCATCCGAAGCCTATCAATATTCAAAAAATAAAAAATATTTAAAACTTACTACAGATTTAGAATCATGGTTATCTGGTAATAATGATGCTAAAACTGTAATGTATAATCCAGAAACAGGAATTTGTTTTGATGGAATTAAAAGTAAAGAAGAAATTAGTAAAAATTCAGGAGCAGAATCAACTATAGAAAGTATGTTGATTCTGTTAGAAATAAAAAAATTAAAACAAGAATGAGTAAAATAGATTTATGCAATCCTGTAATGAGGTATGAAGGAAATCCAATTTTAACATCTATAGATGTAAACAAAGTATGGACTAATCCAATATTTCAAACAACAACAGTTCATAATGCAGGAATAACTGAATATAATGATGAAGTTATCATGTTATTTCGCTCACACTTACGAAATGGAATTTCAGTATTAGGAATTGCCAGAAGTAAAAACGGATTAGACAATTGGAGAGTTGATGAAAAGCCTGCAATGATGTCATGTAACAAAAATGATATTTTTGCCGAAGGCACAAATATTAATGAATTAATTGAAAACGAACATGGAGGAGTTGAAGACCCAAGAATAAGTAAAATAGGAGATTTATATTATATAACCTACAGTGCGTATCACGCATCAATTGCACATAGAGTAAGAGTTTCGTTGGCCGTAACCAAAGATTTTAAATCCTTTAAACGTTTCGGACCTCTTTTGAAAACCGACATGAGAAATGTGGTTATTTTTCCAGAGAAAATAAAAAATAAATACTACGGTTTATTTAGACCAAATGGAAAAACACATGCACATACTAATGGAATTTATAAGCAAATAAAAATTGGTGATACAGATGATATAGAAAAAGGAAATTGGAATATTAATGAGAAACCAATCTTTATGCAAAATGATGGACCAAGTAGTTTTTCTGATAAAATTGGTCCAGGTGCAACTCCAATAAAAACCAAATATGGATGGATTAATATTTTTCATGGTGTTCGGAGTACAATGGATGGACATCCATATGTTTTAGGAGTCGCACTACATGATTTGAAGTCACCAGAAAAGGTGAAAGTTTCAAATATTCCAATATTGTTTCCTTCTAAAGCAGATTGTCTTGTGACTAAAGAAAGCTATGTGCATGTACCCAATGTAGTTTTTTGTTGTGGTGCAATAAGAAAGGATAATGGAGATATTTATATTTATTATGGAGGAAATGATACGGTGATGAATGTAGCAATTACACATGAAGATATTTTAGTTGAATTATGTGAAAAATATCCTCAAGATCCAGAATCAGGGAGACCATTATACCCTTTAAATTATAGTCGTAATTAAGTAAAACAGTTTAGCACAAATAAAATTATGGGAGAAGTAAAACTATCAAATATTAGAAAAACATATAAAGGTGGAGCTGAAGTAGTAAAAGGAATAAGCTTTGATGTAAAAGATAAAGAGTTTGTAGTGTTGGTAGGTCCATCAGGATGTGGGAAATCTACTGTTTTAAGAATGATTGCTGGACTTGAAGAAATTACAGATGGAGATCTTTTTATAGGAGAAACTAAAGTAAATGATGTGTCTTCAAGTGAAAGAGGAATTGCTATGGTTTTTCAAAATTATGCATTATATCCACATATGAATTCCTACGAAAACATGGCATTTGGATTAAAAATTAAAAAAGTTCCTAAAGAAGAAATAAAGGAAAGAGTAATGGCTGCCGCAAAAATTTTAAATGTAGAGCCTCTATTAGACAGAAAACCTGGTAAAATGTCTGGAGGACAACGTCAAAGAATAGCTATTGGCAGAGCAATTGTACGACGACCTGAAGTGTTTTTATTCGATGAACCATTAAGTAATTTAGATGCAAAATTGCGTGGTAAGATGCGTATTGAATTGGCAAAATTACACAAGAAACTTGATACGACCATGATTTATGTAACACATGATCAAGTAGAAGCCATGACATTAGGAGAAAGAATAATAGTGATGAAGGATGGTGTAATTATGCAAATTGCTGCTCCAATAGATTTATTTAATAATCCTCAAAATAAATTTGTAGCAGAATTTATTGGATCTCCTCAAATGAATTTCATTGATGGAAGAATCGAAAACAAAGAAAACAAACTAATATTTAAAGATAAAAATGGAAATACATTTGATTTATCTAAACTTGAATTAAATAATTTAAAAGAAAATATAGGAAAAGAAATTCATTTAGGAATAAGATCTGTTAATTTACGTTCAGAGAAAGGAGAATTAAAAAATTATGCCATTTTAAAAGGAGAAGTTATTGCAATAGAACTTTTAGGTAACCAAAAGCATATCTATGTTGACTATAATGATATTGAAATTGTAGCAACGTTTAGATCTGAAGTTGAAGTTGTACTAAATTCAAAATTTGAATTGTTTTTAAACTTAAATAAAGCTTACTTTTTTGATAAAGAAACTGGGTTAAGAATATTTTAAATGTAGTGTTTTACATTCCCCTTTAAGCAGATCGCTTTTTAAAAAGTCATAGCTGTTTATAAAAGGCTTTATATCTTTGTAAAAGATTTAAAGATAAAAACAAATGAAAAAGCAACTATTCAAATTTCTGGCAAAACTAAATAAAGCTATTTTACCGAGTTTCACAAAACGTAGATTAGACTTAAGCAGAGCCACAAAATTACAGATGGCGATTTTTGGTTGGAGACTTTATGTTACCAAACGTGCATTAGATTAGTTAACTACAATTTCAATCAATTACTTTGTCAATCTTTTAAAAAGAAATATATTTGCAACCGCAAAAAAGGCCTCGTAGCATAACTGAATAGTGCACTTGATTACGGCTCAAGAGGTTACAGGTTTGAATCCTGTCGAGGTCACTACTGTTTATAAAGGTTTCAAGAGATTGAAGCCTTTTTT
>QMOV01000078.1 GCA_003650305.1 Bacteroidota bacterium | reverse complement strand
CAACTTACATTGCTTCTTAAACAAGGGCTTACCATTAGAGAATACACACAAGTTTTTGAAGAAATCACCAAACGGATACCTGTACAATTTGTAGGAAAAGATTTTTATAAGTATTTCCCTTTTAGTAGAAGTAATCAAAACAAGCTATATATGTTTTATCATAGAGCAATGGATATAGTGTCTTCTATTATTGGTATAGTATTAGGTACTATTTTTTTACCACTTATTATTATTGGTAATATAATTGGTAATCGAGGCCCTCTATTTTATACACAAGAGCGTATAGGAAAATACGGCAAATTGTTTAAAATTATAAAATTTAGAACTATGATAAAAAATGCAGAAAAGGAAGGCATGGTTTGGGCTATCGAAAATGATAAAAGGGTTACAGCTTTTGGGCGATTTTTAAGAAATACACGTTTGGATGAATTGCCTCAATTTATTAATGTTTTAAAAGGTGAAATGAGTATTATTGGACCAAGACCAGAACGTCCTTTTTTTGTAAAAGAGTTATCTCAACTTATTCCGTTTTATGATACAAGGCATACTATAAAGCCAGGTTTATCTGGTTGGGCACAAGTAAATAGTAGGTATGGTTCGACTGTTGAGGATAGTTTAAATAAATTACAGTACGACCTTTATTATATTAAGCATCGAAATTTTTTTTTAGATATTAATATTATAGTAAAAACCTTAAGCACCATAATCTACTATAGAGGGCAATAAATTGCTGAAATTAAATATTCTTTTGGTAATACTTTATTAAAAATAAATACCTTATAAAAAAAGCAATTAATATAGGAATTAAACCTATAGCATAAATCTGTACACCAACTATCCAGTGCAAGGCTAATAAGCACATCATAATGATTAAAAATTTTAAATACTTAATAAACCAAGTTTTGACTATTTTTTTGAATAGTTGAGAAATCACAAAAATATTTAATGCAAAAGCCCAAAGCAAATTATAGTTTTGTGCAGTTGCCGAATGATTTGTTGCAAACCAAAGCAGTAAAACTATTATGCCAACAATTCCGGTAAATGCAAATATTGTTACATCTAGCCATAAACTGCGTTTATTTTTTTTATAATCAAAAATAGTAACTAATAAAATAAGTAAGCCAATAACACCAAAAGCAAATAATGGACTTGTAGCAAAATTATTTGATTTAGGCTTTTTAATACTTTCAAATAAAACAGTTGTTTGTTTTACCAAAGGTCTAGATGTATTGATTGTTGCACTTTCAAAGAAAACATGAATGTAATATGGTAAGAACATATGTTCTTCGGCTGTTGCTTTTTTGTCAATAACCGATCCGAGAGCAAGGTCGATACCAAAACCTCCCCAAGAATTTCTATCTACATGGTCATGAATTAATTGTCTGAACGTTTTTTGTTTAAATCCTTTAGGTGCGTTAAAATTGATGTCATCTTCAGAAATTGTTGAAATAACATCTCTTATTTTTGTAGCACAATTATCGTAAAAGAAATCGTATAAATATCTTCTGTTTTCTGGCTGGTAATTGTTTTGTAAGAAGTTGTATAATTCTTGTTTTTCAGAAAGAGTTAGGTTTAAAACCTGTTCTTTTATAGTTCGGTTTTGATAAGAATACCATTTAAAAATCCTTGATGCGGAAGCTTTACTTATTAAATAATTTAGTTTTCCTCTTGCAAAATTTAAATAAAAATTAGGTGCGTTAAAATCATATTCACCATAACCATAAATTATATCAATACCAATAGTTTCATCCTTTATTCTAAACCCATTATGTCCAAAAGCATCGTTTAATGATAGTCCAGGAGCAATGGTAAGCACACTAATCTCAGCTTTATCAGATAGCTTTTGTTGTTGTGCATTAAGAAATACAAATGAAAGAAAAAATATAATGAACAATAGTTTTTTCATTTTTAAATGCGTAGTGTTTTATTAATAATTTAATAACTCTTCAATATTATGAATTTATATGCATTTGGCTATAACTTGTTTAATTTTCTTTGTATAAAAAATATATTATTTAACGAGAACAAGCCCTAATTCTTGCTTCTAAAAGCGAAGCGATCTAATATCTTAAAAAAACTATCTAAAAATACTAAAATCCAGTTTTAAAGAAAACACATTGGAGTAAAGTGCTGCACTTTGGTCACCAATATCGGTAAATGCATAATCAATCTGGATACCATTATATTTAAAACCGACACCAAAATTAGGTTGAAATGTTAAATTTTCACTATCATTTATTTGCAATTCATTTTGAAAATTGCCAACTCCAGCACGAAGAAAAACGAGATCTGTATAACCAAATTCAAAACCAAGTGCAGGATTAATACTCGCAAAAGAGGTTGAAATAATATCATTATTTTCTGCAAACCTAATATTGAGATCCAATTCTGTCCTAAGCGAATAATCGTAGTTAAAAACAACTGTTTTTGCTATTCCTATTTGTAATTTAGGTAATGTAATTTCAGTGCCTTCTGGAGTTTCTTGATTTTGTCCATCAATAGCATTTTGAATGTCTGCAAGTTTGTCTTCGTCAATAGACCACGAATTAAATGTAGTTGTAATATCTCTTACCATAACACCAAACTGCCAACCTTTATCACCTTCAAACTGAATGCCAAGATCTAAACCAAAACCCCAAGATGATGCAAAATCACCTATAATTCGCCTAATTATTTTAGCATTTATTCCGTAATTTAAACCTTCAACAGGGAGTTTTCTAGCATAAGAAAAGGTTAGTCCATAGTCTACAGCCGAAAACAAATTTATTCTATCATAATTTACATTGCCTTGATCGTCTATAAGTTGTGTGGTGTCTAAAATGTCGTCAACACCAAATCTAATAACAGAGATTCCAATTGCACTTCTATCGTCCAAAGGCTTTGCAAAAGCAGCATAATTGTAATTGGCAATATTGGCAAAATAGCTGGAGTGCATCAATGCCATTTGGTTATCTTCTAGATGTACTAAACCGGCAGGATTCCAATATCCAGAATTAACATCTGCACTATTTGCAACTACAGCACTACTCATACCTAAAGCAGCAGCATCAACACCAATATTCATAAATTCGTTAGAATATTTTCTTGAAGTTTGAGTATGAATTAAGGATACACAAAGAAGTAATAAAATGGAGAGATACTTTTTCAAGAGCTAAAATTTTATACAAATATGCGTAATTCACCTAATAAACTCTAATTTTTTATAGATATTGTGCTTTGCTTATATTAGTCAATAATAGTTTGTTATTTTTACAAAAATTAATTTTTTTAAGTTTGAAAAAACACATTCCTAATTTTATTACACTATTAAATTTATTCTGTGGAAGCGTCGCGGTAATTTTTGCTGTAAATGGTAATATGAGACTTACAGCATTGTTTGCATTTCTTGGTATTTTCTTCGATTTTTTTGATGGTTTACTTGCAAGGAAACTAAAAGTTGATGGTGAATTGGGCTTACAACTGGATTCTTTGGCAGATATAGTAACTAGTGGTTTAGTACCTGGCTTGGTAATGTTTTATTTATTTGATTTAGGAAATCCAAATTCGTATTATTTTTACGATTTACTACCATACGTTGGTCTTCTTATTACAATAGCATCTGCATATCGTTTGGCAAAATTTAATATAGCCAACAATCAATCAGACTCTTTTATGGGCTTACCAACACCAGCAAATGCATTGTTAATCTTATCGTTACCCTTAATTTTGGAATTTCAAAATAACGATATGATGAATGCCATTATTCTTAACAAATGGTTCTTGATTGCCGTAACGCTTTTAAGTTGTTATTTATTGAATGCTAAAATTAAACTCATTGCATTAAAGTTTATAACTTGGAATTTTAGAGATAATGCAGCTAGATATATGCTCACTTTATTATCTATAATCTTTTTGATAATCTTTCAATTTGCTGCAATTCCACTAATTATTTTATGTTATATTATAATCTCTCTCTTAAATAAATAATTTCGTAAGCTAATGAAATGCTTTTTATTGAATTTATATAGATATAATTAAAATTAGAATAAGAAAATGACTTCAGGTTTTTTTGCACTACTAGACGATATAGCTGTACTTATGGATGATGTAGCAACAATGAGTAAAATTGCTACAAAAAAAACCGCTGGTATTTTAGGAGATGATTTAGCAGTTAATGCAGAAAAGGCTTCAGGATTTGTTTCTTCAAGAGAAATTCCTGTTTTATGGGCTATAACAAAAGGCTCATTTGTTAATAAATTAATTATACTACCTATTGCATTTGTTTTGAGTGCTTTTTTGCCTTGGGCTATTATACCTATTTTACTATTAGGAGGCATTTATCTAGCGTATGAAGGAGCAGAAAAAATCTACAAATATTTTGTGCCTCACAGTCACTCAAATACTGCTTTTGAAATTGATGAAATGAATGATGAGGACCTTAGGATTCATGAAAAAAAGAAGATAAAATCAGCTATAGTAACAGATTTTATTCTATCTGTTGAAATTATTATTATTGCACTTAGCACTGTAGTAGAACAACAGCTTTTTATCCAAATCATGGTCGTTTCAATAGTTGCAATTATTGCAACTGTAGGTGTTTATGGTATTGTTGCACTTATTGTAAGAATGGATGATTTTGGATATAAATTAATTACACTGAAGAATAAAAAAAATAGTATAACAAATTGGATAGGTGTTTTTTTAGTGAAAGCTATGCCAATTGTTATAAAAAGTTTAGCTGTGATTGGAACCATAGCAATGATTTTGGTGGCAGGAGGAATATATGTTCACAACATTCATTTTTTGTATGATTTCTTTCAGCCTATACCTTCTATTTTGGGAGAACTTATAGTTGGTCTTATTGTCGGACTAATTGCCCTTTTTGTTGTTAAATTATACAATAAGGTTTTGAAAACTAAAAAGTGAAATTGATGATAAAGAATATGTAGAAGAAATTAAAGAATCTTTAAGTTTAGAACTCTAACTTTTTTTTGCGCAATTCGAAATTTTGCCCTAAATACACTTTGCGTACCATATCGTCTTCGGCAAGTTCTTCAGGTTTTCCAGCTTTAAGAATGCTGCCTTCAAACATTAAATACGTTCTATCAGTAATAGCAAGTGTTTCTTGTACGTTGTGGTCTGTAATTAAAATACCAATATTCTTTTTGGTAAGCTTCGCCACAATACGCTGTATATCTTCTACAGCAACTGGATCTACACCAGCAAAGGGTTCATCTAACAAAATAAAATTTGGGTCTGTAGCTAACGCACGAGCAATTTCGGTTCTTCTTCGTTCGCCACCAGAGAGTAAATCACCTCTGTTTTTGCGTATATGACCTAATCCAAATTCTTCAATAAGAGATTCCATTTTATCCTCTTGTTGTTTCTTGCTCAATTTGGTCATTTGTAAAACACTTAAAATATTATCTTCAACACTTAACTTTCTAAATACTGAAGCTTCCTGTGCAAGGTATCCTATACCATTTTGGGCACGTTTGTACATGGGATATTTAGTAATTTCGGTATTATCAAGAAAGATTCTTCCTCCATTTGGCTTAATAAGACCTACAATCATATAAAAGCAAGTGGTTTTCCCTGCACCATTTGGACCAAGAAGACCAACAATTTCACCTTGATTTACTTCCAACGATACATCTTTTACCACTTTTCGTCCACTATAGGACTTCATTAAATTATCTGCTCTTAAAATCATATTTGCAATAACGTAATTTTTAATTAATTATTTGCTTCCAAAGCATCCCAATACTCATAAGCACGACGTAAATGCTGAATTACAATAGTACCACCTACTAAAGTCGCAATACTTAAAGCTTCAACAACTTCTGTTTTAGTTATACTTTCCTTATGGCAATTTTCTAAGTGGTATTTTATACAATCGTCACAACGTAAAACGGCAGATGCAACTAAGCCTAAAAGTTCTTTAGTTTTTACATCTAATGCACCAGCTTGGTATGCATTAGTGTCTAGATTAAAAATACGTTTTATTATTTTGTTATTATCGCCAAGAATTTTTTCGTTCATTCTCTCACGGTAGTCATTAAATTCTTTTACTTGATTAGGCATGTTGTTTTTCTTTTCTTTTTTGATTTCTGATTACAACTTTAGAGATGTATATACTTACCTGATATAATATCAATATTGGAATTGCTACAATAATCTGACTTGCAATATCTGGTGGTGTAATTATAGCAGATAAAATTAAAACGATTACTAAAGCATATTTACGATACTTCTTTAAAAATTCAGGCGTTACCAATCCTACTTTGGTTAAAAAGTAAATTATAATTGGAAGCTCAAAGATTAAACCAGAAGCTAAAACTGAAGCTCTCACTAATCCTATATAAGAACCTATATCAATTTGATTATCGACAACGTCTGATATATTATAGTTTGCTAAAAAATTGATAGATAAAGGACATACTACAAAATAGCCAAATAGTACGCCAAGAAAAAATAATAATGACGAAATAATTATAAACCCACGCGAATGTTTACGCTCTTTTTTGTGAAGTCCAGGACTGATAAAACCCCAAAACTGATAAATTACATAAGGAAAAGAAATGATAAATCCTGCCATTATTGATGTCCATATATCTGCTGAAAATTGTCCAGCCATAGTCCGACTTTGAATAATCATAGGTAATTCTTCTCCACAAAAACTTGAATCAATATTTATAAAATTGGCAGCTTTACATAAATAAGAATAGGTAGGAAAACTCATTTCAAGAGGTCCAAAAATAATGACATCAAAAATAAATTTACTAAAGATAAATGCAATACTACCTGCACCAATAATCGCTAGAGTTGCTCTAATAAGATGCCATCTTAAATCTTCAAGATGGTCTAGAAAAGACATTTCATTAATGTTTTTTTTTGCCATTATAAAATGCCTTCTTTAATTAAATCATGTAAATGTACAACTCCAGCATATAAACCTTCTTCTTCTACAAGTAATTGAGAAATTCCATGTTTTTCCATAAGTTCCATAGCATCAACAGCCATTGCATTTGTTTCAATGGTTTTCGGATTTTTACTCATAATATCTTTAGCCAATAAATTAGAGAAGTCTTTTGTTTTACTTAACATACGACGCAAATCTCCATCTGTAATAATTCCTATAATATTATTATCTTCCAATACAGCAGTCACACCAAGCATCTTTTCAGTAATTTCTATAATTACTTGCTTCACATTTGTATCTAATGAAACTTTTGGTTTTTGGTTTGCTGAAGATAAATCATAAACTCTTAAATATAATTTTTTTCCTAAAGTTCCACCAGGATGATATTTTGCAAAATCGTTACTTGAAAACCCTCGTAATTCTAATAAACATATTGCCAATGCGTCACCTATAACCAATTGTGCAGTTGTGCTAGTTGTAGGAGCCAAATTATTTGGACATGCTTCTTTCTCAACAAAAGTGTTTAATACAAAATCTGCTTGTTGACCAAGAAATGAATCTTTATTTCCAGTAATGGCAATCATTTTATTAGGTGCATTTTTTATAAGTGGTACTAAAACTTTAATTTCTGGAGTGTTTCCACTTTTAGATAGACAAACAACTACATCATCTTTTAGAATTAAACCTAAATCGCCATGAATGGCATCTGCAGCATGCATAAAAATAGATGGAGTTCCAGTAGAATTTAAAGTCGCAACTATTTTATTTGCTATAATAGCACTTTTCCCGATACCAGTAATAATTACTCTGCCTTTAGAATTATAGATTAATTGAGTTGCTTTTGCAAAATCTTCATCCAATAAATTTGAAAGATTAGCAATAGCTTGGCTCTCTATATCTATAGTGTCTTTAGCTTTTTTTAGAATTGAATCTGCTTTATTCAAAATTTATAATTTAAGGTTTGATGCGTTTAAAGATTTTACTATCTTTAAATATTACTACAAAAAAACAAAAAATAATAATGTGGTTCACTTAAAACTATAGAAATCGGATAATTATTTTTTTATAAATTTAAGTAGAATTAATTGTATTAATTGAGGGATTAATGAGTAATAGCGAAAATGGTTTACAAAATGCATTAAAAACGTATTTTGGTTTTAACACTTTTAAAGGTTTCCAAGAAGAGGTAATTAATAGTGTTATGGCTAATAATAATACTTTTGTTATTATGCCAACTGGTGGAGGTAAATCATTGTGTTATCAGTTACCCGCAATAATGAAAGAAGGAACAGCAATTATAGTTTCTCCTTTAATTGCCTTAATGAAAAACCAAGTAGATGCGATAAGAGGTGTTTCTAAAGAAGATGGTGTAGCGCATGTTTTAAATTCATCACTTAATAAAACCGAAGTCAAACAAGTAAAGCAAGATATAAAAGATGGTATCACTAAATTGTTATATGTTGCTCCAGAATCGTTGACAAAAGAAGAGAATGTTGAGTTTTTAAAATCTCAAAAAATCTCATTTATGGCAATAGATGAAGCCCATTGCATTAGTGAATGGGGACACGATTTTAGACCAGAATATAGAAACCTTCGACATATTATTAAACGTATTGGAGATAATATTCCAATGATTGGTCTTACTGCTACTGCAACACCAAAAGTTCAAGAAGATATCTTAAAAAATTTAGGAATTACCGACGCAAATACATTTAAAGCATCATTTAACAGACCAAATTTATTTTACGAAGTGCGTCCTAAAACAAAAAACGTAGATGCAGATATTATTCGGTTTGTAAAACAAAACGAAGGTAAATCAGGAATAGTTTATTGTTTAAGTAGAAAACGAGTTGAAGAATTAGCACAAGTGCTTCAAGTTAATGGTATTAAAGCTGTACCATATCATGCAGGATTAGATGCCAAAACAAGAGTGAGGCATCAAGACATGTTTTTAATGGAAGATGCCGATGTTGTAGTTGCTACTATTGCTTTCGGAATGGGAATAGATAAACCAGATGTACGCTTCGTGGTACATCACGATATTCCTAAAAGCATTGAAAGCTATTATCAAGAAACTGGTCGTGCTGGTCGTGATGGAGGAGAAGGACATTGTTTAGCATATTATGCGTATAAAGACATAGAAAAACTTGAAAAATTTATGTCTGGAAAACCAGTAGCCGAACAAGAAATTGGTCATGCATTGCTTCAAGAAGTTGTCGCTTTTGCTGAAACATCAATATCTAGACGAAAATTTATTCTGCATTATTTTGGAGAAGAATTCGATAATGAAACAGGTGAAGGTGGTGATATGGATGACAATATGCGAAATCCAAAAAAGCAAGTAGAAGCAAAAGAAGATGTAAGTATTTTATTAGACGTTGTTTCTAAAACTAACGAAAAATACAAAAGTAAAGATTTAGTAAATGTTATAATTGGCAAAGAAAACGCTTTAATAAAATCGCATAAAACAGACACTCAACCCTTTTTTGCAATTGGGAAAGACAAAAGCGATAAATTTTGGATGGCATTAATTCGTCAAACTTTAGTTGCTGGTTTGTTAAAAAAAGACATTGAAACTTATGGCGTTTTAAAAGTAAAAGATGAAGGCAAATCTTTTTTAGAAAATCCTTCGTCGTTTATGATGACCGAAGATCATATATTCGATGATGAAAGTGACGACAGTATTATTACTAACGCTAAAGGTGGAGGTATTGCAGCAGATGAAGATTTAATGAAAATGCTTAAAGATTTACGTAAGCAAAACGCTAAAAGAATAGGTGTTCCTCCATTTGTAATTTTTCAAGACCCTTCATTAGAAGATATGACGCTTAAATATCCTATTTCGTTAGAAGAACTTGCAAATGTTCATGGCGTTGGAGAAGGTAAGGCCAAAAAATATGGAGAAGATTTTGTAGAACTTATTAGTGCATATGTTGAAGAAAACGACATTGAGCGACTTCAAGACATGATTGTTAAATCTACAGGTTCAAATTCAGCTTTAAAGCTGTATATCATTCAAAATATAGATAGAAAGTTACCATTAGATGATATTGCTTCTGCTAAAGGAATGGAGATGCCAGATTTTATTAAAGAAATGGAAGCTATCGTTTTTTCAGGAACTAAACTCAATATTAGTTATTGGATTGATGATATATTTGATGAAGACCAGCAAGAAGAAATCTATGATTATTTTATGGAAGCTGAAACCGATAAAATAGATGATGCTATTGAAGAGTTTGATGGCGATTACGATGATGAAGAACTCCGTTTATTTCGTGTTAAATTTATTAGTGAAGTAGCTAATTAAACTTCAAACTTCCAAATTCCAAATTCCAAATTCTAATTAGTAATTCGTAATTCTTCAATCATTTATTTATATTTGCACTCGAAAAATAAAACAACAACTATGCAAGACGGTTTATACGCAAAATTTAATACAAGTAAAGGCGAAATATTAGTCGCTTTAGAATATCAAAAAACACCAGGAACAGTTGGTAACTTTGTTGCTTTAGCTGAAGGAAATTTAGAAAACTCTGTAAAACCTCAAGGTACACCTTATTATAATGGATTAAAATTTCATCGCGTTATTCCAGATTTTATGATTCAAGGTGGTTGCCCTCAAGGCACAGGAACTGGGAATCCTGGCTATAAGTTTGACGATGAGTTTCATCCAGATTTAAAACATGATGCACCAGGAGTGTTATCAATGGCAAATTCTGGACTAGGAACAAATGGAAGTCAATTTTTTATCACTCATATTGAAACTTCTTGGTTAGATGGAAAGCATACCGTTTTCGGAAAAGTTACTGAAGGGCAAGATGTAGTTGATGCTATTGCTCAAGAAGATACAATCGACACTTTGGAGATTATTAAAGTAGGAGCAGAAGCAGAAGCATTTAATGCCATTGAAGCCTTTAGAACATTTGAAGGTTCTCGCGAAAAAAAATTGGCAGAAGTAAAAAAAGCTGCAGAAGCTGAAATGGAAAAACTAGCAGCAGGTTTTAATAAAACCGAAAGTGGGTTACGTTATCAAATGCTTCAAGAAGGAAACGGAACAAAAGCCGAAAAAGGTAAAACAGTTTCTGTTCATTATAAAGGACAACTAACAGATGGGACTGTGTTCGATTCGTCTTACAAGCGTAATCAACCAATAGATTTTGCTTTAGGTGTTGGCCAAGTAATTTCAGGTTGGGATGAAGGTATTCAACTCTTAAAAGTTGGAGACAAAGCACGTTTTGTAATACCAGGTGATTTAGCTTATGGAAGCACAGGTGCTGGAGGCGTAATTCCACCAGATGCAACCTTAATTTTTGATGTTGAGTTAATGGATGTTAAGTAAATTTTATACAGCTATCGTAACAAAAAATTAAAACAGGCGTCTCATTTACATGAGACGATTTTATACGTATCAATTTAATAATTAATCAATTTATTAAAATGAACTTTTCAAAGAAAAATCACGAACTCGATAGCAACAATAGAAATTCTGTGAGTAAAACTAAATCTTTATTGTTTTTTTTATTTCTTCTGGTTGTAGTTTTTAGTTGTTCTAAAAATATAGACTACTCTTCAGATTATATGCAACAAACTTCAGGACGTTATTTATATAGTCAAGATGAGGTTATAGATGTGTATTATGAAAATAAAAAGTTGTTTTTAAAGTGGAGAGGGGCAGAAAAAATTAAACCAGTAATTTTAGATAAAAATATTTTTTTTGTTGTTGACATGTACAAGAAATTCCAATTTGTTCAGCATCCAGAAACTAAAAAGCGTTATTTGTCTATAATTTCTGAAGATGATAAAGATAAAATCACTTATGATTATTTAAAGGTTGAAGATTCTTTTATAATACCCAGCATGCATTTAAAGAATAAGAATTATGACAAAGCATCTTCTGGATATTTAGAGATACAAAAACAAGATTCTACAAGTGT
>QMOV01000077.1 GCA_003650305.1 Bacteroidota bacterium | reverse complement strand
CTCATTTATTGCAAACCCTCAAATCCTATTTTACCTCTTTTTGTGATTTTAACAAAATTTACTTTTAAAGCTCCGCATTTTTAAAATTACTAATCGCAACGTCGTAATTATGTTTGTAAAGTAAATGAAACATAAAGCAAGAGATTAAGATACTATCTCCTCTAAAAAGAAACATTTACAAGAATAGTTTAACTAAAAATGTAATTATGAAAGCAACAACAAGACATATAGTAGCCCTGTTTTTGTCGACTTTAATATTTTTTCAGGGATGTTCAGTTTATAAATCGGCAAATGTAACTTTAGAGGAAGCAGTAAGAGCTGAAACAAAAGGAAGGATTATAAAAAAGAACGGCAAGAAAATCAAATTTTTAAAGGTGGTTTTTGAAGATGGACAATATAAGAGCATTGAAAAATTAGGTGGAGGAACTGTTAAAACTCAAATTGAAGTTGATAAAATAGAAAAAGTACAATTTAAAGACAAAGTTCTATCAATCATTCTACCTATTGGAATATATATAATCCTTATAGGAGTAGGATCCAAACTATCACCAGGAGTACTAGTTTCCATCTAACTTAATACCATTTTAGAACTACAAAACGCTTTAATTGGTCGATGTGTAAGGCTTAAAAAATAACACGTAATAAAAAACCTCGAAGCTTAAACTTCGAGGTTTTTTTGACTAATTCAAATCGTAGATAGGTTAATGTTCATTTAATCTAAAATCTGGATATGCATTCATACCATGTTCATGGCTATCTAATCCTTCTAATTCTTCTCTTTCAGATACTCTTATTCCTATGGTTTTCTTTAATATAAATAGGATAATAAAAGTGGAAATAATACAAATAACAGCATAAGAAGCTACGCCAGCTAATTGACTTAAAAATTGATTCCAACCAGCTAATGCTCCAAAAATCCCTACTGCTAAAGTTCCCCAAATACCACAAACCAAGTGTACTGCAATAGCACCAACAGGGTCATCAAGTTTTAATCTGTCTATAAATGACACGGCAAATACAATAAATGCACCTGCAACACTTCCAATTAATATAGCATCAGTCGGACTCATTTGATCAGCTCCTGCAGTAATACCAACTAGTCCTCCTAAAATTCCATTTAAAAACATGGTTAAATCCAGATTCTTATATAAAACTGAAGATACTAAAAGTGACACAACGCCACCTGCTGCTGCTGACAAACAGGTTGTTACTAATGTTAAAGACGTTAATCCAGGATCTGCAGAAAGTACTGATCCTCCATTAAAACCAAACCATCCTAACCAAAGAATTATTACACCAGCAGTTGCTAACGGAATATTATGACCAGTAATTGCTTGAGGTTTTCCGTCTCTAAATTTACCAATACGTGAGCCTAATAGCCAAACAGCTACAATGGCTGCCCAGCCACCAACAGAATGCACTAGTGTTGAGCCTGCAAAATCATAAAACCCTAATTTGTCTAAAAATCCGCCGCCCCATTTCCATGACCCTGCGATTGGGTAAATTAATCCAACATATATTATAGTGAAAATCATAAAGGATCCAATTTTCATGCGTTCAGCAACAGCACCAGAGACTATTGTGGCTGCAGTAGCAGCAAACATACCTTGAAAAAGAAAATCTGTCCAATATGTGTAACCTTCGTTATAAGCTAAATCTAAAGTTCCATCAGCTAAAGGAGCATCCAAACCAAATCCTGCAAAACCAAGAAATCCATTGAATTCTCCAGGATACATGAGGTTAAAACCTACTAAACAATATAGAAGTAAGCCAGTTGTAATTATAAAAATGTTTTTGAAAAGAATGTTTATGGTGTTCTTTTGTCTTGTCAAACCAATTTCTAAAAATGCAAATCCTAAATGCATAAAGAAAACGAGTGCTGTACAGATCATCATCCATACATTATTTGTAGTTAGTAATTCCATAATAAATTTTAGTTTTATTTTAAGGTTTCACTCCCTTTTTCTCCTGTTCTAATTCTATAAGAATCTTGTATGTCTGACACAAAGATTTTCCCATCACCAACTTCTCCAGTAGCAGCAGAACTTAATATTGCTTTAATGGTAGGTTCTTCAAATTCATTATTAATAACTATAGATAAATATCTACGCTGAATATCGCTTGTGCAATAGGTTACACCTCTGTAAACATGGCCTTCTTTTTCATGACCTTGTCCTGTTACATCCCAGTAAGAGAAAAAATTAACACCAACATCATGTAGTGCTTCTTTTACTGCTCGATATTTTGATTTTCTAATAATTGCTTCAATTTTTTTCATAATTATGAGTTTTAATTTTAAAGTGAGAATCCAAAGGTTAAGTATATATTTTCTGCATCTGGGTTTAGTATTAATGCAGCATTAACTGGCAGGCTAAAAGATTCTGATAGCTTAATTTCTTTGGAAGCAGAAAAGCCAACATTAATGAGACCAGAACCATCAGTTAGATAATAGCCATTATCGTCTGCAAAGACAGCTCCAGCAAATAATCCTAATTCAACATCTCCTGCAGTAGTGCTGTAACTCGCTTCTACATAAGTTGAATATGCCGATTTTTCATCACTTGTATCATCATATTTTATGGCACCTCCAAAATTTGTGGCAACACTTATACCAATTGGAAACCCTTCGGTTCCAGCAAATGATAACATACCTTCAAATACATGTCCTGCATTGTAAGGAAAGTAACCTTGAAAGTTTCCGTCTGTTGGAAAGAAATAATCTGTTACAGTAAAAGAAAGTGCGTCGCTAATAGCTAAAGAGATATATAAATCTGCTTCATTACCTATACTTGTACCTCCTAAATTGTAAGCTCCCCAAGCACCAATTGAAAACGCTCCTGAAGAGAATTCAGCCCATGGTTGTACACTTGAACTATTTCCGCCTAATTGAATTCCTCTCCATATATAACGCGATTGAATATCAACACCAAGGTCGAAACTGCTTGAAGAAGTTTCAGGAACTATGTCTGATGAATCTTGTGCAACCGTTTTTAAGCTACTGATTAATAATAATACCAAAACAAAGTTTTTCATAATTTTCATAATTGTTCGATTTTTGATTAATGAAGCGTCAAAACTATATAAAAAAACTATTACCCTACTAATTATTTGGGGTTAGTAATTAATTTTTACCAATATTATATTTTATACCCTATTTTTTTAAGTGTATCTAATTCTATAACGTTGTAATTTTATAATTTGATAATTAATATTTGAAGTATTTATAGCATTTTGAAGATTTTTATGATTTTAATTTGTTAAAATCTCCATTTCATTAAATTTAATTTACATAAAATCACTTTTCATTTAATATATTTCAATTACATATTTATCAAAAACCACAAGTTGAAAATGTGAAATATCTATTTAAAAAGCCAGATATTTTTATAATCGGAATAATGAATTGCACATTGTTATTATTCAAACTCAACTATATACTTTAGCCAATTCATTCAGTTTTTTAAATTAAAATTTGTTGATTATGCTGACTAAACAGGGACTATATTTACCTGAGTTTGAACATGAAAATTGTGGAGCTGGATTTATTTGCAGTCTAAAAGGAGTAAAGTCTAATGGGATTATACATAAAGCATTAGAGATTCTTGAAAAATTAGAACATAGAGGTGCAGTAAGTTCAGATGGAAAAACAGGCGATGGAGCAGGTATTTTAATCGATATACCTCATGATTTTTTTGTTTCTAATTGTGACTTTAAATTACCTAAAGCTGGTAATTATGCCGTAAGTAATGTGTTTTTGCCTCAAAAGGAAAATCAACAATCATTTTGTGCAACTATTTTTGAAAAACATATAAAGAATCAAGATCTCAAAATTTTAGGATGGCGAAAGGTGCCAGTTGATATTTCTGTTTTAGGTAAAATAGCAGCTAGCACTCAACCCTTTATTAAACAAGTTTTTATTGGGAAGGACAACCCTAAACAAAACGATTTTCAATTTAATTTAAAGTTATTTATTGCGAGAAAAAAAGCAGAACACGAGATTTATAATTCTAAACTTTCAGAAAGCACATTTTTCTATCTTCCAAGTTTATCTTCCAAAATAATAATATATAAAGGCTTATTAGTACCAGAGGATATTAAATTTTTCTACAAGGATTTAAAAAATCCTTCATTGGTAACTCGATTAGCTTTAGTGCATCAACGTTTTTCTACAAATACATTTCCAACTTGGGATTTGGCGCAACCATTTAGATATATGTGTCATAATGGAGAAATAAATACATTAAGAGGAAATATCTCACGTATGTATTCTCGTAAAGAATTAATGCAAAGCAATTGGTTTGGAGATGAAATAAAAAACATCTTACCAGTTGTACTTTCAGGAAAATCGGATTCGGCAACTATGGATATGGTTGTAGAAATGCTTTTAATGACAGGACGTTCATTACCAGAAGTTATGATGATGTTAATTCCTGAAGCATGGGAGAAAAATCCAGAAATGTCTGATACAAAAAAGGCATTTTACGAATTTAATTCCTGCTTAATGGAACCTTGGGATGGTCCTGCTTCGATTCCATTTACAGATGGCAATTTTATAGGTGCAGTTTTAGACAGGAATGGTCTTCGCCCTTCAAGATACACGGTTACAAAAGATGATTATGTAATTATGTCTTCAGAAATTGGGGTTATTGATATTGAACCTAAAAACATAGAATATCATGGCAGATTAGAACCTGGTAAAATGTTTTTGGTAGATATGAATCAAGGGCGAATTATAAATGATGAGGAAATTAAAGAGAATATTGTTACAAGACATCCTTATAAAAGCTGGTTAGATAAAAATTTGGTTTACCTTAAAGATATTCCATATAATGATTGTCCAGTATTTTTTAATGAAGAAAAGCTAAAGAGGCGACAAGTTATTTTTGGCTATACTCAAGAAGATATAAATACAATCATTTTACCAATGGCACAAAGCAGTAAAGAGCCTATTGGCTCTATGGGAAATGATACACCTATTGCAGTGTTGTCCGAACGACCACAATTACTTTACAATTATTTTAAACAACTTTTTGCTCAAGTTACCAATCCGCCTTTAGATGGTATTAGAGAGGAAATTATAACAGATATAAGTCTAACATTAGGAAGTGATTCAAATATATTCGACATCAATGAGAATCATTGTAAAAAACTAAAAATCGCTAATCCTGTAATCTCTAAACAAGATTTAGACAAGATAAAAAGTTATAATAATCCAGATTTTAAAGTAAGTTTAATCCAAATTCTTTATAAAATTAATAAAGGTCATAATGGTATAGAAGATGCATTAAAAGAGATACTTCAATCAGTGTCTAAAGCTATAGATGAAGGTACTAATATTGTTATTCTGTCAGATAGAAATGTAGATACAGTAAATGCTCCTATTCCAGCATTATTAGCGTGTTCTTATGTTAATAATGGATTACAGAAACTAGGAAAGAGATCGAAAGTTAGTATAATTATAGAATCTGCCGAACCTCGTGAAGTTCATCATTTTGCATTGTTATTTGGTTATGGCGCAAGTGCAATAAATCCTTATATGGTTAATGAAATTATTGAGGACAGAGTAAATAGCCAAGACTTAATTAATATATCATCTTTTGAAGCTGTTCAAAACTATAACAAGGCAGTTGGTAAAGGTATTTTAAAAGTGATGAATAAAATTGGAATTTCTACTCTCAATTCTTATAGAGGATCACAATTGTTTGAATGTATAGGAATAAATACAAATGTTGTTAATACTTATTTTCCTAATACAGCAACTAGAATTCAAGGTATTGGGTTGCATGAAATTGAAAAGGAAATTAACAAACGTCATAACAATGCTTATAAAGAAAGAATTATTCCTGCTGATTTAGATTTAGAAGTTGGCGGACAATACAGATGGAGAAGAAATGGCGAACACCATATGTTTAATCCCTTAACAATTGCAAAGTTACAAGAGTCAGTAAGAGATAATAAACATGATACTTATAAAGAGTATTCAGAGTTAGTAAACAATCAATCCAAACAGTTAATGACTATTAGAGGTTTGTTTGAATTCACAAATTTTGATCCCATTCCTTTAGAAGAAGTTGAACCTTGGACAAATATAGTAAAACGCTTCAAAACAGGAGCAATGTCTTATGGTTCCATTAGCAAAGAAGCCCATGAGAATTTAGCTGTTGCAATGAATAGAATTGGAGGTAAAAGTAATTCTGGTGAAGGCGGCGAAAATGAAGAACGGTTTTATAAACATGCCAATGGAGATTGGAAGAATAGCGCTATCAAACAAGTGGCTTCAGGACGTTTTGGAGTAACTTCTAACTACCTTACTAATGCTTCCGAAATACAAATAAAAATGGCACAAGGTGCCAAACCTGGAGAAGGTGGACAACTGCCAGGACCTAAAGTAAATGCCGAGATTGCCAAAACAAGAAACTCTACACCTTATGTAGGATTAATTTCTCCGCCACCACATCATGATATCTATTCTATCGAAGATTTATCACAACTCATTTACGATTTAAAGTCTGCCAATCGAGAAGCAAGAATTAATGTGAAATTAGTGTCCGAAGTTGGCGTTGGTACTGTTGCAGCTGGTGTATCAAAAGCCAAAGCAGATGTAATTCTAATTTCTGGGCATGATGGAGGAACTGGAGCGTCTCCACTAACCTCTCTAAAACACGCAGGATTGCCTTGGGAATTAGGTTTGTCTGAAACACAGCAAACCTTAGTCATGAATAATCTCAGAAACAGAGTCGTTTTAGAATGCGATGGACAATTAAAAACAGGAAGAGATGTTGCTATTGCCTGTTTGCTAGGTGCTGAAGAATTTGGATTTGCAACAGCGCCTTTAGTGGCATCAGGCTGTGTTATGATGCGAGTGTGTCATTTAAACACATGTCCAGTTGGTATAGCAACTCAAAATCCGGAGCTGCGAAAAAAATTCAAAGGAAAACCAGAACATGTTATTAATTTCATGCATTTTGTAGCTCAAGAGTTAAGAGAAATCATGGCAAAACTTGGTTTTAAAACTGTAGATGAAATGGTTGGTCAAGTGCAAAAATTAAATCACAATAAAACCATAGAACATTATAAGGCTTTAGGAATAGATTTGTCGCCAATACTTTATAAAGTTCCTGTTGCTAATGATGTTAAATTATTCAATACAGAAAAGCAAGATCATAATCTGGAACATTCCTTAGATTTTAAAATTATTTGTCAAGCACATCCAGCACTTTTCAGAAAAGAAAAGACAGTATTAGATTTTAAGATTACAAATATGGATCGTGCTTTTGGTGCTATTTTAAGTAACGAAATTTCTAAAATTTACGGAGCCCAAGGTTTGCCAGAAAATACGTTGAAAATTAATTTCACAGGTTCCGCAGGACAAAGTTTTGGAGCATTTGCTACCAAAGGATTAACTTTAGTTGTAAGTGGAAACACTAACGATTACATTGGGAAAGGCTTATCTGGAGCAAAACTAATTGTTAAAGTGCCAGAAGAAGCAACTATTATACCAGAAGAAAATATCATTATTGGTAATGTGGCTTTATATGGAGCAACTTCAGGCGAAGCTTACATTAGCGGAAAAGCAGGAGAACGTTTTTGTGTAAGAAACTCTGGTGCTAAAGCTGTTGTTGAAGGTATTGGAGATCATGGTTGTGAATATATGACTGGTGGAATTGCTGTTATTCTTGGTGAAGTGGGTCGAAATTTTGGAGCTGGAATGAGTGGTGGAATTGCATTTGTTTACGATAAAAATGACAACTTCAAACAGCATTGTAATACCGAAGGATTAAATCTTGATCCAGTAATTGAAAAAGATGATATTAATAAATTAAAACAACTTATAGAAAATCATTATAATGCAACTTTAAGTCCATTAGCGCAACGCATTTTAGAAAAGTGGGAATTAGAATTACCAAAATTTATTAAAGTACTTCCTGAAGAATATAAACAAGCACTAATTCGATTGGAAAAAGAAAACCTTATAATAGCATAGTTATGGGAAAAATAACAGGATTTTTGGAGTATAAAAGAAAGGTTGAAACCTGTGACACTGTAGAAAACCGACTAAAAAACTACAAGGAGTTTACTGTTTCAATGGGTGAAAAAGAGTTAAAAAATCAAGGTGCTAGATGTATGGATTGTGGCATTCCTTTCTGCCATAGTGGATGTCCTTTAGGAAATCTCATTCCAGATTTTAATGATAATGTGTATAAAGGCAAATGGAAAGAAGCATCAAAAATATTGCATTCTACTAATAACTTTCCAGAGTTTACAGGCAGATTGTGTCCTGCACCTTGCGAAGAAGCATGTGTATTAGGTATTAATCAAGACCCAGTTACAATAGAAAATATTGAAAAAAATATAGTTGAAACTGCTTTTAATGAAGGTTGGATTACAGCACAAATTCCAAAGCAGAGAACAGCCAAATCAGTTGCTATTATTGGTTCTGGACCTTCAGGGTTAGCAGCTGCACAGCAATTAAACAGAGCTGGACATAATGTAACTGTTTTTGAAAGAGATAGCAAAGTTGGAGGATTATTACGTTATGGTATTCCAGATTTTAAACTCGAAAAACATATTATAGATAGACGTATTACTGTTTTAGAAGAAGAAGGCATTACTTTTAAAACCAATGCTCATGTAGGAAAAAATGTAAGTATTGAAACCTTAAAAATTGAGTTTGATGCCATACTTTTATGTGGAGGTGCAACGCTTAACCGAGCTATTCCAATTAAAGGAGTGAATTTAAAAGGTGTACATCAAGCTATGGATTTTTTAAAGCAAAATAACCAACGCATAGATGGGCAATCTAAATTCAACGAAGTCATTTCTGCAAAGGGTAAAAATGTGATTGTTATTGGTGGTGGAGATACAGGTTCCGATTGTATTGGTACTTCCAATCGTCAAGGTGCTAAATCGGTTACAAATTTCGAAATTTTAAGTAAACCTTCAACTGGAAGACCTGCAAATCAACCTTGGCCTTATTGGCCTATGCGACTTCGTACAAGTTCTTCTCATCAAGAAGGTGTGGAGCGTTATTTTAGCATTTCTACTAAAGAATTTATTGGAGATAAAAATGGAGATTTAAAAGGATTAGTAACTGTAGAAGTAGAATGGATTTTTAAAAAGGGAGAAAGGCCAAAATTAAAAGAATTACCAAATACTGAAAAACATTGGGATTGCGATTTGGTGTTATTAGCATTAGGTTTTACAGGACCAGAAACAACATTAATAGAGCAATTAGGTTTAGTAACCGATTTTAGAACAAACATAAAGGCTTCAGCAAAAAATTATATGACTAATATTTCGGGAATTTTTGTAGCTGGAGATATGCGACGAGGACAATCGCTTATTGTTTGGGCAATATCTGAAGGAAGACAAGCTGCACATCACATAGATGCATATTTAATGGGACAATCTCATTTGCCTTTAAAAGATGATAACGATTTACCTAGAGTTTAAAATTAAACATTAATTAGCCTTCTCTAAAAAGAAAGCTTTTTTGTGAAAAATATTCGATAAATGAACATCATATAAATAATAGAGTAAATTATTGATAACCAGCTATATAATATAATAATATCATAAGTGAATTTAAACTTAAAGAATAATATAAAAAGAGTAAAAAAACCTAAAAATCTAATTTCGAACTCGTAAAGATTAATACTATTGATAAAACTAAATAAATATAGTAAAACCGTTACTCAAGATCCAACGCAACCAGCTGCACAAGCAATGTTGCATGCTATTGGTTTTACAACCGAAGATTTTAATAAGCCTATTGTTGGAATTGCAAGTACTGGTTACGAAGGAAATCCATGCAATATGCATCTTAACGATTTAGCTAAAGATGTAAAACAAGGCACACTAGATACAGATGTAATAGGTTTAATTTTTAATACAATTGGTGTAAGCGATGGGATTTCTATGGGAACACCAGGAATGCGTTATTCTCTACCTTCACGCGATATTATTGCCGACTCTATGGAAACTGTAGTACAAGCCATGAGTTACGATGGATTAATTACAGTAGTTGGTTGCGATAAGAATATGCCTGGAGCTTTAATGGCTATGATTCGTTTAGATAGACCTTCAATACTAGTTTATGGAGGAACTATAGAATCAGGTTCTCATAACGGAAAAAAATTAGATATTGTTTCTGCTTTCGAAGCTTGGGGAAGCAAGGTTGCTGGTACAATGACCGAAACCGAATTTAAAAGTATTGTTGAAAAAGCATGTCCAGGAGCAGGAGCTTGTGGTGGCATGTACACAGCAAATACAATGGCATCAGCAATTGAAGCTCTAGGGATGACATTACCATACAATTCTTCAAATCCTGCAAATGGCAAGGATAAAAGGTCAGAATCTGTAAAAGCAGGAAAAGCGATACGGAACTTGCTTGAAAAAGATATTAAACCTTCAGATATTATTACACGACAATCTTTAGAGAATGCTATTAGATTAGTTACCATTTTAGGAGGTTCAACAAATGCAGTGCTTCACTTTTTAGCTATTGCAAGAGCAGCTAATATAGATTTTACTTTAAAAGATTTTCAGAGAATAAGTGATAAAACACCGTTCTTGGCAGATTTAAAACCTAGCGGAAAGTACCTTATGGAAGACGTTCATGCTATTGGAGGTATTCCTGCAGTTCTGAAATATTTATTGAAAAAAGGCTTACTTCATGGAGAATGCTTAACTGTAACAGGAAAAACTTTAGCCGAAAATTTATTGGATGTAGATGATTTAACCGAAGGTCAAGATGTTATAAAACCTATTGAAAAGCCCATTAAAATTTCTGGTCATTTAAGAATGTTATATGGCAATTTAGCTACAGAAGGAAGCGTGGCAAAAATCACTGGAAAAGAAGGCTTATCCTTTCGTGGAAAAGCAAAAGTGTTTGAAGGAGAATATGATGCTAACAATGGTATTAGTGATGGTAAAGTAGAGAAAGGAGATGTTATTGTTATTCGATACGAAGGTCCAAAAGGAGGTCCAGGAATGCCAGAAATGTTAAAACCTACAGCAGCAATAATGGGAGCTGGTCTTGGTAAAGATGTGGCATTAATTACAGGTGGTCGTTTTTCAGGTGGCACACATGGTTTTGTAGTTGGGCATATTACACCAGAAGCCCAAGAAGGAGGTACGATTGCTTTTGTTAAAGATGGAGATATTATTACAATTGATGCAGAAACAAATTTTATTTCGCTTGAAGTTTCAGAAGACGAATTACAACAACGCAGACTAAATTGGAGTGCGCCAAAACTTAAGGTAAAGCGTGGAGTACTTTATAAATATGCAAGAACAGTATCATCGGCATCCAAAGGATGTGTAACTGACGAATTCTAATTCCTGCGAAGGCAGGAATCTAATTGTAAGAAACCAAAAAGTTTCTCTTTGAAAAGAAACACAATTACTAATTAATAATAATTCTTTCCTTTTGGGAAAGATGTCCGAATGGACAGAAAGGGCTTATGAATACAGAAACAGTAAAAACTAAACAAGGCAAAACAAAAACAACAGTACGGATTTCAGGAAGTGAAGCAGTTGTTAAATGTTTATTAGCTGAAGGTGTCGATGTACTTTATGGATATCCTGGAGGAGCAATTATGCCAGTTTATGACGAATTATTTAAGTATAAAGATAAAATCCATCATGTACTAACACGACACGAGCAAGGTGCTACACATGCAGCACAAGGTTACGCTCGCATTTCAGGAAAAGTTGGTGTTGCTATGGCGACTTCTGGTCCAGGTGCTACAAATTTAGTAACTGGAATAGCTGATGCTCAAATCGATTCTACGCCAATAGTGTGCATCACAGGACAAGTGGCTTCGCATTTGTTAGGTAGTGATGCGTTTCAAGAAACGGATATTGTTGGGATTTCTACTCCTGTAACCAAATGG
>QMOV01000076.1 GCA_003650305.1 Bacteroidota bacterium | reverse complement strand
GATAGTATTCAGGCATTAGAAGGTATGGAGCATGTGCGTAAGCGTCCTTCAATGTATATTGGAGATGTTGGCACAAGAGGATTACATCATTTGGTATATGAAGTTGTAGATAATTCTATAGATGAAGCAATGGCAGGACATTGTAATCGTATAGATGTTACAATTAATGAAGATAACTCAATAACCACTGAAGATAATGGTCGAGGTATTCCAGTAGATTTACATAAAAAAGAAGGTGTTTCTGCATTGGAGGTTGTAATGACCAAGATTGGAGCAGGAGGAAAGTTTGATAAAGATTCTTATAAAGTTTCAGGAGGTCTTCATGGTGTTGGTGTAAGTGTAGTTAATGCCTTGTCTAATCATTTAAAAGCAACAGTATATAGAGACGGTAAAATCTGGGAACAAGAATACGAAAGAGGTAAAGTAATGTATCCTGTAAAAGCCGTTGGAGAATCAGATAAAAACGGAACTGTTGTTACATTTATACCTGATCCTTCAATTTTCATACATACTTTAGAGTATAGCTACGATACTTTATCAAGCCGTTTGCGAGAACTCTCGTATCTCAATAAAGGAATTACAATTACTTTAACAGATAAACGACATAAAAATGATAAAGGTGAATTTGAAAACGAATTGTTTTATTCTGATGAAGGATTAAGTGAATTCATTAGGTATTTAGATGCTACTCGAGATCCATTAATGAAAGATGTTATTGCTTTTGAAGGAGAAAAAAATAACGTTCCTGTTGAAGTGGCAATGATTTACAATACATCGTATAACGAAAATTTACATTCGTATGTAAATAATATTAATACTCATGAAGGTGGAACACACTTATCAGGATTTAGAAGAGGCTTAACGCATACTTTAAAAAAGTATGCCGATAATTCTGGGATGTTGGATAAACTAAAGTTTGATATTGCAGGAGACGATTTTCGAGAAGGCTTAACAGCTATTATTTCGGTAAAAGTAGCAGAACCACAATTTGAAGGACAAACAAAAACCAAATTAGGGAACAGAGAAGTGTCTTCAGCTGTTTCGCAATCGGTTTCCGAAATGCTAACCGACTATCTTGAAGAGCATCCTGAAGACGCAAAAATAATAGTACAAAAAGTAATCCTCGCAGCACAAGCAAGACATGCAGCACAGAAAGCTCGTGAAATGGTACAGCGTAAAACCGTAATGAGTATTGGTGGTTTACCAGGAAAATTAAGTGATTGCTCCGAACAAGACCCAGCAAAATGCGAAGTGTTTCTCGTTGAGGGAGATTCGGCAGGGGGAACAGCAAAACAAGGGCGAGATAGAGCATTTCAAGCAATTCTTCCACTTCGTGGAAAAATATTAAATGTTGAAAAAGCTATGCAGCATAGAGTATTTGAAAACGAAGAGATAAGAAATATTTTTACAGCTCTTGGTGTTACTATTGGCACCGAAGAAGATAGTAAAGCACTTAATCTTTCTAAATTACGATATCACAAAGTGGTTATTATGTGTGATGCCGATATTGATGGTAGCCATATTGCAACGCTAATTCTAACGTTTTTCTTTAGGTACATGAAAGAACTCATAGAAAATGGTCATATTTTTATTGCGACACCTCCTTTATATCTTGTTAAAAAAGGAGCCAAAAAGCAATATGCTTGGAGTGATAAAGAAAGAGATGAAATAGTTGACAACTTTGGTGATGGAACTAAAATACAACGTTATAAAGGTCTTGGGGAAATGAATGCAACTCAACTTTGGGACACAACCATGAATCCAGAGTTTAGAACTTTGCGTCAAGTAATGATAGAAAACGGAACAGAAGCCGATAGAATTTTTTCAATGCTAATGGGAGACGATGTTCCACCACGTAGAGAGTTTATTGAGAAAAACGCTATTTATGCCAACATTGATGCATAAATAAAGCTTATAAATATTATTAAATAGCAATTCTATTTTTAAAGTAGGATTGTTTTTTTTGTCCTAAAAACATTAAAAATATCGATTAAACGTAATTATTTACCGACAAATGGTTGTTTCTCAAAATATTTTTCTATTTTTGTAGAACCAAATCTATAATATTATGAAAAAATATGCCCTATTAGTGTTGTTGCTTATAACATCATACACTTCACAATCTCAAGAATTAGAAAGTATTTTAATTGCAGCAGAAGATGCAAGCGAGCTAACTCAAAATTATATAAATCCCGTAATGAAAGGATTAATGTATAGTATGAATGGAGGCTGGTACACTACTGCCAAAACTCACAAAAAATTCGGTTTTGATATTACCATAAATGCAAATGCTTCATTTGTACCAAATGCAGATCAAATGTTTGCATTTGTACAAAGTGATTATTCCTTTTTAACACTTCCTAATGGAGAAACGTCTTTGCCAACAGTAATGAGCGAAAACGATACCGAAACAACTGTGGATATAAGAATTCCTATAGGAAATGACGAATTTAGAGTTGGTAGTTTTGAAATGCCTGGAGGAATTGCAAACGACTTACCTGTAAACTCCATACCTACACCAATGGTACAATTAGGTTTAGGATTGCCTTTTAAAACAGATATAAAATTAAGACTCGTTCCAAACCTTAATTTTGATGATAGTGTTGAAGCCAGTCTTTTTGGACTAGGATTACAGCATAATGTGCTGCAATATTTGGGACCTTTAGAGAAATTACCTTTAAGTGTTTCAGTTTTAGCTGCATTTACAAGCATGAATGTTAGTTATAATATTGAAGACGAAAACACAACAGACGATGTTGTGGTAACTAATGGTAAGGCAGAATTTAAAATGAATACTTGGACAGTACAAGCTATTGCCTCTTTAGATTTTAAAATTATCACATTTTATGGTAGTTTAGGTTATAACAATGGAAGTTCTTCTATTAAAATGAAAGGAGATTATGATATTACTTATGATGTTGAAGATGAAAATGGAATTGTAGTACGAACAGAAATTGAATCGATTAGTAATCCTATTAATTTAGATTTTGATGCCAATGGAGTTAGAGGAACATTAGGTGCAAGAATAAACATTGGTTTTTTTAAAATATTTGCCGATTACACGCTTCAAGAGTATAATACAGCTTCAGCAGGAATTGCGTTTAGTTTCAGATAAAATTGAAAAAGAAAAAGACAACAAAAGCTCGTGATTTAATCACGAGCTTTTGTTATTAAAACCATTAATTATTTGTAATTTTGTAGTCTTAAAAATCTTCACATTTTAAATAAAAAAAAGGAATGAAAATAACAGTAGTAGGAGCAGGAGCTGTAGGTGCAAGTTGCGCTGAATATATTGCCATTAAAAATTTTGCATCAGAAGTCGTTTTATTAGATATTAAAGAAGGCTATGCCGAAGGTAAAGCAATGGATTTAATGCAATGTGCTTCGTTAAATGGTTTCGATACAAAAATTACAGGAACAACAAGCGATTATTCTAAAACAGCAAATAGCGATATTTGTGTAATTACTTCAGGGATTCCTCGTAAACCAGGAATGACTCGTGAAGAATTAATTGGGATTAATGCTGGAATTGTAAAAACAGTTGCATCTTGTTTAATAGAGCATTCTCCAAATACTATTCTTATTGTTGTTAGCAATCCAATGGATACCATGACATATTTAGTGCATAAAACTACAGGTCTTCCAAAAAATAGAATTATCGGAATGGGAGGTGCTTTAGATGCAGCACGTTTTAAATATAGATTAGCTGAAGCATTAGGAGCACCTATTAGCGATGTAGATGGAATGGTAATTGGAGGACATAGCGATAAAGGTATGGTTCCATTAACAGGACATGCAACTAGAAATAGTATAAAAGTATCTGAATTTTTATCAGAAGACCGTCTTAATCAAGTTAAGGAAGATACTAAAGTTGGAGGAGCAACACTTACTAAATTATTAGGCACATCTGCTTGGTATGCTCCAGGAGCTGCTGTTTCCGGATTAGCTCAAGCCATTGCTTGTGACCAAAAGAAAATGTTTGCGTGTTCAACTTTATTAGAAGGCGAATATGGGTTAAGCGATTTGTGTATTGGAGTTCCTGTAATATTAGGGAAAAACGGAATTGAAAGTATTATAAAAATCGAATTGAGTGAAGCCGAAAAAGCACATTTAATAGAAAGTGCTGAAGGTGTTAAAAAAACCAACGATTTATTAGAACTATAATGAGATTGTCATTCTGAGCATTGCCGAGATACAAAATATATTTTGTATCGAAGGTAGTAGCAAAGCTGTGAAGAATCTTAACATATAAAAAAAGGGGCAACATTAATGTTGCCCCTTTTTTTTAGTATAAAATCTATCAATTCTATTGCCATTTCCTTGTGTAAATCATATATTTGCACGTTAAAAAAATTTAGAATAGATTAAATTGTTATATAATGCAAAATAAAGGATTAGTAAAGTTATTTGCACTCTTATTTGGATTGGTAAGTATTTATCAATTATCATTTACATTTAAAGCAAATCAAATTGATAATACTGCAAAAGAGATTGCTATTAGTAGAATTGCCGATACAGAGCCAGAGTACGATTCTAAAAGAAGTCTGGAAGAAACAAAATATTTAGACTCTATATCTAATGAGAAAGTATTCAATATAGGTATTGCTGACTATACCTATAGTGAAGTAAAAGATAAAGCAATGAACCTTGGGCTTGATCTTAAAGGTGGTATTAGTGTAATTCTTCAAATATCTGTAAAAGATATTTTAAAAGGACTGGCAAACGATAGTAAAGATCCTGTATTCAATAAAGCATTACATGATGCCGAAGAACTTCAAAAAGACAGTCAAAATACATATTTAGAAGATTTCTTTGTGGCTTTCGATGCCATAAAAGGAGATACAAAATTAGCTTCACCTGATATTTTTGCTAATAGAACCTTAAGCGAGGAGATTACTTTTAATATGACAGACAATGAGGTGGAACCTATTATAAAACGTAAGATTGATGAGTCTATAGTGTCTGCTTTCGAGGTATTACGTAAGCGTATCGATAAATTTGGAGTTACACAACCTAACATTCAACGTTTAGGAAACTCTGGACGTATTTTAGTTGAATTACCTGGAGCAAAAGATGTTGACCGTGTTAAAACCTTGATAACGCAAACTGCACAATTACAGTTTTGGGACGCGTATAAAGGAGAAGAATTCTTACCATTTATTGTTCAAGCAAACGAAACATTAAAAGATATTGTTGCTGTTAAAACAAGTACTGATGAAGTAGAATCTCAAGATTCAAAAGATGAGGAAGAAAACCAAATTGAAGCACTTCTAGGAGATACAACAACAGACTCGATTGCTGTTGCACCTGTAAATCCATTATTAGATTTAATAAGAGGTCAAGGCTACCAAGGTGGACCAGTTATTGCTCTTTTTGAAGCTAAAGACAAACAAACAGTTACGGATTACTTAAATAAACCAGAAGTAAGAAGCTTATTAACTCCAGAACAGCGCTATGTAAAATTTGTTTGGGGAGTTCAAGCTAAAGATAGTGAGGTTATAGAACTGTATGCATTAATAGGAAATAGAGATAATAAACCACAGCTTAGTGGAGCAGTTATTACAGATGCTCGTCAGGCTTACGCACCTAATGGGCAACCAACAGTAAGTATGCAAATGAATGGTAAAGGTGCTAAAATTTGGGAAGAAATGACTGGGAAAGCCTTTAATCAAGGAAGTCAGATTGCTATCCTTTTAGATGATATTGTGTATTCTGCACCAGGTGTAACTACAGGACCGATTTCTGGAGGTAATTCTGAAATATCTGGATCGTTTACTTTAAACGAAGCTGTAGATTTAGCAAACGTATTACGAGCTGGTAAATTACCAGCATCAGCAGATATAGTACAAGCCGATGAGGTTGGACCATCTTTAGGACAAGAAGCTATTGATAGTGGAATGAAATCATTTTTAATAGCATTATCATTAGTATTAATTTGGATGATATTTTATTATGGTAAAGCAGGTATTGTTACAAACATTGCTCTATTATTAAACATATTATTAATCTTTGGAATATTATCTGGATTAGGAGCTGTATTAACACTTCCTGGAATTGCAGGTATTGTTCTTACCATAGGTATTGCTGTAGATGCCAACGTGCTTATTTATGAACGTGTTCGAGAAGAGCTTACTAAAGGCAAAGGAAGAAAAGAAGCGATTAATGATGGATTTAGTAATGCCTTGTCTTCAATATTAGATGCAAATATTACAACAGGATTAACAGCTTTAATCTTATTTATATTTGGAACAGGTCCAATAAAAGGATTTGCTACAACTTTACTAATTGGTATTTTAACATCATTATTTACGGCAATATTTATTACACGGTTACTAATAGATTGGTATGTAAATAAAGGGAATAAATTAGATTTCTCTACGGCAATTACCAAAGGGTTGTTTAGAAACATTAATATAAATTTCTTAAGAAAAAGAAAGTTTTCTTATGTTGTATCAGGTTTCATTATTTTAGGAGGATTAACATCGTTATTTACTACAGGACTAGATCAAGGTATTGATTTTGTTGGAGGTAGAACATACCAAGTGCGTTTTGCACAGGATGTAAATACCGAAGAAGTTAAAGATGCTGTACATGCTGTTTTTGAAAGTGCTGAAGTAAAAACTATTGGTAATGCAAATCAATTAAAAATTTCTACAAAATATAAAGTTGACGAAAACTCGATACAAGCAGATGAAGAAGTGCAAAGCATGTTGTTCGAGTCTTTAAAACCATTCTTGCCAGATGGTATTACTTATAAGCAATTTGTGAATGCTGATAATGATATTGGTAAAATGTATTCTGGCAAAGTGAGTCCAACAATTGCAGACGACATTAAAAAATCTTCAATTTGGGCAATATTAGGGTCGTTAATTGTAGTATTCCTTTATATTTTATTGCGATTTAAGAGATGGCAATTCTCACTTGGTGCAGTTGCTGCGGTATTTCATGATGTATTAATTGTATTAGGAATATATTCTCTTACTTGGAGGTTTATGCCTTTTAGTATGGAAATTGATCAGTCCTTTATTGCTGCTATTTTAACAGTTATTGGATATTCGTTAAATGACACTGTGGTTGTGTTTGATAGAATTAGAGAGTTCTTAAACGAACATACAAGCTGGGAATTTGATAGAACAGTAAATACTGCTTTAAATAGTACATTAAGCAGAACCTTAAACACGTCACTAACCACATTAGTAGTACTATTTACAATGTTTATATTTGGAGCTGATTCTTTAAGAGACTTATTATTTGCTTTAATTATTGGTGTAATTATAGGTACATATTCTTCAGTATTTATTGCGACACCAATTATGCGAGATACAATTAATAGGTTAGAAAGGAAGAAAAAGAAATAAGATTTATTTTCTTTTAATAAAAAAGACCTTTCTGCATTTTTTGTAGAAAGGTTTTTCGTTTTTAGATATTAAGAAACTTAATTAATGTTTGTAAACATCATGCTATCACCAACTTTTAAAAACCATTTTTGAGTTAATCCAGCATTAATCTCAAAAACATATTGTGCAGGGACTTTTGACGATAAAGAGGATTCATCAAGAGGTTCAGCATTTTCCAGAATGTTTACAATAAATTTATCCTTATCCAGATAAATGATATCTAAAGGAATAAAAGTGTTTTTCATATAAAAAGAACGCAAATTCATATTAGGAAATATAAAAAGCATTCCTCTATTGTCTTTCATAGTATGACGATGCATTAACCCAGTTTGTGTTTCGTAATCTGTATCAGCAATTTCAATATCAAATGTGGTAATAATTGAATCTGATTTAGATTTAAAAAAAGTTAACACTCCATCTTTTTTAAACTCTATTTTAATAGGTTTAATGGTTTTCTTGTCTTCTTTGCACGATGTTAAACTAAACAGAATTAAACCGATAAACAATGTTAAAACTATGCGTTTCATCATTAAGTATTAAGCCGATTTAGGTTTGTAGAAAAATATAAAATACAAGCCAATTAAAATAAACGGTATGCTTAAAACTTGTCCTGTATTTAAACTAAATATCCAATCTTCTCTCCCTGTGACTTGCTCAATTTTAAAGTTTTCAACAAATAGTCGTACTGACATTAAAAGGACTAAAAACAATCCAAATAGAAAACCTGTTTGCAGACTTTTCTTGGTTTTCCAATATAAGAACCAAAGAATCAAGAATACAAACACATAACCAAAGGCTTCATACAATTGTCCTGGATGTCGTGCTACGTTATCAAAATCTTTAAAGATTACTGCCCAAGGTAAAGATTCATCGGCAGGTTTTCCTACCATTTCAGAATTAAAAAAGTTTCCTAATCTAACAAAAATTGCGCCTAATGCTACTGGAATTACAACACGATCTAAAATCCAAAGCACAGATTCTTGTAATACTTTTTTATTATAGAGATGCATAGAAATAATCATTCCAATAGCTGCACCATGACTTGCTAACCCTCTAAATCCTGTAAATGCAAATCCGCCTTTAAATTTAAACGGAAGAAATATGCTAAAAAAATCATCTTTAAAGAGTTCTGGCTGATAAAAAATAACATGACCTAATCGTGCACCAATCATAATCCCTAAAACGGAATAAATAAAAAGAGAATCTAATTTTTCGTTAGATTGGTTTTCATTTTTATAAATCTTTTTCATGATGAACCAACCCAAAATAAAGGCTACCATCCACATCATACTATAATAGTGAATTGTAAAATTTCCAACGATATTTATTCCTTCTGAAGCTGGATCCCAAACGATTTGTAAAAAGTGCATAATTTCTATTTTAGTTATGTAAATATATAGAATTGAAACGGAATAAAAGAACAGAGAGTTGTATTGCTACATTATTTTTTTTCATCCTTTTCTGGAACAGGATCATAACCGCTTTCGCCCCAAGGATGACAACTAAATATGCGTTTTATTGCCAGTTTACTACCACGAAATAAACCGTGCTTTTGTAGAGCTTCTATAGTATAATGCGAGCAAGTAGGTTGATATCTGCAAGAAGCTGGTGTAAGCGGTGAGATTAAAGTTTGGTAAACTTTTACTAAGAAAATAAATGGTAAAATTATTACCTTTTTTAGCATAGCATTGTAAAGTTGTGAGTTGTTTAGTTGTTAAGAGTTCAAGAAATGATTTCTTAAAGAATTAATTTTATTAGTTACCGATTCAATATCTTTTCTTAAGTTAATATAGTTGTTTTCTGAAATAAATTTTAATTCCTTTGATATTATGGTTTGATTTAAAAGTTCAATAGCAGAACTATATGCTATGGTCATAAAATGTGCTTTATCTTTTTGAGTTAATCTAGATGTTCCTTCTGCAAGATTTGAAGATACTGAAATCGAACATCTTCTCATTTGAGAAGTCAAACCAAATTTTTCTTCCGAAGGAAGTAAATCAGTTACTTTATAAGTTTTTATAGCTAAACTAATTGCTTCTTTCCAAACGTCTAATTTTTCAAATGAATATATATGCATGATTTTAATATTTAATTGTTGGTTGTTAAGGGGTTAAATTCTTTATTACTGTCTAAAATAAAATGAAAAATAATCTACACCATAAACAGCTTAACAACAAACAACTTAACATCGTTACAACAAACTAATTAGTCGAAAAAGAGGTGCCATCTTTACCATCCTTTAACTGAATCCCAACAGCTAATAACTCGTCTCTAATTTTATCGGATAATGCAAAGTCTTTATTTGCTCTGGCTTCTGCACGAAGTTTTATAAGCACTTCTACAGTATCAGATAGTTTATCTGAACCATCATCGCATGAGTCAATGTTTTGCAAACCTAACACATCAAAAACAAAAGTGTTTATTATTGAAGATAAAGTAGTTAAATCTTCTTTTGTTATAGATGTTTTACCATTTTTAACTTGATTGATAAATTTAACGGCACTAAATAATTCGGCAATTAAAATAGGTGTGTTAAAATCGTCGTTCATTGCATTATAGCAATTATTATTCCAGCTTTTAACATCAAAATCTGTAGTATTACCAACAGGAAGTTTTGCTAAATCGTTAATAGCTTCTATAAGTTTGTTGAAGCCTTTTTCTGAAGCTAAAAGCGCATCGTTTGAAAAATCTAAAATACTTCTGTAATGTGCCTGAAGCATAAAAAAGCGAACAACACTTGCATTAAAGGGTTTGCTTAAATGTTTGCTTTCTCCAGTAAAAAAGTCGTTTGGTAAGATATAGTTTCCAGTAGATTTTGCCATTTTTTGCCCATTAAGCGTTAGCATATTGGCGTGCATCCAAACATTAACAGGACTTTGTCCATTGCTTGCTTCAGCTTGAGCAATCTCACATTCGTGATGTGGAAATTTTAAATCCATTCCGCCACCATGAATATCAAAATGCTCTCCAAGATATTTGGTGCTCATTGCTGTACACTCCAAATGCCAACCTGGAAATCCGTCGCTCCATGGCGAAGGCCAACGCATAATATGTTGTGGTTCGGCTTTTTTCCAAAGTGCAAAATCTTGTGGATTCTTTTTATCACTTTGACCATCTAAAGCTCTGGTATTATGTATTAAATCTTCAATATTTCTACCGCTTAATTTTCCGTAATTATGAGTTTCATTATATTTAAGAACATCAAAATATACAGAACCATTTATTTGGTAAGCAAGACCTTTATCTATAATGGTTTTAATAATTTCTATTTGCTCAATAATGTGTCCTGTTGCTGTAGGTTCTATACTTGGATGAAGAAAATTAAATGCGTTTAAGGTATTATGAAAATCGACAGTGTACATTTGCACAACTTCCATGGGTTCAATTTGTTCTAGCCTTGCTTTTTTTGCTATGCGATCCTCGCCATCGTCTGCATCATTTTCAAGGTGTCCAGCATCTGTAATATTTCTAACATAACGAATTTTAAATCCTAGATGTTTAAAGTAACGGAATATCATATCGAACGACATGAATGTCCTTACATTGCCTAAATGAACATTGCTATAAACGGTTGGTCCACAAACATACATACCAATATGACCTTCGCTAATAGGTTTAAAAACGTCTTTTTTCCCAGTTAAAGAGTTGTAGATTTTTAATTCCTGATTTTGGTAAAGCTGCATTAGATTGCTGTATGTTGTTTAGTCGTTAAGGCGTTTGTTGATAATTAGTTTATTGCTAAATTGAAAAAATAGCTATAACAACTTAACAAATAACGACAAACATTTTTTAAAATTTAGTTTCTAACTTAATGTAATCTAAAAATTCTCTTCTAGTTTCTTTTTCTTTAAATTTTCCACCAAATTCGCTAGTTATGGTACTGCTTTCAATATCTCTGATCCCTCTAGAATTCACACATAAATGTTTAGCATCGATAATACAAGCTACATCTTCGGTATTTAATACTTTTTTAAGTTCTTCAACTATTTGAATGGTAAGTCGCTCTTGCACTTGTGGTCGCTTGGCAAAATAATCGACAATACGATTTATTTTAGAAAGACCAACTACGGTTCCGTTAGAGATATAGGCGACATGTGCTTTACCAACAATTGGTAAAAGGTGATGTTCGCAAGTTGAATATACTGATATGTTTTTTTCAACAAGCATCTCAGCATATTTATATTTGTTTACGAAGGTTGAAGCTTTAGGTTTTTTATCAGGATCTAAACCGCCAAAAATTTCTTTAACAAACATTTTTGCTACTCTTAATGGCGTGCCACTTAAGCTGTCATCATCTAGATCTAATCCAAGGGTTTCTAAAATATGACGAACATCGTCTTTAATAATGTCTATTTTTTCTTCTTTAGAAAGCTTAAATGCGTCATTACGCATAGGTGTGTCTTTAGATGTCCCAATATGGTCATTTCCTATAGATTCGAATTCTTCTATGTTGTTGTTAAATTTCATGTGTTTATATTTATTGTTTTTTAACAGTCACATGCTGTTCGCTATTAATCATTTTC
>QMOV01000075.1 GCA_003650305.1 Bacteroidota bacterium | reverse complement strand
TTTTAATGATTTGGAGCGTGATTTTAAAAAAATTGAATCTCTTAGTTTAGAAATTTTTAAATTAGAAAATCCTATAGGTAATCCTGATGGATCATTTATGATGGAGGAGATGGACGCCATTTCTAATAAAGCTATAAATGAAATAAGTGAATTATTAAGAATTGAATCTTTAGAGATGGTGCAGTATATTAATACAAATCAGGCAACAAATATCATGGCCACCAGATTTATTATAATAGTAGGCTTAATCATTACTATTTCTTTAATAGTTGGAGGGTTTTTCTATGTAAATGAAATCGTCTCACCAATAAAAAAATTATCCCAAACAGCCCAAAATATTTCTTTGGGTAATCTATCTGCAAAGTCAGATATTCCCACAAGTACTCACGATGAAATTAATGATTTTGCAAAATCATTTAATAACATGATAGGTGTAATAGAACAAACAACCGTTTCACGAGATTATTTTAATAACATCCTCAAAAGGATGATTGACACATTAATTATCACTGATTCAACAGGTAAAATTAAAATAGTTAATCAAGCGGCAATTAATATGCTAGAATATACAGAAGAAGAAATTATTGGACAACACATTAATAAAATACTATCAAGTCACGATGGAAATGAAGTTATAACTAAAAAAATATTGGAAAAGCCTGTTCAAAATGTTTATAATAAGTACTATACAAAATCTGATATGGAAATTCCTGTGTCTTTTTCCAAATCATATATGTATGACAATGAAAACAAGATTATGGGAATGATATATATGGCATTCCATAAAACAAAAGAGGTTCAACCCGAACAACTTCCGATAGAAGAAAATTTTAGAAATGAAGCTAAGAATATCAAGACACTAGGAGAGATTCCATTAACAAACAGGGAATTGGAAGTTATAAAATTAATAATTTTAGAGTTGAGCAATCGTGAAATTGCCGAAAAGCTTTTCATAAGTGTAAGAACAGTTGAAACTCATAGGAAAAATATTATGCGAAAATTACACGCCAAAAGTGTAATTTCCCTTGTACTATACGCAGCTCAAAACGGTATAATCTAATTGATAAAAAAGTATTGGAAATATTTTTTATCAGATTCTTTTTTTTGACTCACTCATAGCCGTTTATTGACGCAAACAAGCATATAATTTAGAGATATTTACACATACGTATTTCATTGTATATTTTACAATTAATACATATATCAGTATTCTACGGTATTGTTTTTACAATAAATAAATTTTACTTTAATCAATAAATTCATTATAAAAATCAATATTATGAATAATCTTAAAGTATCTTTTTTAATTCTAGTTTCTCTTGTCTTTTTATTAAGTGTCAGACAATCAAATATTTCGAAAAATAATGAACTCTATGCCGTGTTACAAACGGTACAAGATAGTGTCAAATGGGCTGCCCCTGCCTCTGCAAATAAACTTATTAATCCATATGAAGCAAATGATGAAAATATTGAAATTGGGAAAAGAATTTATAGAAAGCACTGTCGATCCTGTCATGGAAAAACTGGAGACGGTCAAGGTGTTGGAGCTGCCGATTTATTAACTACTGTAACTAATTTTACTAATCCTGCCCTTTTTGAACAAACAGATGGCTCGATGTTTTGGAAAATATCAGAAGGTAGAAATGAAATGGAACCTTACAGTAATAAAATTGACGAAGAAGATATTTGGTTAGTTATTTTATATATCAAAACATTCTCATCGGAATCTTCTAAACAATGATACATTGAAAGGTAACCAAAAAAATATCCTTATATAATAAAAATATTGTTATTATGAAAATAAATGTAAAGGTCATATTTTATATAATATTAGGTATCGCAGTAATTTTTATACTATGCATCATTTTTATGTTGATTTTTGGCATTGTAAATGAAATTAATTTAAAGCATTGATTATTATTTATGGTCTTTTTTACAGAAGTAGTGTTATAATGAAAACATATTTATCAATAAATAATTTGGCTTTTGCTGAGAATCAAACAAAAATATTATTTGAATATTTCATTTTACTAAACTTTACTTTTTACACTATTGTTATTCAAAAGAAGTTTGCATGAAAAAAAAATCATTCCTTTTAATAATTTCTTATTTCATGTTAAATTTTTTAGGCACAGGTCTTTTAAGCTCTTTTGCTCAAACTGACCCAGCAGAACTTTTTGATGATTATTGTGCCGATTGTCATTCAATTGGTGAGGGTGACATGAAAGGTCCAGACCTTTTAGGTGTTGAACGAAAATATAATGAAGATTGGTTAATAAAATTTATACGTTCAGCAAAAACTATGATTAGTTCTGGAGATAAGAAAGCAGTTGATATTTGGGAAAAGTACAATAAAAGTAAAATGCCTGACACGAATCTTTCAGAGTTGGAAATTAAATCTTTGATACAATATATCGGAAATTTAAATAAAAATAAAGTAGAAGTCATAACTTCTACTCCATCCAATGAAAATAAATCTTCGGTTTCGAATAGTACAAATCAAAAAATCGAGAATCTCAACTCTAAAATCGACAAGTACGAGACTGAGTTACAAAATTTTGAAAAAAAAATAGATCTTATTCTAGAGTATCATAAAAAATCTTTTTCAGCTAGAATTACCGATGAAGAAATTAATAGAGGAAAAGAATTATTTGAAGGTGATAGACCATTTACTAATAATGTTCCTGTTTGTGTTACTTGTCATAATACATTTAAAATAGATAGCCTTAATTGGAATCCTTCAGCTCATGATATTGCTAAAGTATTATCGAACCGAGATAATATGGAAATGAGCACTATAATAATTAATCCATCATCTAATAAAATGAAAGAGGTACTTAAGGATAATAAACTAACCGATGATGAATCATTTTATATCACAGCTTTTTTACAAAGTATTGTAAAACCCGGTCTTAAAGAACACAAAAAAATACCTATAAAACTTATTCTTTTTATTATAGTTTGCATCTTAATGTTTATATCTTTTTTTGATTTAATATTCACTAAAATAGTCAAGCAAAAATGGTTAAATATTACTGTTTGTTTTGTAACAGCCGTTTTCATTGGTAATACAATAATAGTTAATGCTAGAAATATAGGGCTAAGCAAAGGTTATACGCCCATACAACCTATAAAATTCTCTCATAAAATTCATGTAAAGGAAAATAAAATTAATTGTATTTTTTGCCATAATAGCCCCGAATTTAGTATAGAATCTGGCATCCCTTCTACAAATGTATGCATGAATTGCCACAATAAAATTAAATCGGGTGAAATGACTGGTCAATTCGAAATTAATAAAATCAAAAAATCCTTTAAAAATAAGAAACCCATTGAATGGATAAAAATTCATAACCTTCCGGATCATGTGTTCTTTAGTCATGCTCAACACGTTAATGTAGGTAAAATTGAGTGTCAAACCTGCCATGGAGCCATTGATGAAATGGATATTACGTCTCAGCATGCTTCCCTTTCAATGGGTTGGTGTGTAAAATGTCATAGAGAAAGTGAAGTCCAATTTGAAAATAACAAGTATTATTCAAATCATAAAGAGTTGCATAATGATTTAAAATTAGGAAAAATAAATAATGTTACAGCTGATAAAATTGGAGCGAATGATTGTGCAAAATGTCATTACTAAAATAATATTAATAGCTTATAATTTATAGATATCATCATTAGATAAATGAAAAATTATTGGAAAAGCATAGAAGAAAAAAATCAAAAAGTTATTTCCAAAATAGCAGAAGAAAAGGACATGTCTCAAAATACAATCATTGAGACCTTGCTAGAAGTAATGAAATTTGATAATAGCACTAGTAGAAGAGACTTTTTAAAATTAGGCGGTTTTAGTTTGGCAGCCGCAACCCTTGCTGCTAGTTGTGAAGCTCCAATAAACAAATCAATTCCTTTTTTAATAAAACCAGAAGAAGTTGTTTCAGGCATAGCAAATTATTATGCTTCTTCGTTAATTGATGGTAGTGATTATTGCAGTATTTTGGTGAAAACCAGAGAAGGAAGGCCTATTAAAATTGAAGGTAATGAATTATCGACTTTAACCAAAGGGGGAACTAATGCCAGAGTACAGGCGTCGGTTCTGAGTCTTTATGACACTGAAAGATTAAAGGAACCTTTACATAAAAATTCAAAAACTTCTTGGGGAGAAGCAGATAACAAAATTACCCCACTATTAAACTCAATAAATACCAAAGGAAGTAAAATAGTCATCCTATCCTCAACCATTATTAGTCCATCAACTAATAGTGTTTATAAAGCTTTTGTAAAAAAATTCCCAAACACTCAAATAGTATATTATGATGCAATTTCTGCTTCAGCCATATTGATGGGAAATAAAAAATCATTTAATCGACAAGTAATTCCCGATTATAGATTTGATAAAGCCGATATAATCGTAAGCTTTGGTGCGGATTTTCTGGGCACATGGCTCTCGCCAATTGAATACACAAAACAATACGTTCAAAACAGAAAGCTAAATGGTAAAAGTACAATGTCTAAGCATATCCAGTTTGAAACTGGAATGTCTTTGACTGGAAGTAATGCTGATGAAAGAATTCCTATAAAACCGTCAGAAGAAGGGATAATTCTAATTAATATTTATAATCAGCTTGCCAAAATTAATGGCTCACCAGTTTATAATATCAACGTTCCTATTTCACCTGTTGACATAAAACCAATTGTGAATGAATTATGGACTAAAAGAGAGAAATCACTCATAATATCAAATAGCAATGATATAGACATACAAATACTGGTTAATGCTACTAATTATTTGTTAGGAAATTATCTTAATACAATCGATTTAGACACCCCTTTATATGTAAAACAGGGTATTGACAGTGAAATGGAAGCCTTTGTCATAGATATGGAAGAGGGAAATATAGATGCGCTCATAATAAATAACGTTAATCCAGCCTATGATTATCAAAATGCTGAAAGATTTAAAAGAGGCTTAACAAAGCTCAAATTATCAATTTCACTGGCAAACACTTTGGATGAAACCGCTGCACTGGTTGACTATGTTTGTCCAGATAATCATTTTCTTGAATCATGGAATGACGCCGAGCCAAAAAGGGGCTTTTTTAGTTTAGCCCAGCCAACTATTCATAAATTATTCAATACACGTGCATCACAGGAAAGTTTACTGAAATGGATTGGTGAAAATATTGATTATCACAACTATATACAGAAATATTGGGAGGAATTTATATTTCCTTTAAAAAATGAATTTATCAACACAGAATTTGAATTCAGACAATTCTGGAATAAAAGTTTACAAGAAGGCGTATTTGAGATTCCATCTTCAACGGTATCTAAAAAATCATTAAAGTTTGACTCTATTACTCTTCAAGATACTATCTATACTATTGTCCAAAATAAAAAATCTGTTTTTGGAGATATTGAATTACAACTAAGTGAAAGTGTAGCAATTGGACATGGTAAGCATGCCAATAATCCGTGGTTACAAGAGCTGCCAGACCCAATTTCAAAAATATGCTGGGATAATTATGCTACAATCTCTCCTATTTATGCATCCGAAAACGGACTTCAAAACGGTGATATTGTTACCATTATTTCAGATTCAGCTGAAATTGAGATTCCAGTACTATTACAACCAGGTCAGGCTAAAGATACTATTAGCATAGCACTTGGTTATGGAAGAGAAAATGCAGGTAAAGTCGGAAATAAGGTGGGAAAGAATGTTTTTCAATTTGGACATATAGCCAATGGAAACACGCAGTATTATAGAAGTAGAATTAAAATTAGTAAGACAGGTAAAACACATTTATTTGCATTAACTCAGACGCATCATTCGATGGAAGGTAGAGCTATTGTAAGAGAAACCACTTTAGATAATTATATTGAAAACCATTCCTCCGGTAATGAAATGCATGAAAAATATCATGAAAAAGCAAGAACTCTTTATAAAGCTCAGGCACATATTGGTTACCATTGGGGTTTATCAATCGACCTTAATGCCTGTACAGGATGTGGTAATTGCGTTATAGCTTGTCAAGCAGAAAACAATGTACCTGTTATAGGAAAAGATGAAGTTCGAAGAAGGAGAATAATGCATTGGATGCGAATTGACAGGTACTATTCCGATTCGATTGAAAATCCACAGGTTTATCATCAGCCTATAATGTGTCAACATTGTGATAAGGCGCCTTGTGAAAACGTTTGCCCAGTATCAGCTACCATGCACAGTAATGATGGACTTAATCATATTGCGTATAATCGTTGTGTTGGCACTAGATATTGCATGAATAATTGTCCATATAAAGTAAGACGTTTTAATTGGTATGCGTATTCTGAAAATGAAAAATTTGATTTCCATATGAATTCTGAATTAGGAAGAATGGTTCTTAACCCTGATGTTGTTGTGAGGTCAAGAGGAGTTGTTGAAAAATGCTCATTATGTATTCAAAGAATACAAGAAGGTGTAGCAAAAGCGAAACTTGAAAACCGCTTGTTGATTGATGGTGATATTAAGCCCGCATGCTTACAATCTTGTCCTGCAGATGCGCTCGTATTTGGCAATATAAATGATGAAAACAGCAAATTATCACTTAAACATTTGGATAAAAGAAATTATCACCTTCTCGAAGAATTAAGTATTTTACCCTCAGTAGGTTATCTTACTAAAGTCCGAAACAAACCAAATATAAAAGCATAATTATTTTATAGATAAAATATAATAAAATTTAAACCATGTACGATGCTAATATAAGAGGCACATTAATAAAGGGAAATAAGACTTATCATCAAATAACGGAGGATATTTGCAGACCATTAGAAACAAGTCCTAATTATTGGTGGTATATAGCTTTATTTTTGAGTTTTGGAGCATTATCAATTGGTACTTGGTCATTGTATATGACATTTAATGAGGGTCTTGGAACTTGGGGATTGAATAATACAGTCAGCTGGGGTTATAGTATAATAAATTTCGTTTGGTGGATAGGAATTGGACATGCAGGTACAGCTTTTTCCATATTTCTTTTAATACTGGGTCAAAAATGGCGCACCTCAATTAACAGAGCCGCAGAAGCGATGACAGTAGTTGCGGTTTTTTGTGCAGGAATTTTTCCTATTATTCATATGGGGCGTCCTAATATTGCATTTTTTGTATTTCCCTATCCAAATGACAGAGGCCCATTATGGATAAATTTTAATTCTGCTTTAACATGGGATGTAGCCGCAATCCCTACGTATTTAATGGCTTCTGCTATGTTCTTTTATATAGGCATGATACCCGATTTAGCAACAGTTCGAGACAGGACTACTTCAAAAGTTAAAAAAGCTATTTTTGGCTTCTTTAGTTTTGGTTGGGTAGGTTCCTCTAAAGACTGGTTACGATTTGAAACACTTAGTTGGATATTAGCAGGCCTGATGGCAGCATTGGTTGTATCAGTACATTCTATCGTTGCAATGGATTTTGCATCATCAATCTTACCAGGTTGGCATACTACCATCTTTCCTCCATATTTTGTGGTTGGGGCAATTTTATCGGGATTTTCAATGGTGTTGACAATAATGATCATCATTCGAAAAATTTATAAACTTCAGGATTATATTACAGATTCGCACATAAATGCGATCTGTAAAATTTTAGTTTTCATTAGCTTGATAATGGGAATGGCATACGGAACAGAAATATTTGTTACTTGGTATTCAGGCAATGAATATGAAATGTTTACTTTTTTTCACAATAGGATTACAGGAGATTATAATAGCGCATTTTGGATAATGGTAACGAGCAACGCAATTATACCACAACTTTTTTGGTTTAAAAAAATCAGGGGAAAATTATTAATTGTATTTCTGATTTCCATTATAATAAATATTGGAATGTGGTTTGAAAGGTATGTTATAGTAGTAACGTCTCTTAGCAAGGATTTATTGCCATCAAACTGGGCAGATTATACACCAACAAACGTAGAGGTCGGATTATTTATTGGAACATTGGGCTTTTTCGTAATGTGTTTATTGTTGTTTTTTAAATATTTACCTATGATAGCGATTAGTGAAGTAAAAGGTGTTTTGAAGTCCAGTAAAATTAAGAATTAAAAGTAAAACGAATAATAAAATGAAAACCAGCATTCTAGGAATATTCGAGGAAGAAGATTCATTAATTTCTGCTTTAAAAAAAATTCGTGATAAGAATATTGAAATAACTGAAGTTTTCACACCCTATCCAATTCATGAGGTGTTTAAGATCATGAAGCGAAAATCAAAATTGCAAACTGCAGCATTCTTTTATGCATTATATGGGTTGGTGGTGTCATACGGATATGTTTATTACACTTCTGTTATTAGTTATCCTTTAACATATGGGGGTAAGCCTTATCATGCTATTCCATCCTTTATAATTATTTGTTTTGTAACAACCATTTGCTCTGCAATATTTTTTTCAGTCGTCACTTTTTTTATTAGAGCACGTTTATATCCTGGTAAAAAACCCAACATTGTGGATCTTAGAATAACTGATAATGCCTTTGTGATACTTATTAATACACAGCCTGAAATGACTTTAAGTGATATTAAAACAATTAATTCACTTTTGATGAAAAATGGTGCCGTAGAAGTTATAGAAAAATAAAGAATAGAAAATGTTTGAAATGTATATTATGAATCGAATCAACAAGATAATGAGCCTATTATTTATACTAACTAAAAAAAATCAAGGCTATCTTACTCATTTTTGTATAATTATACTATGTCTTTTTCATTTTTCCTGTGAAACCGATAGGAACAAAAGAGGATATGAATATGCTCCTGATATGTTTTATTCTGAAGCATATGAAACCTATGCTCCCAACACTTTTTTTTCTGATGGAAAAACAGCTCAGCCGCCGGTTTCGGGTTCCATTCCTCGTCACATGATTCCACATCAATATCCAAAAACATCTGAAGGGCAAAGATTGGCAGGTTTGGAACTTATTAATCCCTTCGAGGCGAATGAAGATAATCTCTCTCGCGGGAAAGTAGAATACAATGTTTTTTGCGCTAATTGTCATGGTATTGATGGTCGAGGTGATGGTAATTTGTATACTAGCGGCAAATATCCTTCCGAGCCTCCGTCATTAATCACAAAAGAAATGTTGAAAATGCCCGATGGTGAATATTATCACATAATGACTGTCGGATCTTCAATAATGGGCTCATTCGCTTCTCTGATACGACCCCAAGATAAATGGAAAATAATTCTTTATATAAAAAACGATCTTTCCCTTGAGGAAATAAATAATATACAGTAATGGATAAAAAGTATTCGGTTTCGCCCAATCTAAAATATGCTGCAGTTATACTTGTTTTCATAGGTATTGCGACTGTAAGTTTAGGTTTTTATTTTACACCAGAGAAAACTTGGGCAAATTTGTTGTTAAATAATTATTATTTTATATCTATTGCAATTGGCGCAACATTCTTCTATGCCATTCAATATATTACACAGTCAGGATGGTCTGCTCAATTTCAGAGAATTCCGTTGGCATTTGGTTCTTACCTGCCAATAGCCGGTATCTTGATTTTATTTTTATTCTTTGGAATGAACTCTATATATCATTGGTCGCTACCCAATGCAGCAGTACATGATCCACTAATTGCTCATAAAAGCCCTTATTTAAATATCCCTTTCTTCTTTATAAGGATAATAATTTTTTTCTCTTTATGGATTTTAATGATAAGATTACTTTTACGAACATCGATTAAAGAGGATCAAGTAAGTGGAATGAAATTTTTTAATAAAAGTGAATTTTACTCTAAAATATATATATTCATTTTAGCGATCACTTTTTCTTTATTTACTTTCGATGTAATTATGTCGATTGATGTACATTGGTTTAGCACTATTTTTGCTGTCAAAAATTTTATTTCGAGTTTCTATCATGCAATAGCAATTATAATATTAATAGTACTATTACTTAATCGTTATGGATATTTTACAACTTTTACTAAAAGTCATTTACATAAGTTTTCTAAATATTTATTAATTTTAAGTTTTATTTGGGCTTACTTATGGTTTATGGAGTATATAGTAATCTGGATTGCAGGTATTCAAGAAGAGACTATCTATTTTGTAGCACGTACTCAGGGGAAATGGAAACTGTTTTTCTTTCTAAATATTATTATAAATTGGGCAATTCCGTTTTTAGTTTTGTTGCCCGCTAAAACAAAACAAAGTAAGCCTGTAATATTGTTTATTTGTATTTTATTGATAATCGGTCAGTGGGTTGATCTATATCTTCAGATAATGCCTGGAATTCTTGGTAAGTCCAGTATAGGATTGATTGAAATTGGAACATTTGTGGGATATGCTGGTCTTTTTACTTTAGTTGTAGCCAAAGCCTTAAGCAAGATGCCATTAATTCCTAAAAACCATCCTTATCTGAACGAAAGTATTAATGATCATTTATAAGGCTCTGTCGCATCTGTTCTATTTGGGTCTGTTTTCAGACATAATAAGAAATTCAAAAAGTGTAAGTATCTGAAAATCAATTATACTATTTTTGTAGTTAGATGCAAATTATTGTAAAAATTGACAGATGCGACAGAACCTATTGTTCTGCTATACGTATAACCTTCAATTCTTTTTTGTTCAGTTTCATGTTTATGCCTCAAATAAATATTTGTCAAATAAGTAGGTGCTGTGGCATCGCCAAGTTACCAAGTTTATTTCTGTGATTTTAAACGGTGTATAAATTGCCCATTCTTCAAATAGTATCTTTTAGTTGAAACTTCAACAGAATGCCTGTTCTCAGTTCTTCTCAATATGAAAAATGGCATCTCGAATTTTATTAATTGTCTTCCTCCATTGTTATTTGTAAATTAGTTATTCTCTGTTAAATAAACCGTGATTCGCTTTACCTGATCATCAGTCAACTTAGCTTTTTTACCATATCTGAGTACCAGCACAACCCATTCTGAATCTGTTTTACTGGCTGGTTTGGGAAGTTTGTGACAAGATTGACATTTCTTCTGAAATTCATTCTTTGCCAGTGAAGTCTCCTCAACAATAGCGGACTGGGTTCTACAACCAGCCCAACTGAATAAAAGAATAAGTATCATTATAAAAGCAGCAGTTCTCATAAAGCGAGTCCCATTAATATTCTTACTTGAGTGTATCATTGCTATCATTAGTTATTCGCCGGGCATAACCTGCCAAAAATATAATCATTGACCTTTTGGTTATGGACCTATTTTAATACCCTTCCCTTAACAGTTGCACTTTTAATCCGCATCATTAACCTCGTTCGCCGCACGGACCCCGGAGCGTAAGGCTCCCTCCATCAATCCGCTCAAAATAGAGGTGTGCTCGCCAGCGAAATGGATCCGCCCGTGAACCCGTTGTAGCGGCTTGAGGTAGCGGGTCACATCGCCAGGTCCTGGCCAGGATAAAGCCGCTAGGACATTGGGATCTTTGCTCCAGGCCTTTACCACGCCTCCCTCCTGGAACTGAGAAATCTCCGGATGAACTTTCTTCATGTACTGTAGTGTATGCTCGATAATTTCGTTGTCCGTTAGTGTGGCCAGTTGGCGAGCCGCCGGCCCGCGCACATGGCTCTCTAGGATGGCTCGCTTATTTGGTCCGCCCACGTGGGAGTAAGGCTGCCGCGCGACTTCCTGGATAGGTAGATCAGTGGTCGCACTCCCTGTCACTCCTTCGTCAAACCAGAAACTGCGACTCACCTGTAAGTAAGTCCTTGTTACATCAAGGTAAGGTAGATTTGCAATAGCGGAGCGTTTATCTTCAGGCAGTTCCGGTTCAATTCGCATTTCCCTTAAAACAGTGGCAGGGAGGGTACAGATCACTCGGTCGGCCTGAAAGCTTTCTTCGCTATCGCCGCGACGGGCCGTTACCTCGACCCCCGTATCGTTTTCCCGAATCGCTACAACTCTCACCCCGTAGTTGATGCTTTGGCTCAGCCGGTTTGCCATCTCGGTTGGAAGACGATCATTACCTCCAGCAAGGACGAAGAAGCCGCCGCTCATGAATGGTCCGAAGTTGGCCCAAGCCGAAGTGAGTGCCGAACTCGTGTCCATTCCTTGTCCGAACCATTGGGTATCCCGAATCAG
>QMOV01000074.1 GCA_003650305.1 Bacteroidota bacterium | reverse complement strand
TCTTTTCATCATTATATATCAATATCTCTGATATTATTTAATTAACGATTCAGCCCATTTAATACTATCTCTTATTCCATTTTCTGGGGTAGTTATTGCTTTCCAGCCAAGTATTTTTTTTGCTTTTTCATTATTTGCAATAAATACTAATTGGTCGCTTTCTCGAAATGACAATTTATCAAAATTCATTTTAATTACAAGAATGGATTCTAACAACTTAAACAACTCTAAAAGGGATAAACTGTTTTCAATTCCGCCTCCAATATTAAATACATTTCCTTTAGCATTTTCTATATTTTCAACCGCCTTAAAATATAGGCTTACTACATCTGAAGCATGTAAAACATCTCTAACCTGTTTTCCGTTACCCGATATTGTGAATTTCGTATTTCCAGAATTATTCTTTATTTCTAAAGCTTTTAGAATAAACCATCCAACCCACCCTTGATCTATTGTAGCATGCTGATTACCCCCATACATAGAAGAATGTCTAAATACAACTGTTTTAATTCCATAAATTCTATTGAAATCTAACAAATATTGATCTGCTGCCCCTTTAGAACATCCATAAGGAGAATGAAAGTTAAGAGGGGTAACCTCATTAAATCCTTCTGAATACTCCTTACATATGTACCTTGACTCTCCTTCTTTAAATGTTAGTTCTTTAAAATCGCCATAAACTTTATTAGTTGAAGAATATAATATCATTGCATTAGGTGCATATTTTCTTATTGAATCTAATAAATTAAACGTTCCCATTGCATTTACTTCAAAATCTAACCTAGGATTGATAATTGATGTGGTCATAGCAACTTGTCCTGCTAAATGAAAAACAACATCTGGTTGTTCTACCTTAATTACTGTTTCAATATCGTTTAAATTTCTAATATCATAGGGATAATACTTGAATTTCCTTTGTTTTTGTAACCATTTCAAATTTATTGAACTCCCCAAGCGAAATAAATTGTCAAAAACAACCAATTCGTCCCCTCTTTTTAAAACCTCAGCTGCCAAATTACTCCCAATAAATCCACAACCTCCTGTAATCAAATATTTCATGCTTATTTTTTTAATATTTTCTGTATTCCCTCTTTTATAGTTGTTTTAGGTTTCCAACCCAAACTTAATAGTTTTTTATTATCCAATTCAGGAATCATAATATCTCCCTTTCGATAATCGATTGCGCCAAATATTATTCTTGGAATTATTTCTTTATTACATTCAATTTCTAATACTCTAGCGAGTTCCAAAATAAAGTCTTTAACTCTAATAAAATTGTTAGTCCCGATATCAAATTGATTCCATTTTGGCAATTCATACCTTTTTTCTATAACTATGTTAAAAGCATCAACCACATCATCAATATAAATAAAATCTCTTTTTTGAATACCCGAAGTCAATTTTATGTCATTCACTTCATTTCTCATTTGATTTATTAGCCATTCAACGAATTTATTCGAATCATCATTTGGACCATACATATGTTCAATTCTAAAGTCAAATCCTTGAATATTATCCGAATTCTTTTTAAGCCATTCTGAAAATTGATTTTTAGAAAGGCTATAATCGCTCACATATTTTGGAAGTAAGGTACTGGTGTTAATAAAAGTCTTCGATTTAACTTTAATTGCTTGTTCTAACAGATTTATTCCAAAAACTAAATTAGTATTAACTATATCAACGCTTCCCTTGCCATTTCTTCCATAATTACAAGCCGTATGGACTACTATTTCAGGTAATTCCAATTCAAATATTTCTTTCAACGTGATTTTATCAATGTTGTAAACATTAATTTTTGAAATCAAATGATCTATTCTATAAGTATTTGAAGTCCCTCTTTTTAAGATAACTACATCAAATCCGTAAAAAACAAAACTTTCAAGTAAATAACTTCCTAAAAATCCAGTTGCTCCTGTTAACAGTAATTTACACATTTGCTAAAAATTTAAGCCAAAAAATTCTTCTAACTTATCTCCTACGAAATTAAAATGATCTTGTCCTAGGGCTGGGTATAATCCAATCCAAAAAGTATTATTCATAGTAATATCTGTGTTTGTTAGATTACCTACAACTCTATACTCAATATCTTTAAAATATGGCTGCTTTGTTAAATTCCCAGCAAACAATAATCTAGAACCAATTTTATTTTGATCTAAGAATTTTAACAAATCTACCCTATTTACTCCACAATCGTCTTTAAGGGTTATAGGAAAACCAAACCATGAAGGGTTGCTGTTTTTTGTAGGGGTAGGTAGTTGTAAAAAATCTGTCAAAGTTGTTAACCTATTGTATAGAAATTTGAAGTTTTCTCTTCTTATCTTAATAAAACTTTGAACTTTGTCTAATTGAGCTACACCACATGCTGCCTGCATATCAGTAATTTTTAAATTATACCCAAGATGAGAGTACACATATTTATGATCATATCCATGAGGCAAATCTCCATGTTGTTGATCAAAACGACAGCCACAAGTATTGTCTTTCCCAGGGGCACAATAACAATCTCTTCCCCAGTCTCTAAAAGACTCTGAAATTAATTTTAATTCGGCATTATTGGTAAATACGGCACCACCTTCACCCATTGTAATATGATGTGCTGGATAAAAACTTAAGGTTGCAATATCTCCAAAAGTTCCTACCATTTGACCATTATAGGTTGCGCCTAAGGCATCGCAACAATCTTCAACTAACCATAAATTATGTTTGTCACAAATTTCTCTAATTTTTTCAAGATTAAAAGGATTACCAAGAGTATGCGCTAACATAATAGCCTTTGATTTTGAGGTTATGGCGTCTTCAATTAAGTCTGCATTAATATTGTGTGTTTTAATATCAACATCAACAAAAACCGGAATAGCTCCAAATTGAACAATTGGATTTACAGTAGTTGGAAAACCAGCAGCAACTCCAATTACTTCATCCCCTTTATTTATTGCCCTTTCTCCTAATTTTGAAGAGGTTAATGTATTAAATGCCACTAAATTAGCTGAAGACCCCGAATTTACAGATATACAGTGTTTTACACCAATAAAATTAGCTAATTTTCGTTCGAATTCGACATTAAAACGACCTGTTGTTAACCAAGAATCTAATGAAGCACTTACCATGTTCTGTATCTCCTCATCACCTAAGACTTTTCCCGCAGGCGGAATTATTGTTTCCCCAGGTATAAACTCTTTTGTTTTTAATGATTCTGTAGTATATTGTTTAACAAGAATACTTATTTCTTTTCTTAAACTGTTTAAGACTTTATTATTCGTCATATATTAATTATTATAAAACGCAATTTCTTGCAAACATTGTTCTTTCATGTTTTTTTTACTCATCCAACATTGATGCCATTTAACAATATTCTTAAGTGAATATTCTAAATCCCATTTAGGATGCCAATTGAGCTTCGCTGCGGCTTTTGAACAATCTAATTTTAAAAATCCAGCTTCATGAGGATTGCTGTTTTTATCTAAATTCCAACTAGCTCCATTACCCCACTCTTTAACCATTTTATCTAAAATCCAACTTACTGGTTTACAGTCTTCCTCTTTTGGTCCAAAATTCCATGCTTCAGCATATTCATTCCCTTTTTCAAATAACTTCTGAACTAATATTAAATATCCTGAAAGTGGTTCTAACACATGTTGCCATGGTCGTGTAGATAAAGGATTTCTTATAATGACTGGGGTTCCGTATTCAAATGCTCTTAAAATATCTGGAATTAATCTGTCATCCGCCCAATCCCCTCCACCAATAACATTCCCTGCTCTAGCTGAAGCAACAGAGGCAGTCTCGTTATTATAAAAATAAGAGCGTCTATATGCAGACGTTACTAGTTCTGAGCAGCCTTTGCTGCTACTATAAGGGTCATGTCCTCCCATGGGTTCATCTTCACGATAACCAGAAGTTCTTTCCGTGTTTTCATAACATTTGTCAGTTGTTACAGATACAATAGCTTTTAAATTTGAACAGTATCTAGCAGATTCTAGTATATTTACTGTACCCATAACATTGGTTGTATAAGTTTCTATTGGTTCTATATAAGATAATCGTACAAGAGGTTGTGCCGCCATATGAATTAATATATTTGGATTAAAAGAGAGCATATTCTTTTTTAATAATTCCAAATCTCTTATATCTCCAATTACTGATTCCATATAGTCAGCAACATTTGCTTCAACAAATAATGATGGGTTAGTAGGTGGCTTCAAAGCATAGCCTTTTACTACTGCTCCCATTGATTGTAACCATAAGGACATCCAGCTTCCTTTAAAGCCTGTATGTCCTGTCAAAAAAACTTTTTTTTCTTTCCAAAAAGAACTGCAGATTTTTCCGTTTACTCCTTCCATAGCTTCCAAGGCGCTTTATTATTTTCCCATAGCTCTTCTAAATACTTTTTATCTCTTAAGGTGTCCATTGGTTGCCAAAACCCTTCATGTTTATAAGCCATTAATTGATTATCACTAGCCAAATTTTTTAATGGATCTTGTTCCCAAATAGTATCGTCCCCAGAAATTCTATCAATTACTTTAGGTGATAACACGAAAAATCCTCCATTTATTAAAGCATCATCTCCTCTAGGTTTTTCTTGAAATTTTCTAACTCTGCCATCAATTATCTCTAAAGCTCCAAATCTTCCTGGGGGAAATGTTGCTGTAAGTGTTGCTTCTTTACCATGAGACTTATGGAAATCTAATAATGCCTTAATATCTATATCAGCCACTCCATCTCCATAGGTAAAACAAAAAACATTTTCTTTTTTTAGATAAGAAGCAACTCTTTTCAATCGCCCGCCCGTCATAGAATCATCTCCTGTATCAACTAATGTAACAGTCCATGGTTCGACTCTTTTTTCATGTACAATCATTTTATTATCTTTCATGTTGAAAGTAATATCTGATTGATGTTTAAAATAATTGGCGAAATATTCTTTTATCACATAGCCTTTATACCCACAGCATATAATAAAATCATTAATTCCATAATGTGAATATGTTTTCATTATATGCCATAAAATTGGTTTACCTCCAATTTCTATCATTGGTTTAGGTTTTGTAACTGTTTCCTCACTTAATCGCGTTCCTAAACCTCCTGCTAAAATTACTGCTTTCATATTTATTTTTAATTAGAACTTACAAATGCATCAGAGAAAAAATTGTTTTCTTTTAATCCATTTTTTATTAATAAATCTTTAGATGAATTAATCATATCGCTTAATCCACAAGCATATACCTGAACATTTTTTAAGTTATTATATTTACTTAATAGTATATTCTGCACATATCCAGTTTTACCTTTCCAATTAACATTCTTTCCGGATAATATTGGTATAAATTTTATGTTATTTGTTCCTTCTGGGTTCCAAAAAATATCTTCTTCATATCTTGCTCCCCATAGAACTAAAACTTTTTTGTTTTGGATATAGCTATCGTTATTTGATATTTGCTCTAAAATAGCTTTAATAGGGGCAATCCCTGTTCCGGTAGCTAAAAAAACTATGTCTTGAGTATCTTTTGATGCTCTTAAGAAAAATGTTCCTAGTGGCCCTTCAATTCTTAATAAATCATCTTCATCAGCCTCATTAAACCAATATTCACTCATTACTCCATTACGCACTTTCTTAATAAAAAATTCCAATTTATTATCAGCTCTCTTATTGTTTGCAATTGAATAGCTTCTTCTAATTCTACCTTTTATTATATTAACATATTGACCTGGTAAAAAATTAAAATTACTATTTGGTGGTAACCGGAGTATTACCTTTATAACACTTGGAGAGATATTTCGCAAGCTTTCAATCTTACTAGGCACAATTCTAACTTTATTAAGTTTAATTTTCCCTAAATCCTCAATATCAAGTTTAACATTGGAGAGGGGCTTAGAGATACATGATAAAATATACCCCTCTTTTTTTTCTTTTTCTGATAATATTGTGTTTTCTTTTGTGTCAATTGTTTTGCCTTCTAAAACTTTCACTTTACAGCTTCTACATCTCCCAGACATACAATTGTGTTCTAAAACTTTTTCTTCATTTATTGAGGCTTGTAATATAGTAGTTTGAGGTTCGCATTCAAAATTATTATTATTTCTCAAATATATTTTAAATGGTTTAAGTTTTTCATCAATATTCATTGAATAATTGGCTTTTTAATCAAAAGGCAAGATAATTAAATGTTCTTAAAATTAACTTCTAAGATTTAATTAGTTTTAAGTAAAATAGTCTATGTTTTAATTACTTGCTTTTATAGAATTATTGCTTTTGATGTTATCCAAAACCATTAAATTAATAATAAAAGCAAACAAAATAACACCTGATTGACGACTTAAAACATTTTCAAATAAAAATACAACACAATAAAAACTAATTATTGCTAGCATTAAATAGTCTTTACTATCCCAAGTTTTTTTAAAATAATACATTAAAAGAAAAAGAAAAAGAAAAAAGCCAATTATTCCTGCAGAAAGCCAAACAAACATATATTGATTGTGTGAATTATATTTTCCTGAAATAAAGCCATAATTATTCTCGAAATAACACCTGTCTAAAGCCTCTTGCACATCTCCTAGACCATATCCTAGTATGGGGTTACTAACAATTAATTTATAATTACACTTTAAAATATTTACTCTTATGCTAGTTGAGTTTTGACTGTTTAAAGTGTTATATGTTTCTTCATTGAAAAGCTCTTTAAAACGATTATTTGCCGATGGAATAAGCAAACTCAATAACAACAAGACTAAAATTGATATAATATATTTCTTTTTAGTCTTCCTACTTAATAATACACATATCGCTATAAAAAGAGCTATTATCACTCCTTTACTCATCAACAACACTAATAAAACTCCTATTATTAAGTGACCTATAACGGTTAATATATTATAAACAATGTGATGCTTTTTAAATTTATAAAAAGTAACCCCTATTAATATTGCTATTGATAAGAAAATAGAAATATATATTGGATGGTCTCCAATTAATGGAATATCAGTAACTGCGTCTCTAAAAAAACTAGCATCTTTGATGCTAAATTTAGGACTAGAATATACTCCAAACAAGTAAAATGACAGAAGAGAAAATAATACATTAGAGGCAAAAAACACCTTAAAAAAGATGGATTTATATTTGTAATAATCTAATCTAGTACGACCTAAAAAAATAAAAAAAACTAGTGGAAATATCAATAAACTTAACATGGTTTCAATCTTTTTAAAACCTTCGCTTATTTCACTCGACATTAATGCGCTAATTAAAAACACAACAAATAACGAGCTAGTTATTAGAAACTCTTTTTTTAAAATTCCTTTACCTTGATAGTTTAACAAAAAAAGAGTTATAGAAACTACTATAAAAAAAATGACAACAAAACCTTCGTACCGCTCTGGAATTAATGGGTAAACTCCCATTAAACCAAATGCTGACAATAACATATAATGTATTCCTTTGGAATTAGTTATTGATGATTTAATCATGTTCATTGTTTAATGGTGTTTTACTCTTTTTAAATCGATAATGGTAAGCGGTAAATAGACCGATTGATAAATATAATCCCTTATGCATCCATAATGTAAAGCTAAACATTGTTTCTATAAAGAAATATATAAACAAGGAATATAAAAACACATACATAAAGTCCTTTTTATGATTGCGAATAGTAATTAGTAACATGAACAATGCCATTAATAAAAAATAAATGCTCATTAATATACCGAAAACACCATAATTAGCTATGTTTTCTAAAAATAAGTTGTGAGGGTATGGCAATATAGAATAGTGCGAAAAACCATTAGTACCAACACCAAATGGATGTTTAAAAAGCATCAAAAAACTATCTTGATATGCAATAAGCCTATCGTCTACAGATTTAGATGTGTATGGAGAAAACATTCTAGTAAATAAAACATCAACATCAATATAATTAATGATTACTATTAATCCTATCAATAAAATTCCTCCAGAAATATATAAAGTTCTTTTTTTTATCTTCACTTTGGTTATTATAACGTAAAATAAAATTGCAACTCCAACTGACAACATTACACCTCTAGTATTTGTGGCAAGTAATAAAACCGTTAAGTAGAGTAGTATTAATTTGTTAATATTAAGTATGCTTTTAGATTGAATTTGAAGAAAACGACCATTAGTTATAAATGTTATAAATGAAATTAAGACGCCAACACCAATTAATTGACTAAATGGAATTGGGTGTACTCCTGGTAAGGTTAAGCGCAAATGATTTTCACCTTTTGTAATGTATAATACACCTGCTATTGTGCCTAAAAAAACTGATAAAATTAATGTGGTTTTAAAAAATAAATATACTTTTTTTAAATACATGTCTGTGTTAGAAATAGTAATTTTAGTAATAAAATAAAAACCGCTTCCTAAAAACAAAAACCTAAAACTATAATCTAGAGACGCCATAAAATTAGGGCTATAAAAAGACGCAATAAATAAGATGGGGATAGTAAGTAAAAAGAATCCGTCAAACTCATCAAATCTGTATTTTATTCTTTTTTTAAAATCTAGTTTAATACATATTAAAAAAAAACCAATCAACGGGGTAACTGCTCCTAATAATATATCTGGTTCATTAGTGCAGTTAAAACAAGGAGTTTCAAAGTCTATAATAGGCAAGGAACGAATTATGTTAATTTGCAAAAGAAGTGCAAGACCAACAACTGGTTTGCTAAAACAATAATAAAGTATTATGGCTGCAAATAAAAATGTCATCATTTGTCTTTAAAATGAACTAATAAATAGGCTATTTATTATTAGTTTCATGTCTTTGAGTATTTTTTAAAGTAATAAAACCCTAAAATAACAAGAATTAATTCAGTAGAAACTACAGAAAAAGCTGTTCCATAAATTCCATAAAGCCTCACCAAAAATAAGTTTAATAACACATTTATTAAACCTCCAGTAATTAAAATAATCATGCGTGTTTTAAATTTTTTAATTGCCGGAAGATATAGTGTGTTATATAGCATACTAAGTGCTGCAAAAATAGCTATAAAGCTTAAAATTTTAAAAATAATAGTATAACTTCCTATTAACTCGTCGTTATAAATAATAAAAAGTATTGTTTTGCCAAAAAGAGCAATTGTTAATGTTATTAAACTTCCAACTCCCAAAACAATTGGTGCTAATTTTTTAATTGTCTTATTTTGTTTTTCTTGTCCTTGTTTAGCTAACCATGGAAATAAAGCTTGGTATAGAGGAACATAAATATTTTTCATGGCTAAAATTAATTTTTCCATACTAGAATAAACACCCACGATTGTGTTTCCTGTAAAAATTCCTAAAATGAAAACATTGCATGTAGTATATAAATTTACTGCAAAATTTGACACAAAAAGGCTAAAACTCTCTAAGAAAAGCTTTTTAACCATATTCCATTTAGGCTTTGTGTAATTGACATGTTTTAAGCTTATTATAAGACCTATTAATCCCGCAACTATAAATCCTAATGAATTAAATACTGGTACTAATAAATAATCTTCTTTATTTCTAATAACTAAAAAAATTAATACCGTAAAAATTACTTTAGCTAAAATATTAATAAGCGTAACAAACTTCATTTTTTCTATCCCCTGAAAAAACCAAACAGGGAATAAGGCTTGCCCAATTACCACCCCAAAACTTAAATAATAAACTTCAGCATCAATTTTAAATCTTGTAAATAGCTCTACAATAATTATGAGCAAAATAAAACCTAATATAATTAATCCTGATTTTATGAGGAGAATTGATGAAAATAGTTCTGATAGCTTCTTTTTATCTTCTCTAGCTAGAGAAATTTCTCTTGTCCCACTTATATTAAATCCAAAATCCACAATCACATTAAAAAAGGTAATCATGGCTTGTGCAAACATTACTAATCCAAACTTATCAGTACCTAAAATTCTTACTAAAAATGGAAGGACTATTAAGGGCAGAATATAATTTGCAGCCTGAAGAATAGTTAAAGACATAAAATTTGATGCAATAACTCTAATATCTCCTTTAATTTTATTCTTAAATAGGTTCATTTATTTTGTTTGCAGAATATTTTAAATTCTTTTAAAGAATAAAATTTATATATCTCTTTAATTGGTTCTTCTTCAATTCATTTTCTCTAATTAGCCAATTCCTCGATTTTCATGCTTGATGGTATAATTAATAGATCGCTATTAATATCCGTAAGTGATTCCCATATTCTAACTTGCTGAGATTCATCGGTAGGGCCAAATACTAATCTAAAATAACTTGTATAAATTTCTGCAATAAATGAACATTTAAACCATCCATTTCCTAGGTCTTCCATTTCTGTTTTTTCATTATAGGTTAAATCTTCTTCCTTAAATATTCCTTTTACGTTTTGGTTGTTTAAATCAAAAACCACATCTGTTCTAATGGGATAAACACCTTGAATTCTAATCCCTAATTGACCTCCAAGATTTCCTTTTTTAACAATAACACTAATTTTATATTTCCCTCCTTCATATGCGATTTTTACACTATTAATTGCGGCTATTGCATATTTAAAAGTTTTTGCCTCATCTATTCTAGATATTGAGTATACTTTCTGATTATTAAACAGTAAATCTGTTTCAGTTATAGAAACTCCTTTTAAGTCCCACTGATCAACTAAAGGAATACTTATTTCGCTTATAACCTCTTCTATAATTTCTGTGGGTGTATAGGTGTCCGTTCCTTCTTCTGTTTTTTTTACTTCTTCTTTACAAGCAAACGCTGTTATTAGTACTATTACTAAAACTATTTTTTTCATAAGTTCTTTTATTTAAACAACCATCCCAGCTGCAACCGTTTCATTAGTTGCATCATCCACAAGAATAATGCTTCCCGTGGTTCTGTTTTCTCTGTAAGAATCTACCATTAACGGTTTAGTGGTTCTTATTTTTACTTTAGCAATATCATTCATTCTTAAATCTTTATCTTCTGCGTTTCTTCCTAAAGAATTGATATCAATCTTATAAATCACTTCTTTTATCATCGCTTTCTGTTCGTTTGATGTGTGACGGATTGCATATTTTGTTCTTGGTTTAGCGGCTTCATTATGCAGCCAACATAACATCACTTCTATATCTTGAGTTGCTTTAGGCTTGTTGTTCGAGCGTACAATCATATCTCCTCTTCCTACATCTATATCATCTTCTAATGTTATTGATACTGACATTGGAGCAAATGCTTCAGCTAAAGATTTATCGAAAGTGTCAATACTTTTTATTTTTGAAGTAAACCCTGAAGGCATAATAGTAACTTCATCTTTTACTCTTAAAACTCCACTAGCTACTTTACCTGCAAAACCACGATAATCTCTATGAGTTTCATTCTGTGGTCTTAAAACTGTCTGTACTGGAAATCGAGCATCCACTTTATTAATGTCACTGCTAATATGCATGGTCTCCAACATATGCAATAAAGGCGCTCCTTGATACCAATCCATAGTGTTAGAACGGTTAACAACATTATCTCCTTCTAACGCACTTATGGGAATAAATCGAACATCTGTAACTAACATTTTTGATGAGATTTCTTCGAACTGATTGATTGCTTTATTATAAGCCTCTTCTGAATAATTCACTAAATCCATTTTGTTAATACAAACAATTATATGTGGGATTTGCAATAAGGATGCAATAAAAGCATGCCTCTTGGTTTGTTCAATAACACCATGTCGTGCATCTACTAATATAATTGCAACATTGGCTGTAGATGCTCCTGTAATCATATTTCGAGTGTATTGAATATGTCCTGGTGTATCTGCTATAATAAATTTTCTTTTTGGTGTAGTAAAATATCTGTACGCAACATCTATAGTGATTCCTTGTTCGCGTTCATCTCTTAATCCGTCTGTAAACAATGCTAAATCTACACCGTTATGACCTTTCTTTTTGCTTGTTTTTTCAATAGCTTCTAGTTGATCTTCGAAAATGGATTTAGAATCATATAATAAACGTCCAATTAGTGTGCTTTTTCCGTCATCCACACTTCCTGCTGTTGTAAAACGTAATAATTGGTTGTTGTCTAACATATTGCTACAAATTTATGCGAATTTAAAACGAATTTATCGAATTAAGCTATCGTAAATTATTTGAGTTAATTATTCTTTTATAAGTTAAGGATGATTGACCAAAATTAATCAACATTCCTAATTCCATTTTAGTTGCAG
>QMOV01000073.1 GCA_003650305.1 Bacteroidota bacterium | reverse complement strand
GTTGGTTCTAACAGAGAAAAAACAGGAAGAACAGGTTTTGCACATTTATTTGAGCACATGCTATTCCAAGAATCAGAAAATGTGCCACAAGATCAATTTTTTAAAAAAATACAAAATGTAGGAGGAACTCTTAATGGATTCACCTGGAAAGATGGAACAGCTTACTATGAAATAGTTCCTAATAATGCTTTAGAAACTATTATGTGGCTTGAAAGCGATCGTATGGGTTTTCTAATTAATACAGTTACAGAGTCTGCATTTTATAATCAACAAGAAGTGGTTCAAAATGAAAAAAGACAACGTGTAGATAATAATCCTTATGGACACACAAATTGGGTGTTAGATAAATCCATTTATCCAGAAGGTCATCCATACAACTGGCAAGTTATAGGAGAATTAGTAGATCTTCAAAATGCTACTATCGATGACGTAAAAGAGTTTTACAGTAAGTATTATGGACCAAATAATGCCACTTTGGTTTTAGCTGGAGATTTTGAAACAGAAGATGCTAAAGCTATGATTGAAAAATATTTTGGCGAAATAAAACGTGGTCAAGAAGTTTCTAAACTTGAGCCACAACCTGTTACAATAAGCGAAACCAAGCGTTTGTATCATGAAGATAATTTTGCTACAGCTCCACAGTTAAATATGGTGTGGCCAACACTGGAACAATATTCAGACGACGCTTATGCTTTAAATTTTCTGGGAGAGTTACTAGCTAACGGAAAAAAGGCACCAATGTATAAAGTATTAGTTGAAGAAAAAGAATTAACAGCCAGAACTACAGCGTTTAATAATTCCCAAGAATTAGCAGGTGCGTTTCGTGTGATTATTACGGCAAATGATGGTAAAAACCTAGCAGATGTTGAAGACGCTATTTTTGAAGCCTTTCAAAAATTTGAAACTGATGGTGTTACAGATAGAGATATCGAGCGTATAAAAGCGAGCCAGGAAACTGATTTTTATAACGGGATTAGTAGTGTGTTGAATAAGTCTTTTCAATTATCCTTTTACAATACTTTTGCTGGAGACCCTGGTTTTATTACTCAAGATATTGAAAATATAAAAGCAGTTACTAAAGAAGATGTGATGCGTGTTTATGAAAAGTATATTAAAAATATGCCTTATGTAATTACAAGTTTTGTTCCTAAAGGAAAAGTTGAACTTGCAGCAAAAGATTCGCAATTGGCTGCTGTAGTAGAAGAGGAGATAAAGGATAATATTGACGTGTCTGTTATTGATGCTGATGATGAGGTTGTAAAGACACCTTCTAATTTCGACAGATCTGTAGAACCTGCTCAAGGAGAAACTCCAAAATTGAACATACCAGATTCTTGGTCAGTTACATTATCTAACGGAATGACAGTAAATGGTATTGAGCAAAATGAGTTGCCTTTGGTTAATTTCAGTTTAATAATTGATGGAGGTCATTTGCTAGATTCTTTCGATAAAGTTGGTGTCGCTAATTTAATGACAGACATTCTAATGGAAGGAACAGTAAATAAAACACCTGAAGAATTAGAAGAAGAGATTGAACTTTTAGGTGCATCTATTAATATGTTTACAGGTAGAGAATCTATTACAATTTCTGGAAATACATTAGTTAGAAATTTTGATAAGACTATGGATTTAGTTGAAGAGATTCTACTTGAGCCACGTTGGGATGAAGAAGAGCTTAAGCGTATCAAGTTAAGTACGATTAATGGCATAAAGCGTTCGGCAGCTAATCCAAATGTTGTAGCTCGAAATGTGTATAATAAATTAATTTATGGCGAAGCTCATATGTTTGCATATCCTACAAGTGGTACAGAAACTTCAGTAGAAACGATTACTATGGATGATTTAAAGGAGTTTTATAATAATAACTTTTCACCTTCAGTAAGTAGATTCCATATCGTAGGTAAAATTGATAAAGACAAAACACTCGCTGTTTTAAGTGATTTGGAAAGTAAATGGGAAAGTAAAGACGTTACAATTCCTACTTACGAGATTAAAGCAGAAAGAGATAAGGCCTCTTTATATTTTGTAGATATTCCTAATGCTAAACAATCTATAATTAACATAGGTTATTTGGGAATGGCTCGAACAAATCCTGATTATTATGCAGCAACTGTTATGAACTACAAACTTGGAGGTTCTTTCTCAGGAAATGTAAATCTTATTTTAAGAGAAGAAAAAGGATATACTTATGGTGCACGTACCAGATTCAGTGGTTCTAAAATTAAAGGAACCTTTACAGCCTCATCAAGTGTAAGAACAAATACTACTCTTGAATCAGTCAATATATTTAAAGAAGAGATTGAAAAATATAAAGGAGGTATTTCACAAGAAGATTTAGATTTTACAAAAAACGCACTAATTAAATCGAATGCAAGACGTTTTGAAACTCAAGGGTCTCTTTTAGGAATGCTTCAAAATATTAGTAACTATAATTTATCTAAAGATTATATTGCTGGCGAAGAAGATATAATTAGAGGAATGACTTTGGAGCAGCATAAAGCTTTAGCTAATAAATATCTTGATGCAAGTAAAATGGGATATTTGGTTATTGGAGATGCAGCAACACAATTTGATAAGTTTAAAAATGCTGGATTTGATGAGGTTATACTTTTAGATAAAGACGCTAAAGAAGTTGAACTTTTAGACATTAAAATGTAAATATTACATATTAAATAATTAGAATAGGTGTGGTGCGAATCACACCTTTTTTATTTAATACAAAATGAATTCTTAAATTAGCAATAGATACTCAAGTTCATGATAAAAAACTGGTTTAAAAATATTGGACCAGGACCATTAGTAGCTGCTGCTTTTATTGGACCAGGAACTGTAACATTATGTACTATTGCAGGAGTTAGTTTTGGTTATGCCTTGCTGTGGGCAATGGTATTGTCGATTGTTGCAACTATTGTGTTGCAAGAAATGTCTGCAAGATTAGGTATTATTTCACAAAAAGGCTTATCAGAAATTATAAGAACCGAAATTAAAAATCCAATCTTTAGAAACTTGGCAATCTTACTTATTTTATCAGCTATTGTTATTGGAAATGCTGCTTACGAAGCCGGAAATATAAGTGGAGGTGTTTTGGGTTTAGAAACTATTGTTGGAAATCCGATATTAGATTTTGGAGGATTATCCATCAACACATTAAGTGTAATAATTGGTGTGATTGCTTTTATATTACTCTACATAGGAAACTATAAAGTCCTTGAAAGAGCCTTGATATCATTAGTAATTCTTATGAGTCTTGCCTTTTTAATCACAGCTATAATGACCAAACCTAATCTGTCAGAAATCTTTAAAGGCATGTTTGTGCCTAAATTTCCACAAGATAGTATTCTCACTATTATTGGCTTAATTGGGACAACTGTCGTGCCTTATAATCTGTTTTTACATGCAGCACTTGTTAAAGAGAAATGGAAGGGCGAAAGCGATTTAAAATATGCACAAAAAGATACGATTATTGCAGTGATATTAGGCGGAATTGTTTCTATGTGTATTATAATTTCAGCAGCAGCAATTCAAACTCAAGAGATAAATAACGCTGCCGATTTAGCTAAAGGTTTAGAACCTCTGTTTGGAAGCTTTGCAAAGTATTTTTTAGCCATAGGTTTGTTTGCAGCTGGAATTACAAGTGCAATTACAGCACCATTAGCAGCAGCTTATGTAGCAACAGGTTGTTTAGGTTGGAATACCAATATGCGCTCAAAAAAGTTTAGAAGCGTTTGGATTTTTATTTTAGTATTAGGTGTGTTATTTTCGTCTTTAGGAATTAAATCCATAGAAATTATAAAATTTGCTCAAGTAGCAAACGGAATATTATTACCAGTAATTGCAGGATTCTTGCTTTGGATTATGAACAAAAAGTCTTTACTAGGAATACATAGTAATAATCTAAAACAGAATATCTTTGGGTTAGTAATTCTAGCGATTACTATTTTTTTAGGTTTAAAGAGTATTTTAAAAGTGTTTAATCTTTTATAATGTTTCAAACTATAGATATTAATGTAGATGTTGGCGAAGGCGTAAATAACGAAGCTTTAATTATGCCATATATTTCTTCATGTAACATCGCTTGTGGTGGACACACAGGAGAATTACAATCCATGAGAGCCGTTATAAAACTTGCTAAACAATACAATGTAAAGATAGGTGCTCATCCTTCGTTTCCTGACAAAGAAAATTTTGGACGACAGAAAATCAACATTTCATATTCAGGATTATATAAATCCATCAGAGAACAGATTAATAGTTTAATGTTAGTTTTAAGAGAAGAACATGCAAGGCTATATCATATAAAACCTCATGGCGCATTATATAATCTTGCAGTTATCGATAAATCAATTGCAACAGTTATTATTGAGGCAATAAAGAGTATCTCTCTTCCAGTTAAGTTATATGTGCCTTATAAATCGGTTATTGCTGAAATAGCTATTAATGATAATATTCCTATTGTTTATGAAGCGTTTGCAGACAGAAATTATAATGACGATTTAACTTTGGTTTCAAGAAATGAAAAGAATGCAATAATATCTGATTCCGAAGAACTATTTAATCATGTTCTTAGGATGATAATGCATCAAAAAGTAAAAACTATAAATGGAGTAGAACTAAAGCTGAAAGCAAAAACGTTTTGTATTCATGGAGATAATCCAAAAGCTGTAAATTTGATTAGAGATTTAAAAGAAAAGTTAGAGCAAGTTCACATTAATATTGAGTAGTTATTTTGAATGATTTTCAACTCACATATAAGCAGTTTAGCGAGTGTTCTATTTTGATAGAATGGCCTTCAATAATTGATAAAAAAACGTTGGAAGACGTTCTGTTTTATAAAGAGAAACTCGAAAATACTTTAGTTAAAGAAATAATTGATATAAAATCTGCATATTCCTCGATATTAATTAGTTATAATAGCATAATAGAAAATATCTATGATAGAAAATCTGTACTTAAAGATATATATTCGTCTAAGATAAGCATACTTTCAAAGCCATCAACTCTTTGGAAAATTCCTGTGTGTTACGATGAAGAATTTGGGTTGGATTTGGAAGAGATTTCGATAGAAATAAAGAGATCAAAACAAGAGATTATTACTTTACATTCTGAAGCAATTTATACTGTCTATTTTATCGGATTTTTGCCAGGATTTTTATATTTAGGCGGACTTAATAATGCCATTAATTTTCCAAGAAAAGCAACACCACGATTACAAATTGAAAGAGGAGCTGTTGCAATAGGTGGAAACCAAACTGGAGTTTATCCTTGCATAAGTCCTGGAGGTTGGAATATTATTGGCAATTCTCCAATTAATTTCTTCAATGTTTCTAATCCCGATAGCTATCGGGACACACCTTGTTTTGCTAATCCTGGCGACAAAATTCAATTTTATCCAATTACATTAAAAAAGCATTGTGATATTACAACTTTAGCTAAAGCTGGAGTTTTTCAACTGGAAAGTGAGGTGATTCGTGGTTAAAGTTATTAATGCTGGTTTTTACACTACAATACAGGATTTAGGTCGTTTTGGATTTCAAAAATATGGAGTTCCAGTTTCTGGTGTAATGGATAATTATTCTGCTCGAATAGCAAATGCGCTACTTGGTAACGAGGAGAACGAAGCTATACTTGAGATTACGATGTCTGGACCAACGCTTCAATTTAATTGTAATACAATAATTTGTGTGTCTGGAGCAGATTTTTCTCCTAAATTAAATGACAATCCTATCAAGATTAATCATGCTATTTATGTTAAAGAACACGACGTTTTATCTTTTGATAATCCTAAATATGGTTTTAGATGTTATTTGGCAGTTTCTAGAGGTTTTCAAACTGAAATAGTTATGAACAGCAGAAGTATGTACAACGAGATTACATCACAAAACACAATTTCAACAAACGATGAGTTATCCATTTTAGAGCATTCAGTCTCTTCCGAAAGGAAAAATGCATCAATCAGAATCGATTTAAATCATTTTACCACTAAAAAATTAGAAGCATTTAAAGGCCCAGAATATGAATTGCTTACTAAAAACCAGCAGCAGCAATTATTATTGGAAGAATTTACGATTTCAAAAGATAATAATAGAATGGCATATCAGTTTGATGAAGTTTTTGAGAATACATTAGAACCAATTATTACATCGTTGGTTTTACCAGGAACTGTGCAGCTAACGCCATCAGGAAGTCTTATCGTTTTAATGAGAGATTGCCAAACAACTGGTGGTTATCCAAGAGTATTACAGTTAAGTGATGCTGCTATAAATGTACTATCTCAAAAGGTTACAGGAAATAAAATTCATTTTAAAATAAAAGAATAGTATTGCTAAAAATATTTTAAAAAGAATTTTAGTAATTTCATTTTTCCTTTATAAGGCGCATAACGCATTGGAATATCTAACCAATTTCCTTTTTTTACAACCGCTTTTTTATGAGAGAATGTATCAAAAGACAGTTTGCCATGATAAGCTCCAATACCACTATCTCCAACACCTCCAAAAGGTAATCTATGGTTTGAAAAGTGAATTATTGTATCATTAATAGCGCCACCACCAAAAGAATATGTTGAGATCATTTTTTTTGCGAATGCTTGGTTTGTGCTAAATACATATAAAGATAAAGGTTTGTTATATTTAGAGATAACAACATTAATATCGTTTTCGTTGTTATATCCTATAACAGGAAGAATTGGACCAAAAATTTCGCCTTTCATAACCTCACTATCTAGACTTGGCTCGTCTATAACAGTAGGTGATATATACAACTCGTTTGCATTTGTTTTTCCACCAATAGCAATGGTTTCATTTTGTAGCATTGCTACTAAACGATTAAAATTCCGTTCATTCACAATTCTGGTAAGGTCTTTTGATTGTTCAGGGTTTTTGGTGTAAGCTATATCTATTTCAGATCGTAATGCATCGATAAATGGTTGCTTTACCGAATCATGAATGAGTATATAATCTGGAGCAATACAGGTTTGCCCTGCATTTAAAAATTTTCCCCAAACAATGCGTTTTGCTGCTAATTTTATTTGTGCAGATTCATCGATGATACATGGGTTTTTACCACCTAGTTCTAAGGTTGTTGGGGTTAAATGTTCTGCGGCAGCTTTAGCAACAATTTTACCAACAGCAACACTTCCTGTAAAGAAAATATAATCCCAACGCTTGGCTAAAAGTTCTTGTGCAATAGTTGCATCTCCTTGTACAACGCTAACATGTTTAGTCTCGAATACGGTTGTTATAATTTCTTTAAGTATTTTAGATGTATGTAGAGCCAACTCACTAGGTTTTAAAACAACGGTATTTCCAGCAGCAATAGCTCCTATAAGAGGAGATAATGCTAATTGATAAGGATAATTCCAAGGTGCAATGATGAGTACATTTCCGTAAGGTTCAGAATAAATTTTATCGGTTGACGGAAAGTTTAAAAGTGAGGGAATAACACGTTTTGGTTTTGCCCAAGTATTTAGATTTTTTATGCTTAAATTAAGCTCGGAGAGTACAACTTCGGTTTCAGTTAAAACCGACTCAAATTCTGGCTTTTTCAAATCTTTGTAAAGTGCAGATATAATATCCTGTTCACGCTTTAAAATTTCGTTTTTAAAATCTAATAATGTCTTTTTTCTGAAAGCAATAGATTTCGTTTTACCAGTTAAATAGTAATTATTTTGAGTTTTTTTTAATTCAGTAATCATAGTTGAAAGTTATGAAGTAAATCTACGAAAATTATAAACAAGCATCCCAAAGGGTATCTTGTGGGACAGGAGCTGAAATATCAATATCTTTTTTTGAAACAGGATGTACAAATTTTAGTTTTCGAGAATGTAAATGAATGCTCGCATCTTGATTGCTTCGATTAAAGCCATATTTTAAATCACCTTTTATAGGCGAACCTATTTTTGAAAGTTGGGAACGTATTTGATGATGTCGTCCTGTTTCAAGATGTATTTCAAGCAAATAATAAGTATTCAATTTTTTAATGAGTTTATAATGTAGAATAGCCATTTTGCTACCTTCAATTTCTTTATCAAAAGCAGTTGATTTATTATTTTTAGGATTTTTTTTGAGCCAATGTGTTAAAGTGTCATTTTCAATTTCTGGTTTATTTTTAACTACTGCCCAATAGGTTTTATGGACTTCTTTATTTGCAAATAGTTTGTTTAATCTTGTTAAAGCCTTACTTGTTTTGGCAAAGACTACAATTCCAGTAGTTGGTCTGTCTAAACGATGTACAACACCAAGATAAACATTTCCGGGTTTGTTGTATTTCTCTTTAATATAGTCTTTTACAACATCGCTTAAAGGTTTATCTCCAGTTTTATCACCTTGAACAATATCTCCAGCACGTTTGTTGACAATTATAACATGATTGTCTTCAAAGAGAACCTGAAGATTATGTTTATTGGAAAGAATTTTTTCTGCCACTAACTCACTAATAGTTTATTTTTCTGAACGCTGAACGCTTAACACTGAAGATTGAACACTGAACACTAATACTGTTCTTCATCACTTGGAAAATCACAACTTTTCACATCAGTTGCATATTGCGAAATGGCTTTTGTCATATCTTCATATAAGTTCATATAGCGACGTAAAAACCTAGGGTTAAATTCGTGTGTCATTCCTAACATATCATGCAAAACAAGTACTTGACCATCAACACCATTTCCAGCACCAATCCCAATAATAGGAATATTTACACTTTCGGCAACTTGTTTAGCGAGTTCGGCAGGGATTTTTTCAAGTACAATTCCAAAACAACCAATACGTTCAAGCATTTTTGCGTCTTGTAAAAGTTGTTGAGCTTCTTGTTCTTCTTTAGCGCGTACTGTATAAGTACCAAATTTATAAATTGATTGTGGTGTTAATCCCAGATGTCCCATAACAGGAATTCCAGCATTTAAGATACGTTTAATAGAACCTTTGGTTTCTTTTCCACCTTCCAATTTTACAGCATGACCACCACTTTCTTTCATTATTCTAATTGCAGAGCGTAAGGCTTCTTTAGGATCACTTTGATAACTACCAAAAGGAAGATCTACAACAACAAGCGCACGCTCTATAGCTCTTATAACAGAAGATGCATGATATATCATTTCATCTAATGTAATAGGTAGCGTGGTTTCGTGTCCTGACATAACGTTACTTGCAGAATCACCAACCAAAATAACATCAATACCAGCACCATCTACAATTTTTGCCATAGTATAATCGTATGCAGTTAGCATCGATATTTTTTCTCCATTAGCCTTCATATCGACTAATGTTTTTACAGTAATTCTCTTGTATTCTTTTTTTGCTACTGACATTTTTTAATGTATAAATTAGATAGTTTGTAAATGTAATGAAAAGTTTCGTTTAAAGATTTTTTAGATTATGTAAACCTAAATACATTCCATAATAATATCGACCTATAGAGGCTGTAAAAATAGCCTTTTCAAACCAATGTAAATTAATAATTATACGAAGTCTTAATAAAACAATGACAGCTTGTCATATTATTTGTATTGGCATAATGATTGACTAAAGAATAATGTAAATAAGTACAATTATAAATTTTAGAACAATGAGAACAAAAGACAATCAATTTACCCAAAAGCTAAACGCAGGAAAAAAAGCTTACGTTTGGAATGCAAAAAGACGCTATAATAATCTTAGATAGATTGTTATTTATCATAACAAAATTAAAGAATATAATATTATGAGTAAAATTATAGGAATCGATTTAGGAACAACAAACTCTTGTGTCTCCGTAATGGAGGGAAATGAGCCAGTTGTGATTACTAATGCAGAAGGAAGACGTACAACACCATCTGTTATTGCTTTTGTTGAAGGAGGCGAAATAAAAGTTGGAGATCCTGCAAAACGTCAAGCAGTAACAAATCCTACAAAAACGGTTTATTCTATTAAACGTTTTATGGGAAACAAGTTTTCTGAATGTAAACAAGAAATAGGTCGAGTACCATATAAAGTAGTAAAAGGAGATAATAATACACCAAGAGTAGATATAGATGGTCGTTTATATACGCCACAAGAATTGTCTGCAATGGTACTTCAAAAAATGAAAAAAACTGCTGAAGAGTTTTTAGATCAAGAAGTTACAGAAGCAGTAATTACTGTCCCTGCTTATTTTAACGATGCGCAACGTCAAGCTACAAAAGAAGCTGGAGAAATTGCAGGTTTAAAAGTTCGTAGAATTATTAACGAACCTACTGCAGCAGCTTTAGCTTATGGTATGGATAAGAAGCATAAAGACCAAAAAATTGTTGTATTCGATTTTGGTGGAGGAACACACGATGTATCTATTTTAGAATTAGGTGATGGTGTTTTTGAAGTACTATCAACCGACGGAGATACACATTTAGGAGGAGACGATATAGATGAAAAAATAATTAATTGGTTAGCAGAAGAATTTGAAAAAGAAGAAAGCATGGATTTGCGTAAAGATCCTATGGCTTTACAGCGTTTAAAAGAGGCTTCAGAAAAAGCAAAGATTGAATTATCTTCTTCTTCAAAAACAGAAATTAATTTACCATATGTTACTGCAACTGCTAGTGGACCAAAACACTTGGTTAGAACATTAACAAGAGCAAAATTTGAGCAACTAATAGACGATTTAGTTAAACGTACCATTAAACCTTGTGGAACTGCATTAAAAGCAGCTGGTTTAAAAACAAGTGATATAGATGAAATTATTTTGGTTGGTGGCTCAACACGTATTCCAGCAGTACAGGAAGCCGTAGAAAAATTCTTCGGTCAAAAACCAAATAAAGGTGTAAATCCAGATGAGGTTGTAGCTGTTGGAGCTGCAATACAAGGTGGTGTTTTAAGTGGAGATGTAAAAGATGTATTACTTCTAGATGTAACACCATTGTCTCTTGGTATTGAAACTATGGGTAATGTAATGACTAAATTAATAGAAGCCAATACAACAATCCCTTCTAAAAAGTCTCAAGTGTTCTCTACAGCAGCAGATAATCAGCCATCGGTTGAGATTCATGTGTTACAAGGAGAACGTCCTATGGCTGCCGATAACAAAACGATTGGTCGTTTTCATTTATCCGATATTCCACCAGCACAAAGAGGAGTGCCACAAATTGAAGTAACCTTCGATATTGATGCTAACGGAATTATTCACGTAACTGCAACAGATAAGGCAACTAATAAAACGCAAGATATTCGTATAGAAGCTTCTTCTGGTTTGACAGATGAAGAAATCGAGAAAATGAAACAAGAAGCAGAAGCTAATGCAGATGCAGATGCTAAAGCAAAAGAAACTGCAGATAAATTGAATAGTGCTGATGCTATGATTTTTCAAACTGAAAAGCAGTTAAAAGAATTTGGTGACAAATTATCGGAAGATAAAAAGAAACCAATCGAAGAAGCTTTAGAGGAATTGAAGAAAGCTTATGAAACAAAAGATGTAGAAGTTATTGAGCCAGCTTTAGAAAAAATTAATGAAGCCTGGAAAGTAGCCTCTGAAGAAATGTATAAAGCACAAGCTGAAGCACAACCTAAAGGAGAAGCTGGATCAGATGCAAGCCAAAATGGTGAAGCAACTGAAGGCGATAACGTAGAAGATGTTGATTTCGAAGAAGTGAAAGAAGAATAAGAATATAAGAGATATTCAATAAAAGTTAAAACGCAATCAAGTATTTGGTTGCGTTTTTTTGATCATTTTTTATAATAATTTTAACACTTAACCTTATTAAAATTACTACTGGTTCTTAACATAAAATGTAATATACTTTCTAAATCTTTTGTGACATATAATTCATTTTGAAGTGCCGAAAAATTAAAAGATGGATTTGAAATATTTAACAAATTTTTTACTGGAATCTTTTTGTTGAAAAGGTTATTAATTTCGAGAGGAGATGCAACTATAGCTGCTCCATATGCTTTATATGTATTACCATATTCTAAAACACCAAACTCAACTGTCCATAAAGCAATATTATTAAGTTTATAAAATAGAGTAGGGGTTTTTTCAAGATGTTCCTCTAATTGGTTTAATTTAATTAAGTTACGTTCTCTATCTTTCTTTGTAACGCCTTGTAACGAAAGATATTCAACATCTATATCTTTTAGATCGATTTCAGTAATAAAGTTATAAATATTTTTAAGAAAAGATGTATAATCCTTATTAAATAACATAGGTGCATGCCCAATAACATCATGAATCATATCGGGAAAATCAGCATATAATAACTGTTTTCCATCACGCACATTATTTATTACAGGGAGTATCTGATTTCCAAGACATTTAAAATACTCAAAACCACTTAAATATCCATCAACAAACTTAAAGTCCCAGTCAATACTTTTCAATTTTTTTTCAAAAGTCTCAATTGAAAATGATTCTTTATATAATTTATTATATCCGTTTAAATACCATGGATGATACCAGGATTCATTTTCTTTAATATG
>QMOV01000072.1 GCA_003650305.1 Bacteroidota bacterium | reverse complement strand
GATGCTCAAATCGATTCTACGCCAATAGTGTGCATCACAGGACAAGTGGCTTCGCATTTGTTAGGTAGTGATGCGTTTCAAGAAACGGATATTGTTGGGATTTCTACTCCTGTAACCAAATGGAATCATCAAGTAACAAAAGCTTCAGAAATTCCAGAAGTTATAGCTAAAGCTTTTTACATTGCTAAAAGTGGTCGTCCTGGTCCTGTTTTAGTCGATATTACTAAAGATGCACAATTTGAAGAATTCGATTTTCATTACGAAAAATGTACAGGAGTACGAAGTTATGTTCCTGTTCCTAAAACTGAAATAGCTTCAGTTAAAGCAGCAGCAGATTTAATCAATAATGCTAAAAAACCAATGATAATTTGGGGACAAGGCATAATTCTTGGCGAAGCAGAAGAGCAATTAAAGACAGTTATTGAAAAAGCAGGAATCCCTTCTGCTTGGACTATTTTAGGAGCTTCAGCAATTCCAACTTCACATCCATTAAATATTGGTATGGTTGGCATGCATGGTAATTATGCGCCAAATAAATTGACCAACGAATGTGATGTATTAATTGCTATAGGAATGCGTTTCGACGATCGTGTTACAGGAGATTTAAATAAATATGCTAAACAAGCCAAAGTGATCCATTTTGAAATTGATCCTGCAGAGATTGATAAAAATGTAAAAACAGATGTTGCAGTATTAGGAGATGCTAAAGAAAGTTTATCACAATTATTACCATTACTTAATAAAAATAAACATCCTAAATGGCATCAGAAGTTTAAAGAGTTGTATGCTATTGAATTTGATAAAGTCATTAAAAATGACCTTCATCCTACTAGAGAAGGATTGACAATGGGAGAAGTATTAAACGAAATTAATACGCAAAGTAAAGGTGAAGCTGCAATAGTTTCAGATGTTGGGCAACACCAAATGATTGCTTGTCGTTATGCTAAATTCAATCAAACCAAAAGCAATATTACTTCTGGAGGATTAGGTACAATGGGATTTGCACTTCCAGCAGCAATTGGTGCTAAAATGGCGGCTCCAGAGCGTGATGTAGTTGCTATTATTGGAGATGGAGGCTACCAAATGACGATTCAGGAATTGGGAACTATTTTTCAAACCAAAGTACCTGTAAAGATTGTTGTATTGAATAATGAATTTTTAGGAATGGTTCGCCAATGGCAACAACTATTTTTTGATAAACGTTATGCTTCAACCGAAATGACAAATCCCGATTTTGTTGCGATAGCAAAAGGATACCATATAAAAGCTAAAAAAGTCATTAAGCGTGAGGAACTGGCTGATGCCATTAAAGAAATGATGTTAAGCAAAGACGCTTATTTTCTAGAAGTTTGCGTAGAAAAAGAAGACAATGTATTTCCGATGGTTCCTTCAGGAGCTTCAGTTTCAGATATAAGATTAGAATAGTTATGGATAAAAAAATAAAATCATTTACAGTTTCAATTTACACTGAAAACAATATAGGATTGTTGAACAGAATTTCAGCAATTTTTCAGCGAAGACACATTAATATTGAAAGCATGAATATCTCTGTTTCTGAAATTGAAGGTGTTTCGCGTTTTACAATTTTGGTAAATATGACTGAAAATCAAGTCAAAAAAATTATAGCTCAAATTGAAAAACAAGTTGAGGTTATAAAAGCCTATTTTCATACTGATGAGGAAACCATTTATCAAGAATCATGTATGTTTAAAATAAAATCGGATTTATTGTTTGAAGAGCGTCAAATTCAAAATATAATTAAAGAAAGTAACGCAATAATTGTAACAGTAAATAAAGAGTTTTTCGTGCTCGAAAAATCAGGAAGACGACACGAAATAGAGTTGTTACATCGTGAATTGAGTGCTTTTGGAATCATGCAATTTGTACGTTCGGGAAGAATAGCAGTTACCAAAGACGAGCTTAAAATATCACAAATGCTTAAAGCATTTAATAACTAAAAGAACTATGTCAAATTATTTTAATACACTTTCATTAGGGCAAAAACTAGATCAATTATCAAAGTGTAGATTTATGGAGTCTTCAGAATTTGAAGATGGTGTAAAAGCCTTAAAGGACAAGAAAATTGTAATTGTAGGTTGTGGTGCACAAGGACTCAATCAAGGATTGAATATGCGAGATTCAGGATTAGATATTTCTTATGCTTTACGTGATGTAGCGATTGCTGAGCAAAGACAATCATACAAAAGTGCGACTCAAAACGAGTTTAAAGTTGGAACATATAAAGAATTAATTCCAACTGCTGATTTGGTGTTGAATCTTACTCCAGACAAACAACATTCTAGTGTAGTAGATGCAGTAATGCCTTTAATGAAGCAAGGTGCTACTTTATCGTATTCTCATGGCTTTAATATTGTAGAAGAAGGCAAACAAATTCGTAAAGACCTTACTGTAATTATGGTGGCTCCAAAATGTCCTGGAACCGAAGTAAGAGAAGAATATTTAAGAGGTTTTGGAGTGCCAACACTTATAGCAGTACATCCTGAAAACGACCCAGAAAATAAGGGTTGGAAACAAGCAAAAGCTTATGCTGTTGCAACTGGCGGACATAAAGCTGGAGTTTTAGAATCTTCATTTGTGGCAGAAGTGAAAAGCGATTTAATGGGAGAGCAAACCATTTTATGTGGTGTCTTGCAAACGGCTTCTATTTTGTCTTTTGATAAAATGATAGAAGAAGGAATTGAATCTAGTTATGCTTCAAAACTAATTCAATATGGATGGGAAACTATTACCGAAGCATTGAAACATGGTGGAATTACTAATATGATTGATCGTTTATCTAATCCTGCAAAAATTAAAGTTTTTGAATTATCGGAAGAATTAAAAATTATCATGAAACCATTATACCTTAAACACATGGATGATATTATGTCTGGACATTTCTCGCAAACAATGATGGATGATTGGGCAAATGATGATAAAGACTTGTTAGGCTGGAGAGCCGAAACTGGTGAAACTGCTTTCGAAAAAACAACAGCAACAACACAACATATTACAGAACAGGAATATTTTGATAATGGCGTATTAATGATTGCTTTTGTAAGAGCAGGAGTTGAATTGGCATACGAAACTATGGTAGATTCAGGAATTATTTCAGCATCTGCATATTATGAATCTTTACACGAACTACCACTAATTGCAAATACTGTAGCAAGAAAAAAACTATTCGAAATGAATCGCATTATTTCAGATACAGCAGAGTATGGTTGTTATTTATTCGATCATGCTTGTAAACCCTTATTGGTCGATTTTATGAAAACTGTAAATACAGATGTTATTGGTAGACCATTCAGTTCATCAAATGAAGTAGATAATGTAGAGCTCATAAAAGTAAATGAAGTAATAAGACAGCATCCAATTGAAAGGATTGGTAAAGATCTGCGAAGCGCTATGACTGCAATGAAAACAATAAAAACAGATATCTAAAAAGCAATTATATCTTAAGTTCTATATTTTAAATAAATTATTAGAAAAGAAAACATCTAATTTTATTAGTACAGACTATATTTTGTAAAAGCTAAAAAATACGCTGAATGAAAATTGAACATATCGCTATTTGGGTTATGGATTTAGAAAAAATGAAGAAATTTTATCTGAAATTCTTCGATTTAAGTTCAAATGAAAAATATTACAATCAAAAGAAAAAATTCAGCTCATACTTTTTAAGTTTTAAAAGTGGTGCTCGTATTGAATTAATGCATCGACCAGATATATCAGAATTCATAGAGAAATCGAACTCAAAGTTAAGATTGGCTCACTTTGCTGTATCAGTTGGAACAAAGGAGAGGGTTAATTCATTGACTGAAAAATTTCGTGAAAATGGAATTAGAATAATAGGTGATTCAAGGACAACAGGTGATGGATATTACGAAAGTATAATCTCTGATCCTGAAGGCAATCTAATTGAAATAACGGAATAGAAAACGGCATACAATAATTTACTATAAATGCCAACCTTCTCTATAAATTCTTTTAACAAATTGGTTAGCAGCTTCAAAATTTGTTATCCTCATATTTGTACCATCCCAAAGTAACCTTTTACGTCCGGGATATTCAAATCTATTACCAATTTTATTCCTTAAATTATAACTTCTAATTGCTAAATTTCCCATTAAAATAGCTTCTGTTAAAGGGCCGGCAAAATCGAACGAAGAGGTTAATGCTTTGTGTTTTTCTTTACCATAACCTTCTTTACATGCTTCTACCCAAGCTGCTTGATGTCCATTTTCTGGAAGTGTATTATCTTCTTCAACAATTTTAGCAGTTAGAACGTCTCCATTATTAAAATAAATTTTAGGATTACGAGCGTATGTACCACAGGTCATTATTCCTTTTTGTCCAATCATTATAACACCGTTTGAACTGTCGTCGTCACCTATAGGATGATTAGCAGGAATCAAATCTGGATGGAATGGACGTAAACCACCATCTGTCCATGTCATTGTTAATTCTGATGGATTTTTAGTCGATGCAGAAAACTTTAATTGTGTCCTAGACGACGTTGGGCAAGATTCTGGGTAATATTCTGGAACCCAATCCTTTTTAAATACTGCTCCAACACTACTTTCAACTTCTGTAGGATAACCAAGCCCCAAAACTCTAAAAGGAGGATCAATTAAATGACATCCCATATCGCCTAAAGCGCCAGTTCCAAAATTCCACCAACCTCTCCATTTGAAGGGATGATATAAAGGATGGTAATCTACCATTTTAGCTGGTCCAATCCAATTATCCCAATCTAAACCATCCAATATTTGTGGTTTATTTGTTGGTGTTGGAATTCCTTGAGGCCAAACAGGTCTGTTCGTCCAAACATGAACTTTTTTAACTGCACCTATTTTACCTTCGTCAAACCATTTAATCATCTGTTTAACCTCTTTGCTAGATGCACCTTGATTTCCCATTTGAGTGACTAAACGATTTTGATTGGCAGTATTAGTGAGCATTCTAGCTTCAAAAATATTATGTGTTAAAGGTTTTTGAACATATACGTGCTTACCTAAATTCATTGCAGCCATAGCAATGACAGCATGTGTATGGTCGGGAGTTGAAACTGTAATTGCATCAACATCTTTTATCTCATCAAGAACTTTTCTAAAATCTTTAAACCGTCTTGCCTTTGGAAATTTTTCAAAGGTTTTGGAAGCCCTATTCCAGTCTACATCGCAAATCGCAGCAATATTTGAAGCACCATTATTCCAAACGTGAGTAGCATCGGCAAAACCTTTTCCACCACCACCAATAATGGCAATATTTAATTGATCGCTTGGTGGAATAAAGCCTTTACCTAAAACATGTCTGGGAATGATACTTATTCCTGCAAAAGCTAATGTGGAATTTTTAATAAATGAGCGTCTGCTTGTTTTGTTTTTTAGTTTCATAGTCTTAAATATTTAAACATACTGAGATGCTTTAATCTATTTCTAATAATTCGATATTTCGAAATTCAATAGGATGGCTTTCACTTTGTAATGAAATATAGCCTTCCTTTAATAGCTCTCCTTCTCTTCCATTCATTGTATTATAATCACCTCCTATTTGAGGTTTCGAATAAGAAAGCACTTCTTTTCCATTAATTTTATGTGTAATTATAGAATCGTGAATAACCAAAATCTCCAAATTCACCCACTGATTATCATAATAAGTTTTAGAAGCTGAATTTATACAATGTGTTGTAACGAGTTTACCATTCATCATAATATGAGTTCCTGGTGTACACAAGTTGCCAGTAGGACGTGCTAACCCTTCTTTTAATCCACCCAATAGTTGTACCTCTATAGAAACTGGAAAATCTTGGTTAACACTCATGCTTTCGGGAGATTGAGAATGAATCATAACACCACTATTTTTTTCTGCCCAACTTTCTCCTCCCTTTACTTGATTTCCAATAAACCTATATTGTAATCTTAATTTATAATTTGAAAATGACTTTTTATAAAATATATGTCCGTAAGTATCATTAAAATTTTCATAACCATCATAGGACACTTTTAATATTCCATTGTCAATCCGAAAAGTATTATAAACATTTTCATTAAGAGGATATCCTTTAATTTTAACAATCCAATCATTTAAATCTTTTCCATTAAATAATTGAATCCATTCTTTATTGACTTCAGGTACTTTTTCTTCTTTTGTGTATTCTTTACAATTCGTGAATGACATTACACATAAAGTGAAAATCAATATTTTAAACAAATATTTCATTGTCCATTAACTAATTGTGATAATTATAAAGACCAGGCTTTACCACCTGTTAATTCATTTAAATCACCACAAAAATAAGTTGCAGGATAAGGGTCGTATGCTAAAACAGTTTCACCAACCATTTCACTTATTTTATATGCATTAATAGTCATCCATTTCATATTGTTTAATAATTCAGAGATGGTCATTGGCTCAGTCTCTGGCATTGCTGGCTTATCAATAAGCATATTATTGTCTAGAAGATCTTTATAGTTTTCTTCAGTAATCTTAATAAGATTTTTGTTATAATTTGTTTTAATAAGTGTTAACAATTTATCAAAAGCTACTTTAATTCTATCTTGATCTTTAATATCCATTACTTCATTAACATAAGTATCCATAAACTCAGGAACATTTACTTCGGTAGCCGAAGGGGAATTTGTTTTAGGTAAAAAGACATCAACAATATTTTTAAGAACAGTTCCTTGTTCTTCAGAAAAAAATTGAGGAACCCATTTGTCAGAATCACTAGTACAACTTTGTAATAAACTAACTATAGATGGTGTCGCAAAAACTATCCCTGTGGTTAAACCTATTTTTTTTATTGCTTCTCTTCTTTTCATGATGTAATATTTAAGATTTCGATTTATTTAATTCTTCTGCTGCATGATTAGCTGCTCTCGCAGTAAATGCCATGTAAGAAAGAGAAGGGTTTTGGCATCCAGCAGAAGTCATAAAGGCACCATCAGTAACATAAACATTTTTACATGCGTGTACTTGATTGTTTTTATTAAGCACTGAGGTTTTAGGATCTCTACCCATACGTGCAGTTCCCATTTCGTGAATTCCTAATCCCATAGCTCTGCCACTAGTGTTATTGTAACCTCTGATATTTGTAAATCCTCCAGCTTCTAACATTTTTACAGCTTGCTCTTCCATGTCCTTACTCATCGCTTCTTCATTAGGTCCAAAAGAGGCATCGAAAGTTATCGTTGGTAATTCCCATTCATCTGTTTTATCATAATTCATATACATTCTGTTACTATGATCTGGAAGCGTCTCACCAAAAGCTAATAAGTTAACGCGCCATTGTCCGGGTTTTAAAATAGCCTCTTTTAATTTTGGTCCATACTTAAGTTCGGCAACTAATTCTGACGAGCTTCCTCTTCCTGCACCTCCTTGATAACCATACCCTCTTAAAAACTCTTTTTGGTCAGTATCACCTCCTAGATTTCTAAATCTTGGAATATAAATACCATTAGCTCTTCGTCCTTTGGTATACTTATCTTCAAATCCTTCGGCAGTACCTCTAGCACCAACATGAAAATGGTGATCCATGATATTATGTCCTAATTCACCACTGTCGTTACCTAGTCCATTAGGGAACCTGTTGGACTTTGACTGTAATAAAATCGAGGCAGAAGCAATGGCAGAAGCGCATAAAAAAATCACTTTGGCTTTAAATACAAAAACCTCTTTGGTTTCTGCATCAATTACTTTTACGCCAATTGCTTTACCTAGTTGTTCATCATAAATAACCTCATGAACAATTGAATTTTCTCTTAAGGTCATGTTTCCAGTAGCTTCTGCTGTAGGAAGCGTGGAAGAATTACTGCTAAAATATGCTCCAAATGGACACCCTCGCATACATCTATTTCTATATTGGCATTTTGTTCTACCTAATCCTGGTTTAGTGCCTTCAGTTATATGTGCTGTTCTACCAATAGTTAGTATTCTGTCTTCAAAATTTTCTGAAATCGATTTTTTTAAGTGTTCTTCAACACAATTCAAGTTCATGGGTTTTAATAACTTCTGGTCTGGGAGTTGCTTTAATCCTAAATTCTCACCACTAACGCCAATAAACTCTTCAACGTGATCATACCAAGGTTCAATGTTTTTATACCTAACAGGCCAATCTACGGCAACACCTTCTTTTTTATTGGCACTAAAATCAATATCGCTTAACCTATAGCTTTGTCTACCCCAAGTTAAAGAACGACCTCCAACATGATATCCTCTAATCCAATCAAAACGACGATCTTCATTATAAGGATGTTTTAAATCATCTACAAAAAAATGTTGATGTGCTTCATGTGTAACATAACCAGTACGATGCTGTTTTGGTTTGCGTTCTCTAGTTTCTCTAGAGGCTGCTCCACCATTAGGTAAATCCCAAGGGTCAAGAGTTGCGGTATGATAATCTTCACCGTGTTTAATCATTCTTCCACGTTCAAGAACAAGAGTTTTTAACCCGTTTTCACAAAGTTCTTTAGCTGCCCATCCACCAGAGATTCCAGTACCCACAACAATAGCATCATATTCTTCATTTATAGCATTTAAATAGGTGTTGTTCATTAGATATTATTTTTTGATAAATTCTTTCATTTCTTGCCAAATTAATTAAATTGCATAATAATAGTGTTCAATTTTTTTCAGTGAAGATAAATATACAAAAAATCACACCCTTTGAAGCTGACGATATTGTTTATCATGCTGATACGTGCTTGCCTCTGGTTGATGCCGTTAACAGAAAGAAATTAAAATTTAAAGCCTTAGCAAGATACACTTATCCTGGAGATCGATTAACAGAGGACACCATTGGCTTAAATAGTGTAGGTTACTGGGATGCTAACGAGCCTCAAGACTGGGGTTTAGATTGGCATAGGAATGAAGGCATCGAAATCCATTTTTTAGAATCTGGCTCAATGCCATATTTGCAAGAAAACAAGGAGATGAAGTTGTTTCCAAACTGTTTGACAATTACCAGACCTTGGGAAGTTCATAAAGTTGGAAACCCTTTTATTGGTATGGGAAAATTTTATTGGGTAATTTTAGATCTAAATGTGCGAAGACCACATCAAAATTGGGTATGGCCAGATTGGATTATGTTGTCTCCAAAAGATATTCAAAGATTAACAACGATATTAAGACAGAATGAGAAAGTACTTTGGAAAGCAGATAAACGTATTCGTGATTGCTTTCAGCGGATTGGAAAAGCTGTGGACACCGATGAAAATGGAAGCAATTCTTCTAGAATTAGATTACTTATTAATTATTTGTTGATTTTGCTTTTAGATTTGTTCAATTCTGAAGAAGTAGAACTTAATGAACAGCTTACCGATAGTTCAAGAAGTGTAAAGCTGTTTTTAAAAGAATTAGAGAAAAACCTTTCTGAAGCTTGGACAATTGAAGAAATGGCTAAATCCGCTGGAGTTGGTTTAACCAGATTTACACACCATTGTAAACGATTAACGAATCTCACACCTATGAGGTATTTAACGATGAAAAGATTAGAATTATCAAAAAATATTTTAATAGAGAAAGAACGTTTGAGTGTAGCTGAAGTTGCATTTAGTTGTGGGTTTTCTACTAGCCAGTATTTTTCTACAGTATTTAAAAAGCATGAAAAATGTACGCCTATAGAATACCGTCAAGAAAACATGATAACTGTATGATTTATTGGGTTATTTGATTTGTTCTTAAAATAATTTTCTGTTCAATTTTTTTCAGTGAATAAAAATAAACAAGATTCGTAGTATGATTTTTTATTTTCACCTTAATATAATTCACATTTATTTATAAGATTATGAAATACAATAAACTCATAACCAGAGCAGCCAAAACTAGTTTATTATTGATTTTTTTAAGCTTTTTCGCTTGTGGTAATAGTCAAAAAAAGGAAAAAATGACAAAGACTGACACAATACAATCTGAACCATTCTTTAAATTATCTTTAGCACAATGGTCTTTTAATAAGCAGATAAGAAGCGGAGAAATGAGTCCGTTAGATTTTGCTCAAAAAGCTAGCGAGCTGGGATTTGAAGGTATAGAATATGTAAGCCAGCTCTATACAAATGAACTGAAAAAAGGTGATAATCCTAAAGAGGCGATGCAAACACTTTTAAATACATTAAAAGAAAAAAGCGAATCCTATGGTGTTTATAATCTATTAATAATGGTTGATGGTGAAGGTGATTTAGCATCAATAGAAGAAAATGAACGTGATGAAGCTGTCGAGAAACACAAAAAATGGGTTGATGCCGCTGCATTTTTAGGTTGCCATTCAATTAGAGTGAATCTTTTTGGCACGAATGATCCTGAAGTATGGACACAATCAGCTATAGATGGACTTTCAAAGTTAGCTGCTTATGCCGAGACAAAACATATAAATGTATTAGTAGAAAATCATGGCTGGTTATCTTCGGATGTGCCAGTATTGATGAATGTTATTAAAACTGTTGGGAAATCCAATTGTGGTACTTTACCTGATTTTGGAAACTGGTGTATAAAGCGTCCAGAAGGCGTACGCTGGGGAGAATGTTTAGAAGAATATCCAGATAAATATGAAGGTGTAAAATTAATGATGCGGGCTGCAAAAGCCGTTAGTGCCAAGTCCTATGACTTTGATGAGAATGGAGATGAAACAACTATAGATTATGTTAGAATGTTACAAATTGTAAAAGAGGTAGGTTATAAAGGTTTTATTGGTGTAGAATATGAAGGTAGTCGATTAAGTGAAGAAGAAGGTGTTGTAGCTACTAAGAAATTATTACTTGCAGCTTCCAAAAAATTAAACTAACTAACAATACATATTGATGAAAACTAAAACTCAATTTCAATTGTCGTTTATGATGTTTCTCGAATTTTTTATTTGGGGAGGATGGTTTGTAACTTTAGGGACTTTTTTAGGAACAAATCTAGGTGCTACAGGAGCTGAAACAGGAATGGCATTTTCAACTCAATCTTGGGGCGCAATTATAGCACCTTTTATTATTGGATTGATTGCTGACAGGTATTTTAATGCCGAAAAAATTCTGGGAGTTTTACATTTAATAGGTGCCGTTTTAATGTATCAAATGTCTCAAGTTTCAGACTTTAATGCGTTTTATCCTTATGTTTTAGGGTATATGATTGCCTATATGCCAACTTTAGCTTTAGTGAATTCTGTTTCATTTAATCAAATGAAAGATCCAGCAAAAGAATTTTCATATATACGTGTTTGGGGAACTATTGGTTGGATTGTTGCAGGATTAGGAATAAGTTATGTATTCCATTGGGACTCTGCACAAGGAATGAAAGAGGGCTTACTCCAAAATACGTTTTTAATGACTGCAATTGCTTCAGGAGTTTTAGGATTATTTAGTTTTACACTTCCAAAAACGCCTCCAAAAGTCAATAAAAATGAAAAAGTAAAAATTTCGGATATACTAGGATTAGAAGCCATTAAATTGCTTTATAATAGAAACTTCTTAATCTTCTTTATATCATCTATTTTAATATGTATTCCATTAGCATTTTATTATCAAAATGCGAATCCGTTTTTAACTGAAATAGGTGTAGTTAATCCCACAGGAAAGATGACTATTGGTCAAATTTCAGAAGTGTTATTCATGTTATTATTGCCAATATTCTTTAAAAAATTTGGATTCAAAAAAACATTATTAATCGGTATGTTAGCTTGGGCAGTAAGATATTTATTATTTGCTTATGGCAATTCGGGAGAACTAGCATTCATGTTATTAATTGGAATTGCACTACACGGAATTTGTTATGATTTCTTTTTTGTATCTGGACAAATTTACACCGATTCTAAAGCAGGAGATAAAATTAAGAGTGCAGCTCAAGGACTTATAACACTAGCTACTTATGGTGTAGGTATGTTAGTTGGTTTTTGGATTGCAGGACAAATTGCAGATAAATATCTTATTGGTGAAGGCATCCATAGCTGGCAAGATATATGGGTATTTCCAGCAATTTTCGCATTTATAGTAATGATATTATTTGCTATTTTCTTTAAAGAAGAAAAAATAGAATATAAAGCTTAATGAACCCATAAAATAAATTAATGAGCTCAAAAATTAGATTGGGAATTCTAGGTGGTGGAGGCGATTCTCTTATTGGGGTTTTGCATAGAGTTGCATCGGCAATGTATGATCAATTTCAAATAGTTGGTGGTGTATTCAATCCTATTTGGGAAGAAAATATAGGTTTTGTTGAAAAAATTGGATTACCTACCAATAGAGTTTACATCGATTTTGATACTTTAATTGAAGAAGAGTTAAAACTACCAAAAGAAGAGCGTATGCAGGTAGTATCTATTCTTACACCAAATTTTCTTCACTTTCCAATGGCTAAAAAGCTATTAGAAAATGGAGTTAATGTTATTTGTGAAAAACCAATGACTACTAGTTATGAAGAAGCTAAAATATTAAAAAGTACACTTCAAAAGTCAGGAGCTATTTTTGCAGTAACTTATACTTATACGGGTTACCCTATGATTCGTCAAATGCGAGAAATGATTGCCAATGGCGATATTGGAAAAGTTCAAAAAATTGATGCACAATACT
>QMOV01000071.1 GCA_003650305.1 Bacteroidota bacterium | reverse complement strand
ACAGGAAAATTTCGTTCTGCAAGAACTTTTAGCATAACCTTACCAACCATACCAGTGGCACCAACTACTGCTATTTTCATTTCATTAAAATTAGTTTACAAAATTATAGTTTCTGTGAAATTAAGCACTCTTTTTTTGTTAAAAATAACATATTTAAAAGACCTCTTTTACAATAAAAAGAGGTCTTTTATAAGAATAATTAAAATATTTCTAGTTCAATTTAAATCATCAATTTATTTTTTTAATAAATCTCTAATTTCAGAAAGTAAATCATTATCTGATGGTCCTGCTGGAACTGCTGGAGCTTCTTCTTCTTCTTTTTTCTTCATTTTGTTAATACCTTTTATAACCATAAACATTACAAAAGCAACAATAATAAAGTCAATTAGATTTGTCGCAAAATCACCATAAAGTATTGCTACTTCTCCAGCTTCATCTGCAACACCTTCATTAATTACATATTTTAGATCTTTAAAATCTGTGTTAAAAATTAATCCAACTAATGGTGATACTATACCACCAGTAAATGATGCAACAACTTTATTAAAAGCGGCACCCATAACAAAAGCAACAGCAATATCAACTAAGTTGCCCTTCATTGCAAATTCTTTGAATTCTTTAAGCATAATTAAAAATTTAAGTTAGCGAACTACTAATATAATTAAAAAAGCTGAAGTATTTAGTAGTGTATTGAAAGCTGAAAATTATTTTATAATAGTACGTTTAATACGTTGTGATATGGCAGTAATTATTTCATAAGATATAGATTTAGTGGTTTTAGCCAAATCTTCTGCAGTGTTCTGCTCTCCAAAAATTATAACTTCGTCACCTTCATTACAATCTAAATTTGTAATATTTATCATAATCATATCCATGCACACGTTTCCAATAATAGGAGCAAGTTGTCCATTTATAGTGACAAAACCTTTACCATTTCCATATTGTCTGCCTATGCCATCTGCGTGACCAATTGGGATGGTTGCTGTTTTTTGGAATGCGCTACTTTTATATGCTCTATTGTAACCTACTGTTTCACCTTCTTCTATAAGATGGATTTGTGAAATCACAGATTTTAAAGTTGCTATAGGTTTGAAATTTTGGTTTTCTTTTTCAGAATTTCCATAGCCATACAACCCAATCCCACATCGCACCATATCAAAATGAGCTTCTGGATGATTTAAAATGCCAGAAGTATTACAAATATGAACCATTGGTTTGTAAGCAATTTTCTGAGCGAAATTTTTAGTTATATTTTTGAAAGCTTCAATTTGGTTTAAAGTGAATTCCTTTTCGTTTAAATCTTCGCTTGCTACCAAATGCGAAAATATTGATTTTACTTTTATTGATGATGTTTCAGCTAATTTTGAAATAATATAATCGACATCATTTTCCCAAAAACCAAGTCTGTTTAACCCTGTATTAAATTTAATATGAACAGGATAATCAACTTGGGTTTTTTCTAAAGAGATCTTAATAAATTCATTTAAAACCATTGCATTGTATAAACTAGGTTCAAGACTATGTTGTATTAAAGCAGTAAAGTTTACAGGTTGAGGATGTAACACCAAAATAGGTTTTGTAATTCCAGAATTTCGTAGCGCAATACCTTCGTTTGTGTATGCAACAGCAAAATAGTCAGCATTAAGTTTCTGGAGATAATTAGCTATTATAGACGCATCACTTCCGTAGCCAAAAGCTTTAACAACGACCATTAATTTAGTGCTGTTATTAATCTTGGATTTAATGTACTCGAAATTGTGTTTAAGTGCAGATAAATTTATTTCAAGTATGGTTTCTTCAGCTTTAGGCATTTGCACCATTCGCTTTAGTTGAAACTTCTATGGCATCATTAACCTTTATATTACGCACTTTATCACGCAACATAGCCTTATAAAAAGCAGCTCTGCTTAAAGGCTCGTATTCATCAACTTCACCTAGTAGAACAAGCTCATCACTTTTAGCTTTTCGGTAACTGTATTGCGCAAGGTTTCCAGTTCTTGTGCAAACGGCATGTACTTTAGTTACATATTCTGCAGTTGCCATTAAAGAAGGCATTGGCCCAAAAGGATTTCCTTTAAAATCCATGTCGAGACCAGCTACAATAACTCGAATGCCTTTATTTGCTAGATCATTACAAACACGAACAATCTCATCATCAAAAAATTGTGCTTCATCTATACCAACAACATCACAACCATCTGCTAAAATCGGAATATTGGCAGCAGCAGGAACTGGAGTTGACCTAATTTCATTGGCATCATGAGACACGACTTTGTCTTCATCATAACGTACATCAATTGCAGGTTTAAAAATCTCTACTTTTTGTCTTGCAAACTGCGCACGCTTGAGTCTGCGTATCAATTCTTCTGTTTTACCAGAGAACATTGACCCACAAATAACTTCAATCCAACCAAATTGTTCTTTCTGATTTACTGTATTTTCAAGAAACATTTTGTAATTTTAACACTAAAACAAAGCTAATTTTCGTTTGTATAAAGGTGACGTAAATTTATTAAAAAACAAAAACCTAAATCGGATTAAATATAAAAAATTATGAAGAAGAAGTTAGAATCAGAATTAATTGGCATTGCACATAGGATTCTCAAACTTAAAGGGAAAGAAGATGTTATAAAAATGCATATCGAAGTTGCAGCTTTATATGAAAAATTAACGACCTTAAAGTTTGCGCACGAGAATTTTGATGAAGATATTCCTGTAATTGGGAGCAACTCCTCTTTCTTTGGGATGCTAGATGAAGCATTTAATAATAAAGTGAGCGATACAATTGAAGTTGAAGATAAAATATATATTAGTCTGGATGAAGTTGAAGATGATGATATTATGGAGCCTGCTATAGAAAAAATAAAGGACATGGTTGCGCAAATGCCTTTAGAGTCGCAACAGGTTGACGATATTTTTGAGGCAGCAACATCTAAAGCACAGCAGAAAAGAAACGACTTTGAAGAATTAACAGCCGATTTTAAAGAAACACCTATTTTCGAACCTGTTTCTAAAACAAAAAATGACACAAATGAAGAAGACAAAAAATCACTTAACGATAAATTAAAAAGAAGAGGATTGGTTATAGGCCTAAACGATAAACTTGCTTTTATAAAGCATCTTTTTGATGGGAAAAGTAAAGAATATGAGCGTGTATTATCTCAAATTAACACCTCAGAAACTATTGGGGAAGCTAAAATTTTAATTCAGAACATAATTAAACCAGATTATAATCACTGGGAAGGGAAAGAAGAATTTGAAGAACGCTTTTTGGAAATCATTGAAGCCAAGTTTGAACAATGAGCAAACTTTACATTGTTCCAACACCAATAGGAAATTTAGACGACATAACTTTTAGAGCCATAAAAGTTTTAAAAGAAGTGGATCTTATTCTTGCTGAAGATACACGCACTTCAGGAAAACTGTTGAAGCATTATGAAGTTTCAACACACATGCAAAGCCATCATATGCATAATGAGCATAATATGGTTGATACTATTATCAAAAAATTAAAAAGCGAAATTTCAATAGCCTTAATAAGCGATGCTGGAACTCCAGCCATTTCCGATCCAGGATTTTTACTCACAAGAGCTTGTATTGAAAATAATATTGAAGTCGATTGTCTTCCTGGCGCAACCGCTTTTGTACCTGCTTTGGTAAATAGTGGATTGCCAAACGATAAGTTTGTGTTTGAAGGGTTTTTGCCTATAAAAAAAGGACGTCAAACACGACTTAAGTTATTAGCCGAAGAAACCCGAACAATAATTTTTTACGAATCGCCACACAAGCTAATTAAAACATTGACAAATTTTTGTGAGTATTTTGGCGAGGAAAGACAAGTGTCAGTTTCTAGAGAACTCACAAAACTTTATGAAGAGACTATTAGAGGCAAAGCCAAAGAAGTTTTAGAACACTACACCAATAAACCACCAAAAGGGGAGATTGTAATCGTGGTTGGAGGGAAAAAGTAGATCTCACAAAAGTAAAATTCAAGTCTAATTTATCTAAAAGCGAAGCTGTCTAGATTCCTGCTTTCGCAGGAATGACACTCTAAACATGTTTCCCTTTTTTCCAACCATATTTTCCAAGATATTGATCTGCACTTTCTACAGCTCCATCTTCAATAGAGGTTCCCATAGAGTCGTTCCAACGGTTAAGGTAACCAAAAAGAGAAATAACACCAAGCATTTCTACAATTTCGCCTTCATCCCAATACTTGTATAATGCTTTTTTTATCTTGTCATCTACAGCATTTGGTACTAAAGAGGCAGCTAAAGAAAAATCAAGTGCAGCGCGTTCGGCATCAGAAAAAGCTAGATGAGTTCTGTATTCCCAAATATTATCCAATTGTTCTTGTTCTGCTCCATATCGTTCAGCAGCTCTTATAGTATGTGCCTGACAATAACGGCATCCAGTAGCGTTACTCGAAACCCATGCAATCATGCGTTTTAAGGCTGAAGTCACACGACCTTCATTGGTCATAACAGCTTTATTTAAGTTAATAAAAGCTATAGAAATTGCTGGACGTCTTTGCATTGTAAGTACAGAATTTGGACAAAAACCAAGCGTTTCAATAAAGAACTCTGCCAATTCTTTGGTCTCTAAATTATAATCTGCGGACAATGGAGTTACTAATGGCATTATATTTATTTTTTTACGTTTATTAATGGTATTTTTGAATGAACAAGTAACATCCACAACAATAAAATTCATTCAAAAAAAGTATTGCTTTGGATGTTTCTTGTGTCAGATTTCGAAAAATTATTATACACGCAAGAAACAAAAAAATCTTAATATATGGCTGATAAAGTTTTAACTCAATGGAAAGGTAATATGGTCTTTGAGTCTGATAATCCTAGAGGAAGAACACTATTTATGGATGCTTCTGAAGAATTTGGAGGAAGCAATTCTGGATTAGCACCAAAAGCTATGATGCTGTCTTCTTTAGCTGGATGTTCTGGATTGGATGTCATTTCTGTTTTAAACAAAATGAAAGTTACTATAGATGATTTTAATATGATTGTTGAAGGCGAACTCACAGAAGAACATCCAAAACATTATCATACTGTAACTGTTGATTATCATTTTTATGGTAATAACTTAAACGAAAACAAAATAAATAAAGCAGTCAATTTATCTGTTGAAAAATATTGTGGTGTTATGGAAATGTTTCGTCAATTTGCTAAAGTTACTACTAAAGTTCATTTTTATAATAAATAGATATTTTTCTCTTTTGGGGAAATAAAAATCAGCAAATGCGTTGGACACTCAAACCAAGACCAGAAGCGATAAAAGTTAAAAGTTTACAAGAAGAACTTCAAATAGATACCATTACTGCAACACTGTTAATACAACGCGGTATTGAAACTTACGAAGACGCAAAAACTTTTTTTCGTCCAAGTTTAAATGATTTACATGATCCTTTCTTAATGGAAGATATGGATAAAGCTGTTGTTAGAATCGAAACTGCGTTTCTTCAAAATGAAAATATTTTAGTTTATGGCGATTATGATGTGGATGGCACAACTTCAGTGGCATTAGTATCTTCTTATTTAAAGACACGTCAGGATAATGTTGCAACCTATATTCCTGATCGTTACGACGAAGGTTATGGGATTTCATATAAAGGAATTGACTTTGCCAACGACAATGATTTCACGCTCATCATTGTTTTAGATTGTGGTATAAAGGCTATTGAAAAAGTAGCTTATGCAAAAGACAAAGGGATTGATTTTATTATTTGCGATCATCATATACCTGGAATTAAAATTCCTAATGCAGCAGCTATTTTAGACCCAAAGCGTGAAGATTGTAATTATCCTTACAATGAATTATGTGGTTGTGGTGTCGGTTTTAAATTGGTTCAGGCTCTAGCTTTAAAAGAGAATAAAACAACAGAAGATTTAGTAGAATATCTCGATTTAGTTGCCACAGCAATTGGAGCAGATATTGTTCCAATAACAGGAGAAAATAGAACTTTGGCTTATTTTGGAATGCAAGTAATAAACGAAAATCCAAGAATGGGTTTTAAAGCAATTATTCAGAAAATAAAAAAAGAGAAATTATCCATTACAGATGTTGTTTTCATTATCGCACCTCGAATTAATGCCGCAGGACGAATGAAACATGGCAATCATGCAGTAACCTTATTAACTGAAACAGATTATAATTTAGCAATACAATATGCGATTGATATAGAAGAGTTTAATACCGACAGACGTGAAGCAGACCGAAGAATTACCCAAGAAGCTCTTCAACAAATTGAAGAACAAAAAGAGCAGGAAAGATTTACTACTGTTGTTTACGATGAAACTTGGCATAAAGGTGTTATTGGTATTGTAGCTTCTCGCTTAATCGAAACTTATTACAGACCAACTTTGGTGTTTACTAAGAGTGGCAATATGTTAGCGGCTTCTGCACGTTCGGTAAAAGGCTTTGATGTTTACAATGCATTGGAAGCTTGTAGCGAACATATTGAACAATTTGGAGGACATAAATATGCAGCAGGACTTACTTTAGCTGAAGAAAACTTTGAAGCATTTAAGCAAAACTTTGAAGATGTTGTTTCTTCTACAATAAACAAACAATTACTTACTCCAGAAATTACTGTAGACACAGAAATTAATTTGAATAACATCACACCAAAATTTTATAGAATACTCAAGCAACTCTCACCTTTTGGTCCAAGGAACATGACACCTGTTTTTATGACTGAAAATTTAAAAGACACAGGTTATGGCAAATGTGTTGGCGAAGAAGATAAACATTTAAGAGTTACATTAACTCAAAACAATTCAGATAAAATTGTTGGCATTGGATTTGGTTTAGGGAATAAACTACAAACGATTTCTAACAAAAAACCATTTAAAGCTGTGTATTCGATTGATGAAAATCACTGGAATGGAAGAACAAGTTTACAGTTAAAACTGAGAGATATTAAACAATAGAAGCTTAATATAGCATGCAAAAAAAAGATCCCTATGCAGCATTACGATTTAAAGAGTTTAACATCTTTTTATTGGTTCGTTTTGCTTTAGTGTTTGGTTGGTCAATGCAATTTATTGTGATTGAATGGCAGGTATATTCTCTAACAAAAGACCCTTTATCTCTTGGTATTATTGGCTTAATGGAGATTATTCCAGCCTTTACTATGGCATTATATGCAGGACATATTGTTGACCAAAAGGAAAAGCGAAATCTTCTGGTATTGTGTATTGCTGCGTTTTCACTAATTAGCTTAGGGTTATTTTTGCTCACTTGGCCCAGAGTTGTTGAAGATTGGTCTGTAAATGCTGTATTGTATTCTATATATGCCTTGGTGTTTTTTGGTGGATTTTTACGAGCATTTTTTGGACCAACCATCTTTTCTTTAGTAGCATTAATAGTGCCTAAAAAAGTATATCCTAATGCTGCAACTTGGAATAGTTCAACATGGCAAATGGCAACTGTTTTGGGGCCAGCTTTCGCTGGATTTTCTATCCACTGGATTGGAGTACATTGGTCTTTAAGCATCATTTTTGGATTAGTAATATTGTCTCTAATTGTCTTATTGCAAATACCTAAAAAACCGATAATGAACCCAAAAATTGGCGAACCTGTTATGCAAAGTCTAAAAGAAGGTGTAAGGTTTGTGTATAAAACTAAAGCTATTCTTGGAGCGATAACTCTGGATATGGTTGCAGTGCTTTTTGGTGGTGCAGTAGCATTATTACCTATTTTTGCAATGGATATCTTAAAAGTAGGATCAGAAGGTTTTGGAGTATTAAGAGCAGCTCCTGCAGTTGGTGCTTTTTTAACAATGTTAATTACAGCTTACATTCCTATTAGCAAAAATGCAGGAATGAAACTATTAGTGGCAATTTTTGGTTTTGGCATTTGTATTATTGTTTTTGGAATATCTTCTATATTTTGGATTTCGGTTGTTGCTTTATTCTTTAGTGGAGTGACTGATGGTGTTTCTATGGTAATACGCCAAACCATTTTACAATTAAAAACACCAGATCATATGCGAGGTCGTGTGGCTTCAGTAAATTCTATGTTTGTAGGTTCTTCAAACGAGCTTGGCGCTTTTGAAAGCGGATTAACAGCAAAACTTATGGGAACTGTTACTGCAGTAGTTTTTGGTGGAACGATGACCTTAATTACTGTTATTACCACAGGAATTGCATCGCCTTCCTTTAGAAAATTAGATTTAACTAAAGATATAGAAGCACATGAAAATGAAGCCTAATTTTTTTAACTATCACTAGTTTATTAAAATCGTCACTAATTAAATATTGATCAATAATCTTTAAAATAAAATAAATTAATTAAGTTTTTTGTAATATTCTTAATTAAGAACTATATTTGTTTAAATTTTAATCTAATGAAAAATTTTAAAGCAGGACAATATATAAAGCAAGGTACTTATAAAAGTTTTCAACCAGAAAAGATTGATAGACAATGGAATATTGAAAATATGGAGCTATTAAATCTTTTGAGTCAGGCAGACAGACAATTGGGTCGTTTGGATATGTATTCAGAGTATATCCCTAACATTGACTTGTTTATTAGTATGCATATATTAAAAGAAGCAACTCAATCAAGCAAAATAGAAGGGACTAAAACTAATATTGAAGACGCTTTATTGGACAAAGAAGATGTTAATGAAGAAAAGAAAGATGATTGGGAAGAAGTACAAAATTATATTTCAGCGCTAAATTCTGCTATTACTAATTTAGAAAAGCTTCCTTTTTCGTCTAGGTTAATAAAAGAAACACATCAAATTTTATTACGAGGAGTAAGGGGAAAGCATAAACTTCCTGGGGAGTTTAGAAGTAGTCAAAATTGGATTGGTGGCGCAAGTATTAGTGACGCCATATTTATACCTCCGATTAATGCAACAATAAATGAATTCATGGGAGATTTAGAAAACTTTGTTCATAACGATGAGTATTTCTTTCCAGAGATATTGAAGATTGCACTAATTCATTATCAGTTCGAAACAATTCATCCATTTTTAGATGGGAATGGTCGAGTAGGACGTTTAATGATTACTTTGTATCTTGTTGAAAAGGGAATTTTAAAAAAGCCTATTTTATATTTGTCCGACTTTTTTGAGAGAAACAGGACATTATATTATGATAATTTAACTCGTGTAAGAGAAAAAAATGATTTACTTCAATGGTTTAAGTTTTTTTTGGTTGGAGTTATAGAAACTGCAAAAAATAGTATTTCAACATTTGATAGTATTCTTAAACTACAAAAAGAGGTTGAAACAAAACTTCAAGCATTAGGAAGTCGTTCTATCAATGCACAAATAATAATTAACTATTTATTTCAACGTCCAATTATCGAAGTTCAAAAAGCAAAAATGCTTACGCAACTATCATCACCTTCTGTTTATAAGTTGATAGATGACTTGGAAAAGCTTCAGATAATTGAAGAAATAACAGGCTTAAAAAGAGGTAAACTATATTTATTTAGAGATTACACTAAACTGTTTAGCTAAATATAGATATTTATATAATTGGATTTAACTAAAGATATGGAAGCACATGAAAATGAAAACTAATAAGTTTTTAGTTTCATTGTTTTACCATCAAAAATCCCATAAGTGTAGTAATTTATCCAATCGCCAAGATTGATGTATCTAGAATTGCTTCCTAAATCGGCTTCTATAGGCAAATGTCTATGACCAAACACAAAATAATCTCTATGTTTTTCTTCCAATTTCTTTTTGCTGTATTGGACTAGCCATTCTTTATCTTCACCAAGAAATTTAATATCCTCTTTACCAGAAATGAGTTTATTTTTTACAGAGAAATACTGTGCTAATTTCACACCTAAATCTGGATGTAGCCATTTAAACAGCCATTTACAAAACGAATTTGTAAACACTTTTTTCATACGTTTATAACCTTTGTCTTTAGGACCTAAACCATCGCCATGACCAATAAAAAAAGTTGTTTCATTAAATGTATATTCCTTTGGTTTATGATAAACGGGAATGTTTAATTCTTCTTCAAAATAGCCATTCATCCAAAGGTCGTGGTTGCCTACAAAATAATATATTGGTATTCCAGAATCCGAAATTTCGGCAAGTTTGCCTAAAGTTCTTGTAAAGCCTTTTGGCACAACTCGCTTATATTCAAACCAAAAGTCGAATAAGTCACCAAGAAGAAAAATGACTGCAGCATCATGCTTAATTTCATCAAGCCAAGCGACGAATTTTTTTTCGCGAGGTAGAGATTCTTTACGAGTTGGTGCTCCTAAATGATTGTCGGATGAGAAGTATATTTTTTTTCCTTCAGGAATTTGCATGTGTAAATATAAATTAATTCCTGCGAAGGCAGGAATCTTTTTCTTTTTGTTGAAGGTTTATTTATTTAGCCACGAATACACGAATGTTTATGATGAATTATGATGTCTTTTTTGCGTTAAGGATTGTAACGGCATCCTTTTGAGATGCTGAAACAATTTCAGCACGAGAAAGATATAGTGAAAAGCCTGATCTGAAGCGAAGCGAAAGGGAACGCCCTAAATATTATCATCTGCATACCATTCTGCAAACGATGTGTCTGTTTCCTGAAGTTTTAAAGAGTGTAGCTTAATATTTTTTGGAAGATGCTTTTTAATTTTTTCAGAAAAATCAATAATCATCATTTCGCTAGTTGGTTGATAATTTACCAACAACACATCATGACCTCTTTTTTCAAGCTCTCTTGCAAGTTCAACATGAGGTGTATTTTTGTTGAAAACAGTTGCATGGTCAAACACATTAACAATTTCTTCTTTTACAATTATTTTAAGATCGGAAAAATCGATAACCATCCCAAATTTTACATTAGAGTTATCTGTGATAGGGTTGCCAATTACAGTTACAGAGAGTTTATAACTGTGTCCATGAACGTTTCTGCATTTTCCATCGTAGCCATAAAGTGCGTGACCAGTTTCGAAAGAAAATTGTTTTGTTATACGAATGTTACTCATAATTATCTTCTTTTTCTTTTATTTATAAAATAGACAACAATCAAAATTATTCCTAATAATAGAAATAAACCGTTTCCTCCTAAAAAGTTAAGTATATCCATCTTATTCTTTGTTTATTCTTTTCTTATGATACTTATAGATTAGATATGCTATTATTACCAAAGCCACAAATGGTAGCATCGAACCAATAAAAACGCCTATTTCATAACTACTGTCTGGTGCGTTTTCAACTTTTTCTTCAATATTTATGTCTTGTATTAGGCTTATTATCAACATAAGTTTTTTTGATGTCGATTATTGACCCAAAGTTAAGGTTTTTGCGAAAGGGATAAAAATAGTTGCCTAAATTTTATGATTAATGTGATACCTCTAGCTAAGATCCAAAATGTATGCGCAATAAATATGGCGTAAGGTTTATAATAATCAACACTATAATCCAGAATTAAATCGGAAGCATTATAGATTTGAAAATTTGATTTGCAAAAGGATAGGTGCCAACAATAATTAAAATGCTTAAGTAGTAATAATAAAAATGGCTTGTGCATTAAGATTATTAATTTGTTTTATGGGCTAATTAATGTACTCAAATGTGATTGTTAAATTTGATTAGAATCATTATTAATGTTTACTTTTACATTAAATTATTTGTAAATTTAGTTTTTAAATCTATAATTATGAAGAATATTTTAGTTCCTGTTGGATCTTCAGAAAACGCTGTTAGCCATCTGCAATATGCTGTAGATTTCGCCAAAGCTTTTGGGGCGAAAGTGTATGTTGTACAAGTATATAATGTTTATACTAAAGCAGGAACGATAATAAAAATAGATTATATTTTAGAACGTGAAAGCAAAGCTTTTTTAAATAATCTTGTTTCTAAAATTAACACCAATGGTGTCGATGTTATTACCAGAACATTTAAAGGAGATTTAATAGATACTTTAGAATTAGCTAGTAAAACATCTAATATTGATTTATTTATGATTGAACCTAGAACTAACTCTATTAATGATGAAGTCTATTTAGGAAAGACATCTGGAAAAATTATAAAGCAAACAGAAATTCCTGCACTTATAGTTCCTGAAGGCTATATGTTTAAACCTGTAGAGAACATATTAATGGCTGTAAAATCTGCAATAATAAGAAAGAAAAACACATTGAATCCTCTTAAGTCAATAAGAGATAATTTTAAGTCAAAAGTGAATTTGTTGTTGGTTAAAACACCTTATCATAATGAAGGAGATTTTAATGTCAATGAGGAATTGTCAAGTTTAATTTCAAATATAACACAAACCGAAAATGCAACTTCATTTCAAGGCGTATTAGAGCATTTTCAATCGGTACATCCAGATTTATTATGCGTAGTACGCCGTAAACGTGGGTTTTTTACTAAAAAATGGGAAAAGAATGTAATCTTAAAGAAAGATTTTCATAGCTCTATTCCTGTTTTGGTGTTGAGTGGGTTGAAATAATTTTGGGGATGTAGCTCAGTTGGCTACCAGCCCGTACCGAAAAGGTACGTTCGGGCGGGGAGCGTTTAGTTAAATAATGTATTACGTTTATATAATTTATAGTGTTGATTTTGATAGATATTATGTTGGACTATCCTCTAATGTGTCTAAAAGATTAGAAGCACATAATCTGGGAGCTGTTAAATCAAGTAAAGCATTTCGCCCTTGGGAAGTAATACACACTGAAATGTTTGAAACTAGGATTGAGGCTCGAAAAAGAGAAAAATATTTTAAATCTGCAGCAGGAAGACGATGGCGCAAAAATAATTTGGGGATGTAGCTCAGTTGGCTAGAGCGCTTGACTGGCAGTCAAGAGGTCGTGAGTTCGATTCCCATCTTCTCCACTACTAAATTTTTAAAAACGTTGTAATTAAATCTACAGCACTCTGTAAATCTTCTGACAAGCTATCTT
>QMOV01000070.1 GCA_003650305.1 Bacteroidota bacterium | reverse complement strand
TAAAACTCAATTATTAAATGAATTTATTCTCTTAAACAGTTTTTAATGCGAATAATCTCCGGAACATTTAAAGGCAGAAGAATCACAGCACCAAAAAAACTACCAGTTCGCCCAACAACAGATATAGCAAAAGAAGCACTGTTTAATATTTTAAACAATGCTTTTTATTTTGACGAGCTTTCTGTTTTAGATTTGTTTGCAGGAACAGGAAGTATAAGCTACGAATTTGCATCAAGAGGAAGTAAACAAATTACTGTTGTCGATCGAGATTATGGTTGTATAAAGTTCATTAATAAAACTGCTGAAGCTTTTGAAATGGATATTCAAACCATTACAAGTGATGTTTTTAAATTTTTAGAAAAGACAAAACAAAAAGCCAATGTTATTTTTGCAGATCCACCATATGCTTTTAAAGACGAGCAATTTTCAAAGATTCCTAAGCTAATTTTTCAAAATAATCTATTAGAAGACAATGGTGTATTAATAGTAGAACATTCCAAACACACAGATCTCTCGAATCTCGAACATTATAGCTATTCAAAACATTATGGAGGCACTGTATTTAGCTTTTTTGAATAAGAATAAATCGTCAAATATTTCATGTGGTTTTTTTAATCGCCTTTTTTTCAGTATTTTAGAGTTCTTAAAAATATCCCTTTCTTCCTTTTTCTATAACTTATCTGTTGTTATTTAGCTCTAAACCTGTAATGTCTTTTCTTTAATATGTTTATACATTAATACTAATTAACTAAAACACAATTTATGAAAAAACTAATTTTATTAGGATTAGCAGTTATAGTAATGACTGCTTGCAAACAAGAACAACGTTATTTCTCATCTTCTGCTGAAATTGATGCCTTAAAATCTGCTATTTCTGCTTTAGAAAACCAAGATTGGGATGCCTTTAAATCTTTTTATACAAGTGACGGTGAAATATATGTGAATTCAAAAGACAGTATAACCGTTGACCAACGCATAATGGACCTTCAAGAAATTACATCTGCGCTTTCTAAATATGGCTTTGATGAAAAAGATCAATTTGTCGAAATGATAATTGATGATGATAATGAAACGTGGGTTAATTTTTGGGGACAATGGAGCTGTACATTTAAGTACAATGGAAAACAACTTTCCATTCCAGTACACATAACAGCACAATTTATTGATGGGAAAGCAAGTGAAGAACATATTTACTATGATGGTACTTCTCTAAGTGCTGAATTTAATGCAATGGCTGCAGCTGCTAAAATGAATGAAGAGTCTATGGAAGCTGACTCAGAAGAATAGTATTAAATCAAACTAACTAATTAACCAACAAAACCCTTTTAATTAATTAAAAGGGTTTTTTATGTTTAAGCAAATCTATAAGCCGAATTCTGTATATCCTGAACTCGTTTCAGGATCTCTCCAAATAAAGTTCAAAATACCCTTACCATTTATCTACGTTTACTGTTACCAGTAAACTTTAGCTGCCTACCCTCCAACATCGAGCGTGCAGCTCTCTCCCGATAGCTATCGGGACGCTGGTTTACATGACATTGCACCACATAGAGTTTACCTGATTTCACTACAGCTTAACCTGTACATTCTTTCTGTTGCACTTTTCCTAATCTCACGATTGATGGCTGTTAACCACTATGTTGCACTATGGTGTTCGGACTTTCCTCCACGCCAAAGGCGTGGCGATAAGGCGATTTACTTATTTGCAAAGTTACACTAATTGTTAATAACTCAATCTAAATTTTAAATTCATAATTCCTAATTCTTAATTGAATTTTTAACTTTGTTATTCATACTAACAGCATCGAAAGATGCTGAAATAATCCCGATGGATATCGGGACAGCATAAATTGGAACATTTCATCGTATCAGCTAGAAAGTACCGACCACAAACATTTAACGATGTTGTTGGGCAGAAGGCTATTACAAATACACTACTTAATGCTATTGAAAACAATCATTTAGCTCAAGCCTTACTATTTACAGGACCACGTGGTGTCGGTAAAACGACGTGTGCGCGTATTTTGGCAAAAATGATTAATCAAAATGGAGACGAAGTTCAAGACGAAGATTATGCTTTTAATATTTTTGAGTTGGATGCTGCTTCAAATAATTCGGTAGATGATATAAGAAACTTAACCGATCAAGTTCGTATTCCGCCTCAAGTTGGTAAATATAAAGTGTATATTATAGATGAGGTACATATGCTTTCTCAATCTGCATTTAATGCCTTTTTAAAAACATTAGAAGAACCTCCTAAACATTGCATTTTTATTCTTGCTACAACCGAGAAGCATAAAATCATTCCAACTATTTTATCGCGTTGTCAAATTTTTGATTTTAAACGCATTACAGTTAAAGATGCCAAAGATTATTTAAAATATATTGCGAAAGAACAAGGTGTAATTGCCGATGATGATGCTTTGCATATTATAGCCCAAAAAGCTGATGGTGCCATGCGTGATGCGCTTTCAATTTTTGATCGTGTGGTGAGTTTTTCAGGTAAAAATCTTACACGTCAGGCTGTAACCCAAAACCTAAACGTTCTTGATTATGAAACTTATTTTATTAGTACCGATTTAATATTAGAAAATAAAATTCCAGAGTTACTCTTACAATTCAACAACACCTTATCAAAAGGTTTCGACGGACATCATTATATTGCAGGATTGGCATCGCATTTTAGAGATTTACTAGTTTGTAAAACTCCTGAAACTATTGATTTATTAGAAGTTGGTGAGCAAACCAAAGCAAAGTATTTAGAGCAATCTAAAAAAATTGCTCAAGAATTTTTGTTTGAAGCCATTCAACTTGCTAATGATTGTGACTTGAAATATAAGACCAGTAGAAACCAGCGTTTATTGGTAGAATTGTGCCTTATGCAATTGGCTTCCATTACTTTTGAAGGCGAAAAAAAAAACAATAAACCCTTCATAATCCCTGCATCTTACTTCAAGAAAAAAGGTATTGAACCAATTACTATTAATAAACCTGTTTTAGATGCTGTTAAAGAACCAAAAGAAGAATATGTTTCGGAAGGTTCAGAAATAAAAGAAACAATTGAAACAGAATCTATTGTAACTGATGAACAGATTAAGGTTGCTAAAAAAATTGCCAAAGAACGACCAAAAATAATTTTAAATAAACAACAAAAGAGTTCTTCAGGTTTATCTTTAAGCAGCATAAAAAAGAAAAAAGAGCATCTTATAAAACAAATGGATGTTATTTTAGAAGATGATGATTTACCAAAAGAAGATTTTAACGAAAAACAGATGCTTAAAGTTTGGAACAATTATGTTTCAACAATAGAAAAGAAAGGAAAATATAATTTAGCTTCTATACTAAATATAGACACTCCCAAATTAAGAGGAACAACGATTCATTTAGAATTCCCTAACGACACGAACAAAGTAGAAGTAGAAAGACAACAATATGAACTTTTAGGATCTTTAAGAAAAGAACTTAACAATTTTGACATAAGCTTATCCATAACTGTAAACGAGGATCTGCAGAAGAATTATGCCTATTCAACTGTTGAAAAATTTGAAAAATTAAAAGAGAAAAACTCTGAAATTGAGCTTTTACGAAAAACATTTGATTTAGATATATAATATGCTTGGTTTAAAACTTCCTACAGATCCACGTTGGGTAAATATTGTAGAAAAAAACATAGAAGAAATCCTTACAGATCATGCTTTTTGTGAGCAAAAAGCAACTAGTACAGCAATCTCTTTAATTATAAGTTTCCCTGAATATACTGAACTTGTACAAGAAATGACAGCATTGGTAAAAGAAGAAATGAGTCATTTTAAAATGGTACACGATATAATTATTAATCGTGGTTGGGTTTTAGGAAGATACAGAAAAGATGATTATGTAATACAACTCTTAAAATTCTTTCCCAAAGGTGGAAGTCGAACCACACAATTAGTGCATCGCTTATTATATGCAGCTTTAATTGAAGCCAGAAGCTGTGAGCGTTTCAGGTTACTATCGGAAGAGTTAAAAGACAAAGAATTGGCCAAATTCTACAAAAGCTTAATGGCTAGCGAAGCTAATCATTATACCATGTTTTTAAGTTTTGCTAGACAATATGGAAACCGAAATGAGGTTAACCAAAAATGGGATGACCTCCTTACCTATGAAGCAGAGATTATGAGAGATTTAGGAAAAAGAGAAACTGTACATGGTTAAAAAAAGTTTACTAATTATGCATTAATTTTAAAACATTCCTTTTAAACAATAGAACAGATATTAAAGTCATTACCAAACCAATCGCAACTAAAATACCCATTTTCGGAAGTATTTCTATTAAAGGTAAACTTCTCCAAAAAATATCGTAAAACCCTTGAATTCCCCAATAATTAACACTTACGACTGCAATTTTTTGCATAATTGCTGGCATAACAAAAAGTGGAATCATGCTTCCTCCTATTGCAGACATTGTTAATATTACAATTGTACTTAATCCTTGTAATTGTTGTCTTGTTTTTGCAATTGCAACTAAAAATATTCCGAAACTTGAAACTGCAAAAGCCGTTGCAAGTATCATTAATACCAATGAGGTAAAGTCCTTAAATATTGGTAAGCCAAAAACCAACCACGAAAACACAAACATTACTACTAATTGCAAAATTGCTAATACTAATGCAGCTCCCATTTTGCCAAATAAAATGTCAGTAGGTTTAAGTGGCGAATAAAATAAACGTTTTAATGTTCCGGATTCTTTTTCGTCCAATAAGCCTCCACCAATTGCAGCAATACTAAACAACAACATCATAATTGCTGTTCCTGCTACAGCTTGGATTAATCCTAAATTTCCAATTTTTGTACTTTCTTTTACAATAGATGTCATTTTTAAACCCATATTATTTTCTGCAGAAGTATTCATTCCACCTTTAATAGCATCCATATTGTTAAATATTTTCTCTTTCATTTCTTGTGGCATACCAGAAAAATTAGTGTCAAAATAAGTATTCATCTTTGCTTTAATCGATTTCTGACCAACTGTGCTCATTAAACTTTGCATTAACACAGATTGTAACATGCCCATTTCAATTTCGCGAGCTGCATCGTATTTTAATTCCATAGGCAAATTATTTCCTGCACTAATAGAATCTTGAAATCCTTTTTTTAAAATAAGAACACCAACATTTTTTCCTTTATGAACTAAGTTTGTTGCTTCAATAACTTCTTTCGGAATAAGAGTTAACTCTCTTAATGCTTGTAGACTTGCAATTACGCTTTTAGAATCTGAAGAATTATCTAAATCTGAAACCAATAATTTTATTGGCTCTGCTTTGCTACTTCCTCCTCCAATTCCACCAAAAGCAAAAGCAAATAATGTGATTAATAAAATTGGCATTAAAAAGGTTAGCAAAACCCCTTTTCTGTCGGCAAAAAAAAGTTTTAAATCTTTCTTAAAAATTGTAAGTATCATAGTGTTGGTTTTAGCTGTTGGTTTTGTATTTTAATCACGTAATTGCTTTCCAGTTAAGCTTAAAAATATCGCTTCCAAATTTGCCTTTTTAAGTTTGATATCTTTAATTCTTAAATTGCTTTTATTACAGATGGAAATAATATTCGATAAGTCCTTATTTACATCACATTCAATGATTATTTTTTGTTCGCTTTGATTGATTTTTATTTGTAATTGACTTTGTAATTGCTCCAATTGAACTTCGGAAATTAACTGAAACGTAATCTGGACTGCTTCCTTAACGTTGCTTTGTTTTTGTAATTCCGTTTGAGTTCCTTGTGCTACAATTTTTCCAGCATCCATAATGGCAATTCGTTTGCATAAACGCTCAACTTCTTCCATATAATGCGTAGTGTAAACAATGGTTATTCCTTGTTGATTTAAAGTTTCAATAATTTCAAAAATTTTATTTCTGCTTTGAGGATCAACACCAACTGTTGGCTCATCCATAAATAAAATTTCTGGATTGTGCAGCAAAGCAGCAGCTATGTTTATTCGACGTTTCATTCCGCCAGAATATGTTTTAATTAAGTCGTCTTTTCTGTCATACAATCCAATTAATTTCAAAATATTTTTAATTCTCTGTTTTAATATTTTAGCAGGAACCTTGTATAAACTTCCCCAAAATATTAGATTATCGACTGCTGAAAATTCATCGTAAAGCGATATTTCTTGAGGCACAACTCCTATTAACTGTTTACAAATAGTTGAATTTTGTTTTATGTCATTCTCATTAATAAGAATTTCGCCTTCATCGCTTTTTAAAATAGTACTCATTAAATTAATAATAGTAGATTTTCCAGCTCCATTTGGGCCTAAAAGTCCAAATACTTCTCCTTTGCGAATTGAAAAGCTAATATTGTTAACCGCGTGAATAGTATCGAAAGATTTAGAAAGATTGCTAACTTGTATCATCTGTTTTATATTATAACGATTCAAAAGTCAGCCAAATTTTCTGCTTGAAAAATTTATGTTTACCGAATCGTAATTTTTGGTAGATGAAGTGTTATTTGTTTAAAGAGACATCAAATCAGTAATTTAATGTAGTATTAGAAACAGTTTTGTTATAGATACTTTTAATAATTCCGTCGGACAAACCAATTTTAGGAACAAATAGATGTTTCGCACCACTCCATTTCATAGCAGAAAGGTAAATACGAGTAGCTGGAATAATAACGTCTGCTCTATCTTGATTTAAATCTAATTCTGTAATGCGCTCTTCGTACGAATACGATTTTAGCAAATTATAATATGCCGTTAAATAAAAATAAGTAAGTGGTTTAGTAATAGCTTTACCAGAAATTTTAAAAATCTTATTTATATTTCCACCTGAACCAATTACCTCAATGTCTTCATATGCTTTAGTATTATTAATAATCCATTGTTTTAAATCTACCCAAGTGTTTTTCTTTACAATATTGTTTAATAGCCTTACTGTTCCTATTTTAACTGATTTAGAGGCCAAAGCTTTACCGTTTCTAATTACTGTAAACTCTGTACTACCACCACCAACATCTACATATAAATAGGTTTTGTTTTTGTCTATAAAGTTATTTAAATCTGTAGCTGCAATAATTGTAGCTTCTTCTTCTCCATCTATAATATCAATTTCAATATCCGATTGCTTAAAAATAAGTTTTACAATATCTTTTCCATTAATTGCTTCCCTCATAGCAGAAGTTGCACAGGCTTTATAACGTTCTACTTTATGAGATTTCATTAATAGTTTAAATGCAAGCATGGTGTCAAGCATTCTTTCGATATTTTCAGAAGAAATAGTTTTATCAATAAACACATCAGTTCCTAATCGAATAGGAACACGAACTAAAGAGCTTTTTTTAAACCTTATAGGCTTATCTTGTTCTTCAATAATATTAGAAATTAATAAACGTACAGCATTAGAACCAATATCTATAGCAGCATATGTTCTTATTGATAACATATTAATTTAATGGTCTAAATTGAATCTAAAAGATAAGATATCTTTCTTATCCAAATATATAAAGTCTTTTGTTTATAGAAAATATATTCATGCAGCAATTCTTTTAAAATACTATTACAAAACAATGACAAGTTTTGAACAATTATTATTTTAATAAATGGGATTATTAAAGACTAAAATTGATACAAATATTAAAAACTGAAAGTATATTACTACAAATATGAGTAGTTCATCGAATTTATTATTCTTTTAATAGATATTTTAGTAAATTAGTTTCTTATTAAAGATTAATTAAAATAGCATTAGCTATTACTATTAATTTAAAGCAAAGAACTTGTTTGACAGCTTGTTCTGCAAATAAATTCATTTACATTAATTAGAGTGTTCTTTCCTTCAACAAAATTTAATTACTCCATTGCCTCAAGAATTATTTAGATACAATCTATGTAATACAAAAACTAAAAAAAGAGGTTATGAAAACGGTTATTTTTATTAGTAAATCAAACACAACTTATTTTCTTTTTGCTTTTTTTATGAGTATGGTTGTTAATGCTCAAATACAAAAGGCTTTCACTCCTCGCTATAACGAATCAATTAAGGGAGATGTTACTATTATTGCTAACAACATGATTTCCAGAACTGTCACAAATAATTACGATGGCGAGGATGGTAATCATGACTTTACAGATAATGTTTATGTTGATATAGATAATGATAGCACTACGTTTAATTCCAGTAGTGCTAATTTTACAAATCCTGAACCAAACTTAGAGTGTCTTTTCTTAAAAAAGGTATATCTGTATTGGGCTGCTGCAGATAAAGAGCAAGACAATGGTGATGAAAATCAACCAGATTGGGATTATTATGACTTAAAACTAATGCTTCCAGGTGAAAGTATATATACTACAATAACGGCAGACGATATTATTTATAGAGGAAGAGATACACATTTTAGTAATGATCCTTTTATTTGTTTTAAAGATATTACAGCATCTGTATTAGCGTTAACTGATGTTTATGGAACGTATCAAGTTGCTAATGTCGAGACAAAAACAGGAGCTTTACAAGATCATTTTGATACACGAACAGGAACATCTGGAGGTTGGCAAATTGTATTTGTTTACGAAAGTCCAGAGCTACCTTCAAAAAATATAAGCTTATTTGATGGTTATGCACATGTAACAAGAGATTTTAATAATTTTGATATTGATTTTAATGGGTTTCAAGCTATTCCGGTAGGAGCTGTTAATGCAAAAGTAGTTATTGGATCTCTAGAAGGTGACAGAGATTTAATTGGTGATAAATTACAAATAAAAGATGTTTCAAATAATTTTGTAGACATTACAGCTCCACAAAGAAATTCTAACAACTTTTTTAATAGTAGAATTACAGTGGGAAACACAAATTATACAGACAGAAACCCTTCTTCTACTAATACTTTAGGATTTGATGCTGCAGTGTTTCAATTGGATAATAACAATAATAGTATCATTGCAAATAACCAAACTTCTGCAACATTAAGGCTAACTTCTAATCAAGAAACTTACGGATTGTTTTTGGTTGGTCTATCTATCGATGTTTGGGAACCAGATTTAAGTCCGTTACCATTAACCATAAGCTCTGGTAATAATCCATCAAATCCAGGAGATATAATAGGTTTCAATTTTGATATTTTAAATTCGGGAAACGATGATGCAGTAAATTTAACATTATCAAGTACTTTACCTCCACAAGTTACATTTAGTGGGTTAAATTCAACACAAAATGGTATCACTTATTCTTATGATAACATTACAAACGAATTAATTTTTTACATAGAAGATGGATTGGCTAATGTAGGTAACCAAAGTTTAAATATTGATTTTGATTTACAAATTAACGATGAATGTTATTTCTTAGAAGATAATTGCGACTTATCTTTTGGAATTCAGTTTATCGCTACCTATAATGGTGTTGAAAATCCTATTGAGCAAAGTACTACAAGTTCTTCAGATGTTACCTTTTGCAATCCAATACCATATGTTATAAATATAAATCAGCCCTTTGTAAATTGGGCAACTGCAGTTGGAGCATTAGACAGAACAATGGATTGTGCCGATACTGAAGCTTTTAATGCTGCACAAAATTTAATACCAGAAACAGATAAGTGTGTGTTTACATTAAATAAAACTTCTGGTGCTTTTATTCAGGATCCCGATTGTCCTAGTGCAGGAACATATACAAATACATGGAGTTTTACTGATGCATGTGGTGTAACAATCGAAGAGTTTGTTCAAACCATTTCAATTACCGACGAGATTCCTCCTACTGCCAGTAATCCAGTTCCAAATTATGTTCAATGTATTGCTGATATACCACCAATAGATATTGAAATTATTACTGATGAAGCTGATAATTGCTCCATTCCAACAGTAGTATTTATAAATGAAGTCTCAGACAATAATTCTTGTCCAGAAACCATTACAAGAACTTATCGTGTTATTGACGATTGTAATAATTATATTGAAGTATCTCATAACATTATTATAAACGACGACATTCTGCCAACTGCTAGTAATCCAGAAACAACATACATTTATAGTTATAATAATCTAGAACCACCAAATCCAGAAGTTGTGATAGATGAAGCTGATAATTGCTCAATCCCAACAGTTGCTTTTGTTTCTGAAACATCCAATAACAGCACATGCCCTGAAACCATTACAAGAATTTATAGTGTAACCGATGATTGTGACAACACCATTAATGTTACCCATATAATTATTATTGAAGACGATGAATTGCCAACAGCAAGTAATCCTGTTCCAATAGTATTACAGTGTATTGAAGATTTACCAGAGCCAGATGTAAATGTAGTAACTAATGCAGCAGATAATTCTTCAATACCAATTGTTGCTTTTGTTTCAGAAACATCTAATAATAGTACTTGCCCAGAAATAATAACAAGACTATATAGTGTAACTGATGACTGTGGTAATTATATTGAAGTATCTCATGACATAATTATTAACGATGAAACTCCTCCAACAGCAAGTAATCCAGTTACTATTTATGTACAATGCATCCAAGAGATTCCAGCTCCAGATATTAATGTAGTAATTGATGAGTTTGATAATTGTTCTATACCTACAGTAACCTATATATCAGAATTTTCTGTTAATCAAGATTGTTTAGAGATAATAAGCAGAATATATGCCATTACAGACGATTGTGGAAATTCGATAGAAGTTATTCAAGATATATATATAGAAGATACTTCTGCTCCAACTTTAGTAACAGATATAGAGGAAGATATAATATTAAACTGTGAGGAGATTCCTGAAATTCCTTTAGTAGAATTTACAGACAATTGTTCTAGTGATATTTCGATTGTATTCGAAGAAGAAGAAATAGAAATAAACGAAGGAAATTATGAAATAATTAGAACTTGGTTAGCTACAGATCAATGTGGTAATGCTGTTTATACAGTACAAACTTTACATGTATTTACAGAAAACGAATCTTCTACTGAAGTAATATCAGTTTGTATAGATGAAGATTCAATAGATTTATCAACTTATGGTTCACATCCAAATGGATATTGGGAAAGTGATTCACTTGCTGTTTTAAATGAAATGGTCTTTAATCCTGAAACAGTTCCTATAGGCGAATACATGTTCACATACACTTTAAATTTTAATCAGTGTTCAATATATAGAGAAATTATTATTAGTGTAAATGATGATTGTATAGAATATAAATGTATTCAATCAATGTTTGACGTTAATATTTCCAAATTAGTTACCCCAAATGGAGATTTAAAAAATGAAACCATGAAAGTGGCATATACTATTAATCCAAATGTTGGTAAAGATGAAGCTTGCGATATAAAAACAACAATAAAAATGTTTAATCGTTGGGGCTCGAAAGTCTTTGAATCTGATGATTATCTAAACGATTGGGATGGAAGATCTCCGGTTAATGCAATTGGTAAATCGGATAAACTTCCGTCTGGAACATATTATTATGTAGTAAATTTAGTTAATAGTGGCTTAAAACCAATTCAGGGCTATATATTATTAGGAACTGAACAATAAATATATGCGTATCGATAAAAAAATACAATATCTAAAAATAGTTTTCTTGTTTCCTGTAATTGTAATGTCTCAACAGCTTCCACAGTTTAGTCAATACATGTTTAATACAATAGCAATAAATCCAGCATATGCAGGCACAAGAGAAGAGCTAACCATTGCATTCTTAAACAGAAATCAATGGGTTGGAGTAAATGGTGCGCCTGTTACGCAAACATTAACTTTAGATTCATCTTTTCCTAATACAAAATTAGGTGCTGGCTTATCAATTATAAACGACAAGTTAGGTTACGAAAATACAACATCTATTTATGCTGATGTATCCTATACATTAAACGTTAATTATAAATACATACTCTCTTTTGGTATTAAAGCTGGAATAAGTAAATATGGATTAGATTCTGAATTATTAATAGATCCAGATGCTATTGGTGATCAATACCTCGACAAAATATTCAACAACTGGAAACCAAATTTTGGAGTTGGAATATATTTAAGATCCGAAGATTTATTTTTTGGATTATCCTCTCCTAGGCTATTTGATTATAATAACAAAACTAGTATCGAGTATGTTGCCATAGAAAGAGCTAGTTACTATTTAAATGGAGGATATATGCTAGAATTTAATCCTCAATTATCATTTAAACCAACATTCTTAATAAAATATACTAACGGAGCACCTATATCGATAGACATAACAGCAAATTTCCTGATTCAAGAAAAATTATGGGTTGGAGCTGCTTATAGGTTAAACGACGCTTTAGGTGGATATGTAAGTCTTCAAGCTACAGACGACATTAAATTTGGTTATGCCTATGAGTTTATTACATCTGCAATAAGCCCTTATACATCTGGATCTCATGAGCTATTTATGAGCTATCAAATTAAATTATTTGAACCTGATTGTGACTGCGAAAACAAATTTTAAAAATTCTACTTTAAATGTCTTGGAAAAAGAATCAGTTCTGTTTTCCCACTTTCAATATCTTTCCAAGAATCAATTTCAAATTTAATTAGTACCAATCCAGACGTTGGTAGATTATCTATGTCCGTATCTCCATAAGTATTAACAATCGCTGTTAAAGCATGATTATGTCCAAAAATCATAACACTTTTATAATTATTCTCCCATGACTTGATAAAGTTGACAACTTTATTGCCTCCAAAATCATAAAGTTGGTCAGAAATATGTACTTTTTTGTAGGAAAATCTAATATTATCTATAAAAATCTTACAAGTTTCAAATGCTCTTTTTGCAGGACTAGAAAATATAACTTCTGGGTTATTACCACTCATTTTAAATTTGTTAGAAACTAAAGCCGCATCAGTAATACCAACGCTTTTAAGTGGTCTATTGATATCAGAAACGTCATATTCCCATGATGATTTTGCGTGTCTAACTATAATTAATGTTTTCATGTAATATCGTTTAAATGCATATTTTATCGATAAAATGTTGCATTATTCCGTCTTAACGATTATTTTAGC
>QMOV01000069.1 GCA_003650305.1 Bacteroidota bacterium | reverse complement strand
TTAAAAATTAAAATATTTAATATACCCCCTAGAAAAAAACATAACAGTGTATAGAAAAATAAAAATAATTTTAAGATATGCCCAATCATTTAATAGATTTTTTTAATGAAGAAACTCATATACAATTAACTCTATATAAATATTTATAATGAATCTCAAATTAAAGTTTTATAAATTCAGAAGGAAATTAATGCGGAAAGTGAATTTATATCGTGAGATCTCCAAATTTTCAAAATATAGAAAGAATCCAATTCCTCAGGTAACACTTAGACCAGATGCAAAATCTAAAGTGTTAAATCTAAATATTATTGATACTTGTAATTCAAAGTGCATAATGTGCAATATTTGGAAACAGGAAGAAGAACTCGAAATTAGTCCAAATCAACTGAAAGAGATACTTACAAACCCACTTTTTTCTGAGCTAGAACATGTTGGAGTAACTGGGGGTGAACCTACTTTACGTGATGATATTGCAGAAGTGTTCAAAAAAATTATAGAGGCAGTGCCAACTGTAAAAGGATTAAGTATTATCACCAATGCAATTAAAGAAGATGAAGTTAAGTTGCGAATTACTGAAATCAAAAAAGTTTGTGATGATTATCAAATACCCTTTAGTGTAATGGTGTCGATCGATGGAGTTGGTAAAGCACACGATAAAGTAAGAGGAATAAAAGGCAATTTTGAAACTGCAATAAATGTTTTTAATTATTTAAGATATGAATTAAAAATAGAAGTTTCTTTTGGATGTACTATTTCCAAAGTTAATGCTTGGGACGCTGACGATCTTTTATATTTTGCTAAAAAGAATAAAATGTATGGTCGATTTAGAGTGGCTGAATCAATTAACAGGTTATATAACCAAGACCTAAATAAAGTGATCCGAAACTTCAATGATGATGAAACCTACAATCTATTGTTGTTTTTTGAAAAACTGAAAAGTGTTTTTGAAAAAAATGAGACATTCAATAGGACTTACAGTAGTATACAACAAGTATTGTCTGGTGGCGATAGACTTATAGGTTGTCCTTATCACAATGATGGTATTGTATTAGGTTCAAAAGGACAACTAAGCTACTGTGCACCAAAATCAAAAGAGTTAGGAAATTCTAGTCAAACATCAGCAAATGATATTTTTAAAAATCAATTTTATGAAAAAGAAAGAATCTTAAGAGAAAATTGCCGGAATTGTATACATGATTATCATGCACCGATTTCTCCAATAGAAGCTAGATTAAATAAAGAAAAAAAGCTTTATAATAAATATCTTCAAATAAATCAGGATGATGAATCTATTTTTATATCTCGTATCTTAAAAAGAGTATCTAAAAGCAAAAATTTAACTAGAATATTCATTATTGGATGGTATGGAACTGAAACGGTAGGTGATAAAGCAATATTAGGAGGAATAGTTGATCATTACAATAAGAAATATAAAGATAAAGTAGAATATGTAATAGGTAGTATTTATCCTTTTATAACAAAACAAACTTTAAAAGAATTATCGTTAAAAGCCAAGGTTGTATCAACAAGTTCTTTTGATCTAATACAATATTCAAAATCTTCAGACCTGATTGTTATGGGGGGAGGTCCTCTCATGGATTTGCATCATTTGTATATCCCATTAATAGGATTTAAGGTTGCAAAATATTACAAGAATCATACTGTAATTTTTGGTTGTGGAATAGGTCCTCTGAAATTCGATTATAATAAAGTTGCTGTTATTAAAATCCTCAAATTATCAGATGTAATTAAATTAAGGGATAAGCAAAGTGTTGATTATTTAAAAACTTTGATGATCAATAAAAAAGTTGAACTATCAGGTGATCCAGCTAAAAGATTTATTAACCGAATTTCTTCTAATATAAACCCCAAAAAAGAAAACATTCTTTCCTGTTATTTACGAGATTGGACCCAGGAATACTATAAAGGAACAAAAGATGAATTTAATTTAGTTAAACCTATATTTGAAAAAGGAATAGCAAAATTAATTAAGCAACAAGCTCAGAAGTTAAATGTAGTACGGATCGAATTTCACCATATGCATAATTTCGTTATTGGAAACGATGATCGTGATTTTTCAAGGTATTTTGTTGAGAAATATTTTTATGATGATTCACGTGTTTTTATTTATAAGAAATTATCGACTATTGAAACAATTGTTACTCAGATGAAAAAATCAAAATTCAATATTTGCATGAGGTTTCATTCTGTATTATTTGCTCATACTCTGAAAACTAGTTTTATTGCGATTGATTATACTATGGGAGGGAAAATTAAAGCTTATCTTGAGGACAATAACTCTTATGATAATATTATAACTGTTGTTAATTTTATTAATGATTCTGTTGAATGAAGATATTATTAGTAAATACATATGACAGAGGAGGAGCTGCAATAGCCTGTTTAAGATTGCATAGTGGATTGTTACAGGAAGGAATTGATTCTCAATTACTTTTAAGGAATAAACTAGATAATCCACAAGCTTCAAATATTGTCGAATTAAAAAAAATAAATAAGACCATCATCCAAAAAGTTACACAAAGATTCAATAAAGAACTTGTTAAGTTAAAAATCATTAAAGACAGGGAATTAAACAAACAAGAATTTATAAATAATATAAGAGCAAAAGAACTTGAAATGTTTAGTTTTCCTAAAACTAATATTGATATTACTGAATCTGAATTTTATAAAGTAGCAGATGTAATTAATTTACATTGGGTGGCAGACTTTTTAGATTTCCCATCATTTTTTAAGAAAAACATGAAACCTATAGTTTGGACCCTACATGATATGAACCCATTTTCAGGAGGCGAACACTATAATGAAAAATTTTTAGGTATTGATGAATTTGGATACCCTGTTAAAAGAAAATTGACCCAAAAAGAAATAAAAGTTGCAAAAAAAAATATTAAAATTAAAAAGAGTGCACTTAAAAAGAGTGCCAAATTGATTATTGTAACACCCTCTGAATGGTTGGCTTCTGAAGCCAGAAAAAGTGATTTATTCAAAGATTTTCCCGTAAAATGTATTCCGAATGGAATAGATTCCAAAATTTTTAAACCTAGAGATAAAAATTTATCAAGAGAGTTGTTTAACATTCCAAAGGATAAAAAAGTAATCTTATTTGTTGCTCATACAATAAGCAATAACAGAAAAGGATTCATGTTTTTAAAAAGAGCCATTGAAATATTAAATTATTACGATATTGCTCTATGTACAGTCGGACATAGAGAATTACATATTGAAACATCTGAAGAATTGATAGAGTTAGGTTTTATCAATAATGATAAATTGATGAGTCATGTTTTTTCAGCAGCAGATGTATTTATTATTCCTTCATTGATTGATAACTTACCTAATACAGTAATTGAATCTATATTGTGTGGAACTCCAGTAATTGGATTTCCGGTTGGGGGTATTCCAGAAATTATTCAGAATGGTAAGAACGGATTAATTACCAAAGAAATAAGTGTGAAATCATTGAAAGAATCAATAATTAAATTTTTGGAAAATTCTGAAAAATTTGATAGGTACATCATAAGGAAGAATGCTGTAACAAAGTATGATAAAAAAGTACAATCAAATAATTATATTAATTTATTTAATGAAATTATAAACAATAACTAAATATTTATATCATTATTAATTTTCCAAAAATATCCATAGTAACACCAAACTATAATCAAACAAATTTTATAGAACAGACCTTGCAATCTGTAATAAAACAAGATTATCCACATATAGAGTATATAGTGATTGACGGAGGCAGCACAGATGGTTCTTTAGACATTATTAAAAAATACGAAGATAAACTTCATTATTGGATAAGTGAAAAGGATAATGGGATGTATGATGCTATTAACAAAGGGTTTGCAAGATCTTCAGGTGATATTATGTGCTGGATTAATTCTGATGATATTCTCGCTAAAGGAGCTTTAAAATATATAGCAGAGTTATTTACTAACCATAATAAAGTTCAATGGCTTATGGGTTATCCTACTTTGATTGATGAAAAAAGTGAGATTACATGGCAAGGGCAAGACGCTCAAGTCTTTTCTCCTTATTTTTTTTATTTACACAATCACTTAAGAAATTTTTCATTTATCCAACAGGAATCTACTTTTTGGACTAGAACATTATGGAATAAGGCAGGAGGTAGTTTAAATTTAAAGTATTCAATGGCTTCGGATTTTGATTTATGGTTACGATTTTTTAAGTATGAAAAATTGTATTTCTCACATCAACAACTAGCAGCTTTTAGAAGAAGAAAAGGGCAGCTTTCTGAGAATCAAGAGAAGTATTTGATTGAAACAAATTTGGCAGTGTCAAAAAATCAAAAAACCCTACCTGTGCATAATAAACTTAATATTTTTATACTAAAGATCTTACGAAAGATATTATTTTCTTTAAAAATTAAAAACACCTATTATTTAATGTTTTCTAAAATACTGGGAACTCCTAATTGGATAGATTGATTATTCCCCATATTCAAATCCAAAAAAATAGTTTCGGTTGGTCAACAATTCAATATCACGTATAGTATGATGATCTTGAACATCTCTTTCCAAAGACTCGAAATGCCCCAGTTTTTTTTCAATACTGGTACCACCTGTTTTAAAATTGTGTATAAAAATGAATTTTTGTTCTTTAGAAATCATTCTAAAAAAAGTTTATATGAAAAGGTTGTGTGTTGATAGATTAGCTTTTAACAGTTATATTTACACATTAGTTATATCTATTGCGCTTATTTGTGCGAAAGATAAAAATCCTATACAAATAGTGATATAGTTTTATGCCAAAGTTATCCATTATTACTGTTAATTACAATAATTCAAAAGGTCTTCAGAATACGATCGAAAGTGTGATATCACAAAATTATGGTGGTTTGGAATTTATTGTAATAGATGGAAATTCGACAGACTCTAGCGTTGCAATTCTAAAGAAGTATGACTCTCAAATTGATAAATGGATCAGCGAACCCGATACCGGGGTATATCAAGCGATGAACAAGGGCATAGAAATGTCTGATGGGGAATTTATTCTTTTTTTAAATAGTGGAGATCATTTTTACCATGATAAAGTATTGTTAAGTGTCGACCAAAACATAAGTAATGAAGAAATAATATGTTTTGATATTCATATGGTGGGTCTGGGAAAGGACAAAATTAAAAGTCATCCGGACCATTTAACCTTTTCCTATCTTTTTGAAAAAACGTTCGCACACCAATCAGTTTTTATAAAAAAAGAGCTATTTAAAAAAGTAGGATTATACGATGAAACATTAAAAATAGTTTCAGACTGGAAGTTTTTTATAGAAGCAATAACATTTCACAGTTGTAGTTATAAAACGGTTCATCAAATCCTCACTACCTATTATCTCGATGGAATGAGCGCTACAGCGGAAGGAACATTTAAAAGAAGAGAAGAAAGGGAGAAAGTGCTTAAAAATGAATTTTCTTTGTTTGTTAAAGACTATGAAAGGCTACAATTATTAGAATCAAATAGATTTAAAATACTTGTTGAATTAGAAAACTCTAAAATTGCAAAAAAAATTAATTCTCTTTGGTTAAGAATATTATTAAAGATTTTCAGAAATAAAAACCTAAAAGACCTTTAGAATAGATTAGTAAGATGATCCCAAAAACTATACATTATTGTTGGTTTGGTAAAAAATCAAAGAATGACTTAATAAATAGGTGTATTGAGAGTTGGAAAGAATTTTGTCCTGATTTTGAATTGAAAGAATGGAACGAAAGTAATACTCAAACCTATCAAAATAAATTTTACAAAGATGCCTACCGGAAAAAGAAATATGCCTTTGTAGCAGATTGTGTAAGAGCACAAGCCCTATATGAATTTGGAGGGGTTTATTTAGATACCGATATGTTGTTGTTAAAGCCTATTGACGTTTTACTTAGTAACGACTTTTTTACGGCTTATGAAGTGGGGGATAGAGCCGCCTATGGTTTGTTTGGGGCTATCGCAGGACATCGGTTTTTAAAGCAAATGAAAGAATTTTATGACACAACCGAATTCAATGAATTCTCTTTACCAGTTATTACTCATACTTTTAAATTATACATCAATAAAGCTAATTTAGGAGAGAATGATAGGATTTTTCCTCCAGAATATTTCTATCCTTTATCTTATGAAAATAAGGACGAAGATTACAACCAATTTATTACCTCAAATAGTTATGCCGTGCATTTATGGGGTCATTCCTGGAATGATAAAGAGGGTAAGAGATTTTGTTTTCTAATCAAAGGATTAAAAACGGTTACCATAGATTATCTTTTTTATGGGTATTCAAAACAGTATTTTATTAGATACTTTAGAGGATTTTCCAGACAATTATATTATTATGTTTTTAAGGGAAAAGTAAAATGAAAATTCTACATATTACTACAAAGTCTAAAGGAGGTGCAGGTATTGCGGCATTGCGTTTACATAAAGCTTTAAGGCAAAGTGGTGTGTCTTCTGCATATTTATCTACAGACCTTAGTATTGATTTTGATGGAAATACGATAGAGGATCCTTTTTTTAGTTATAAGAAACCTTCTTTTTCAGAAAAGGTTTTTAGTAAGATTCAAATGCTCTTATCTCCAACATCTTTTCAGAAGGCCAAAAAGAACTTAGTAAAGCTAGACAAACAACTGGATTACGAAATGATTTCTTTACCATATAGTCAATTTGATTTACACAAACATAAATGGGTACAAGAGGCTGATATTATTAATTTACATTGGGTATGTGGGATACTCAATTATAATTCTTTTTTTAATGTTTGTAAAAAACCTATTGTTTGGACCCTCCACGATATGAATCCTTTTTTAGGACTGTTTCATTATAATGGTGATGAAAAAATTAATTTACATCTTTTAAATGAATTTGATAACAATATAAAGAAACTAAAAGCGTCAGCTATAAAACTCATTAATATAGGAGCTATAGTAGCTCCTTCTAGATGGCTTTTAGAAGAAGCGATAAAAAGTAAAGTTTTTGAAACATTTAGAGCAAAAGAGATTATATCAAATGCAATTGATTTAATAAAATTTAAACCACAAGACAAAATTGAATTACGAATAAAAAAATCAATTCCACTGAATAGCTTTGTTTTGCTTTTTGTATCTGGAACTATAGATTGTCATCGAAAGGGACTGGACTTACTTCTTAAAGCTTTGTCTCAACTAAATCATTTACCCATAACAATAATTACAGTTGGTAAAGGTCAAATAATGAGAACAATTAGATCAATAAAAATAATACCTTTGGGTAAAGTTGATACAGCAACAGAAATGGCAACATGGTTTGCATTGGCTGATGTTTTAATCTTGCCAAGTAGGGAAGATAATTTACCAAACACAATGTTGGAGTCTTTTGCTTGTGGAACTCCTGTAATAAGTTTTAAAACAGGGGGAATGAAAGAGCACATTATAGAAAATATCACTGGTTCAATTGCAGAGGAAATAACAGCAGCTTCTTTAGCAAAAAACATAGAACATTTTTATACTAGTAAAGACAATTATAATAGAAATAAAATTAGAGAATATGCCGAAATTAACTTTAGTTTTAATAAACAAGAAGAAAGTTATAAAAAAGTGTATCAAAATTTATTAAAAGAATCAATTTAATGTGAGCATGATCCACCCTTTATTATCAATAATCACGATTAATTATAATGACGTAGTTGGTATTGATAAAACCATACAATCCGTAAATTCTCAATCTTATAATAATATTGAATATATAATAATTGATGGATTATCCGATGATGGTAGTGTTGAATTGATTAAGAAGCATGCCGCTAAAATTAGTTATTGGATAAGCGAAAAAGACACCGGTATTTTTAATGCTATGAACAAGGGGATTAAAGCCTCTAAGGGTGACTATTTATTATTTTTAAATAGTGGAGATATTTTAAATGGCACCTCTGCTCTTGGCGACTTTATCAATCATAAGAATTTTAAGGGAGATATTATTTATGGTGATTATAAATTTGAAGATGGTGAGAAAATCTATCCGGATGATCTGAGCCCGTTATTTTTTATAAGAACATCTTTACCCCATCAAAGTACTTTTTTTAAACGAACTGTTTTTGACAAAATGGGAGACTATAATGAGGGGTATACTATCGTTTCGGATAGGGCCTTCTTTATAAAATGCTTCTTAAGCAATTTATTTACCTTTCAACATATAAAATACTCCTTAACTATATTTGACTTATCAGGGATGAGTAATGATGCAGATTTTAAACAAAACAAAAAGGAGGAGGATGAACGAATGTTTGAGAAATTATATGGGATCTATTACATCGATTATAAGAACCACCTTTTACTGCAAAGGCAATTATATGAGGCAAAACGTAATACTATAAAAGGAATTTGGAAAAGAATAAAAAAGAGACTGTCTTTATGAAATCTCCTTTGGTAAGTGTTATTATACCGACATATAATCGCCCAACTTTTTTAAAAAAAGCTATTGATAGTGTTGCTAACCAAACTTATACCAATATTGAAATAATAGTTATTGATGATGGATCAAATAATAATTATGCATTAGAGTTTTGTAATAAACATGAAAATTGTAATTATTTCTATAAAAATAATGGAGGATTGTCATCGGCAAGGAATTTTGGGTTTATGAAAAGTCATGGGGAATTTATTGCTTTTTTGGATGATGATGATTTTTGGAAAGAAGATAAAATTGAAAAACAAGTTAACCTTTTGCTAATTGAAAAAGATATTGATTTAATTCACTCTTCTGCATTTGTTGTTGATGAAGAAGGAGAATTAACAGGAGAATTTATTGGAGCTGCGAGTAATAAAATTCATAAACGATCGGGGAATGTTTTTTGGAATGCTTTAGGGGTTTGGGTAGTGAAATCTCCTACGCCATTAATAAGAAAAAAAGTTTTTAAAAGTGATTTGATGTTTGATGAAAGTATTAAAGTTGGAGAAGACCTTGATTTCTATCAGCGTTTGTTTTATAGGCACAAAGTACTATATATTGAAGAACCATTAGCTTTTTACAGAACATATAATGATGATAAAAGATTGTCATGCCAAAAAGAAAAATATATAGGAATAGAATTAAAAATGATTACTAATTTTAAGGATATGGGGATTTCAAACCCTATATTACTCCATAGAATAGCTATTAGACTACTTAAACAAGCATTAAACAATTGGAATTCAGTATATATATTAAATAAAATAAAATTAAGTAACTTTAATCTGTATATGCGCCCCTTGCATTGTTTGAATAATTATTTTAATAAATAAGTTGAATCATTTTTGGTTTCTTAAATTTGGAAATATTAAATTGCTTATAAAAAAATTGATTACATGAGTACAATAACATATTTGATTACTGGTGGTGCTGGAAATATTGGAAGTGCTTTAGCGCTAAAATTATCTCATGACCCTGATAATACAATCGTAATTATTGATAATTTAGCTACAGGTGATTTGGATAAAGTCCCTAAAACAAATAATGTATCTTTTATTAATGCTGATGTAAATAATTATAACGATATCGTAGCTGTTTTTGGGCGGTACGATTTTAATTATGTTTTTCATTATGCTGCATTAGTAGGTGTTCAGCGTACCTTGGATAATCCTATGATGGTTTTGAATGATATTGAAGGGATCAAGAACATACTTTCTCTGTCAAAAAATACTGGGGTGAAAAGAGTGTTTTATTCTAGCTCCTCTGAGGTATATGGAGAGCCCTTTGAAATTCCACAGAATGAGAAGACCACCCCTTTAAATTCAAGATTACCCTATGCCATTGTAAAAAATATAGGAGAGGCCTTTTTCAGGACTTATTATCAAGAGTATGGATTGGAATACACCATTTTTAGATTTTTTAATACTTATGGGCCTGAACAAAGTGAAGATTTTGTAGTCCCTAAATTTTTAAAAGCGGCATTGAATAATGACCCTTTATATATTTATGGTGATGGATTACAAACCCGATCTTTTTGTTTTGTAGATGATAATATCGCTACTTGTATTAAAGCAATGAATAGTAAATCATTTGTTAATGAAGTTCTCAATGTTGGGAGTGATAAAGAAATGACTATTTTAGAATTGGCTCATGAGATAATTGATATAACCAATTCGAGCTCTAACATCGTACATAAACCTCCTTTAAAAGAAGGTGATATGGCAAGAAGATGCCCAGACACTTCTAAAATGAAAAAATTATTGGGGAGAGAACAGGTCTCTTTAGAGGATGGTTTAAACAAATTAATAGCCTATTATGAGAATAGGAAATAATCCTGAAAAAGAATATAATAAACTTGAAATTGAATCTTATCATAGGGTCATAATACCTGTATATTTACCCAATCTTACCGAAGACTATTTTAAGGATGGATTAAAAATACTTAAACTTTGTTTTGAATCTTTATTGCATACCATTCATTCAAAAACCAAAATATCAATTATTAATAATGGCTGTTGTAATGAGGCTTCTGAATATTTAAGAAGACTATTCGATTCTAATAAAAAAATAGACCAATACCTTCATTCAAAAGTTAATTTAGGAAAGATCAATGCTTTATATTCTGCTATAAAAAGTAATTTAGAACCAATTATTACTATATCTGATGCAGATGTGTTATTTCTTCCTGAATGGCAGCAGGAAGTAGAAAAAATTCTTAATGATTTCCCTGAATCAGGCATGGTGTCTCCCGTTCCAAGTAGCAAGGGTTTTGCTAGCTCATATCTTAATTGCACAAAATATTATGCTTTATTTAAAGGGAAGCTTAATTTTTCAGATGTTATAGATCCTGAAGGAATGAAGAAATTTCAAAAGAGTATTGGCAGGGAAATGTATAAAGATATTCATTTAGAAAAATACCTGACCATTAGTAATAAAAAAGGAAAAGCTGTTATGGGTTGTGGTCATTTTGTTGCTACTTTTAGAGCTGAAGTTTTTAATCATGCTCCAAAAGAAATATGTAATATGAAGATTGTTGGAGGAAGTGAAAATAAATATATAGATATCCCTAATGATAAAGGAGGGTTTTTAAGGCTCTCTACGTTGAATAATTATGCATATCATTTGGGAAATGTGGAGGAAGAATGGATGGCTGAGGAATTCAATAAAGTTATTAATAGCAATCAGTCTTATAGTTTATTGAATAATTTGCCTCCGGTTAAACCCATTAGTAAATTTGGATATTTACTTGGGAAACTGATACACAAGCTGCTTTTTTCAAGATTTAGAAAATATTACTTTAAATTTAAAGGGATGAAACAGCCCTATTAATATGAAAGGACATCAATACATTTTGGTTTCTAATATTGGCTTACCTTCAAAAAGAATTGGAAGTTGGTTAACTCGAATTGATATGTTTAATAAAAGGAACAATCTATTTGAAGCAATATTATCTCCTTCTAAAGCTACAGACAATCATTATTATTGTAAAAAAAGAAAATTTCTTACCTGGAACAAACGCTTGAGAAAACATATTTTATTGCAATGGGTAGCTAAGGACTTTTTAAGAGCTGCTTTAAAATTATCATGAGAATCTAATAAACTTAGTGTTGTTATAATGGATGATCCACATTTGGTAGAAGCTTTTGTTCTTAGAAAAGAAAAATTTCATTGCCCTGTTGAAATCATTTACTCTTTTCATGGATTTCAACTCACCCTGAAAGAACATATTCTTAATAAAATAGACAAGATCTTGTTTTTGTCTAATTTGGGATATCAATCATCCAAAGATAACTTTTTTGCATTTATACCTGAAGTACATATAATTGGCAACTGTGTGGATTCAAAGCATTTTTTCCCGCTTGATGATATTGAAAAGAATAAAATGAAAGAATCATTAGGGTATGTTCAGAAAGATAAAATACTTATTTGGATGGCTAATGAAAGACCTATTAAGGGTTTTCAGTTATTTAAAAAAATTATAATAACCTTATTTAAAAAACATCCAAAACTTAGGATCTTGATTTTAGGAAGTAAGAAAAAGATAGATCATCCAAATATTAAAAATATAGGAAGGCTTCCTAATGATCAGATTGCAAAATACCTTCAGGTAGGAGATTATTATATGTTTACTTCTTTATGTAAAGAAGGATTTGGACTAAGCATGATTGAAGCACTTAAAACAGGTAATACTGTTATAGCTTCTAATAATGGTGCTATAGAAGAAGTATTAAAAGGGAATAAAAATGTTTTTTTGGTAGATGATCCAAATATGTTGGATAATTGGATTCAAGTTTTTGATCAAGCTTTTAAAGTAGAAAAGACAAATTTACTTCTAGAAGAAGCAAATACTGTCTGGAATTATGAAGACTGGGAGAAACGTTTTATAAAAGCAATAAGACAGAGTAGTTATGAAATTGATTAAAAAAATAAAAGAATTAGCACGATTAGATTCCTATTTTAATAAAAGTAACAGAAATACCTATGACACTCTTGCCTCCTTGTTATTGCATAGGCTTTTTCCAACCAGTACTATATTGCCTTTTACTCCTTTTTCATTAAACCCAAATACAATTCTTCATATCATTAATGAAATTCAAATTAATAAACGAAACTCAATCATTGAATTTGGTTCAGGTATTTCCACAATAATTATTGCAAAATATTTAAAAGATAATAATATTCAGGCTTCAATGATTTCTATTGAAGATAATAAAGAATGGGCGCAATATATTAACGAACTATTGAAAAAATATGGTTGCGAAGATCAGGCTTTTGTAGAATACATTCCTCTAAAAGAATATGCCTCAGAAAAATATAACGGATTATGGTATGATGTAGCGATTTTATCAAAAGCTATTATGACCCTGCAATTTGATTTAGTGATCGTTGATGGTCCAGGAGCTGGAAATAATAAGTTGATAAGATTACCAGCTCTAATTGAGATTTCTAATGCTTTATTTCCCGATTTCATAATTTTCTTAGATGATACCAAAAGAGATGGTGAAAAAAAGATCTTTTATGAATGGAAATTGTATCTCAAAGAAATTGGGATACGTGTTTCTGGTGAAATAATGGAATCTAAAGTATATGCAACCATAAATTCTGGTAAAGGATTTTCATCTAATCCGATGAGTTATTGATTAAGTGTAG
>QMOV01000068.1 GCA_003650305.1 Bacteroidota bacterium | reverse complement strand
AGAATTTCAAATAAATGTTTTGGATAATGTAAATTAGAAAGCGATTGTAATAATTCTGATAGATTTCCTGCTTCATTCCTAAAAGGTATTATAATTGAAAATGAGCTTGTTGCAGTTGTAGATTCAATATTAAATTCTTCAACACAATCAAAACCAATAATAAAACTTCCAATTAAAACGGAGTAGATAATAGCAATAATAAAAATGCTTAAAATCATAAGTTAACTATTCATTGTTAGAGGTTGAATTTATTGTTTTATAATGTTCAAAATTTAAAACAAATAAACCACCAAACACACTAGGTAATACAAAATTGAGTATCCACATTAGTGTTATCACGCTTAAAATGGTTAGTTCGTTTACACCAACAATATCAAACAAGAAAAGTGCTACACTTCCTTTTACTACAACATCAAACACAAAAATGGTTGGAATAATTGAAGAGAATAAATACATAGATGCAATTACAATCATTGCATTAAAATAAGATATATCTACACTAAAAAGGGTTAATAAATAGTAAAACTGAAGCGTGAAAATCAGGTATCTAATTACCGAAAAAATCACATTTTTAATATGAATTCTTTTAGGTATATTAATTATAAAGTCTCTAATACGTTGTATAAAAAATCCTTTAATTTTAAGCTTGGTTCGTTTAATTACAAATAATAAAAAGGCTATAACTATAATTGCGAGTCCAAGTAGTTGGGGCATTTTATAATAAGTAATGTCTATATTATATTTCGAAACAAACAAAGAAAATCCAATAATACCAAATACTAATGTTGTAGCCATTTGAGCTATATTTCCAATTAAATTTAAGAGCAAAATACGTTTTCTGAAAGGGTTAGTAAAATAGATGGCTTTAGCTCCATATTCACCAATTCTATTTGGTGTAAATAACGAAGCTGTTAGAGCAGCTAAACTTTGTTTTAGAGCTTCAAAAAAAGAAATATTTTTAATGTAAGATACTAGATTTTTCCATTTTAAGATTTCAAAAAACCAGTTAAAAACGCTCAAAATGATTAAAAAAACAATGTTTTTGGTCAAAAATAAGTCGTTTTTGGTCAAAAACACAATAAAATCATTAAAATGGAGATTATCATTATGCGCCAATTTATGATATATAAAATAGGAAGCTCCAACAACAATACTTAATTTAATAAGTGTAAAAAAGAATTGTTTAGTTTTGTATGACAAGTTTCCAAGCATTTATGATAAATTAATTTCAGTATTTAAATTTATTTTTAAGAGAATAACACAAATTAAAACTATTATTACAAGATGACCTCAAATTTTAAAAAATATAAGAAAGTTGTTCTGCTTTTTAGTTTTATATTAATTTCAGTTGTTGGATACACACAAGCAGAAATCAGTAAATGGAAATTGCAATTAGCATTTGGATTTAATTATCCCGACGTTGATGGTTTTGTTTCTGGTTTTGAAGCAAAACCTATTAATTTTCCAACGATTAATCTTGGTGTACAACATATGTTTACTAAAACAGCAGGCGCAAAATTAGATTTTGGATATAATAGGTTTTCTAATGCAAACGATTCAGCAGAATTCAAAACTAACTATACAAGAATTAATGCTCAATTTGTTTACGATACAACATTGCTTTTCGGATTTTTACCTATACAAATTGGTTTGGTTGCACATGTTGGCCCAGGAATAAGCATTATAAAACCTCTAGGGAATTTTGGAGAAAACAAAACATCGTTCATAAATACTATAGCTGGAGTTGAAGTGCATTATAATGTATCTGAAACTTTTTCGGTGTTTACAGATGTTTCGTATATATTTAGTTTTGCTGGGAATGAAACATACGATCCAATTTCTAAAGGCTTTGGGACTTTTAATAAGAATTTATTTGCTGTTACACTTGGCGTTTCAGTATCTTTAAGCGGTTGTTATTATTGCGATTAATGGAGAAAGACAAAATTATATTAGGTATAGATCCAGGAACTACAATTATGGGTTTTGGGCTCATAAAAGTGGTTAATAAAAAAATGGAGCTCATGCAGCTAAATGAACTCAACCTTAAAAAATATGACGACCATTACCTAAAACTCAAACTAATTTTTGAACGTACTGTAGAGCTCATAGACTCACATCATCCAGATGAGATAGCAATCGAAGCACCTTTTTTTGGTAAGAATGTACAAAGTATGTTGAAGCTTGGTCGTGCCCAAGGTGTTGCTATGGCGGCAGGTTTATCTCGAGAAATACCAATTACCGAATATTCTCCAAAAAAAATTAAAATGGCAATTACAGGAAATGGTAATGCCAGTAAAGAACAAGTGGCCAAAATGCTTCAACATTTATTGAGCTTAAAAACGTTGCCAAAAAATCTTGATGCTACAGATGGTCTTGCAGCTGCAGTTTGTCATTTTTATAATGCTGGGAGAATAACTGTTGGCAAAAGCTATACAGGATGGAGTGCTTTTGTTAAGCAAAATGAAGATAGAGTTAAGAAGTAAACAGTATGCAGTGGCAGTTAACAGTAATTTTATTGAGTAAAATTATTTTATGAAAAAAAGATGTTTATCAAAATTATTTATAGCATAAATTGAAAATCACTATAACTGAAAACTGTGACTGATTACTAAATGTGTGGAATCTACATTCATATCCCATTTTGCAAACAAGCTTGTTATTATTGCGATTTTCATTTTTCGACATCTTTAAAAAAGAAAGATGAACTTATTAAAGCTTTGGTAAAAGAGATAGAATTGCGAAAAAACGAAATAAACGAAATAAATGAATCTATTGAAACCATTTATTTTGGAGGAGGAACACCAAGTTTATTATCGATAAACGAATTACAATTATTGATTGATACAGTTTATAAAAATTATAATGTGATTGATGCTCCAGAAATTACGCTTGAAGCCAATCCAGATGACCTTTCAAAACAAAAACTAAACGACTTAACAACTTCGCGAATTAACAGGTTGAGTATTGGCATTCAATCCTTTTTTGAAGACGAATTACAAAGCATGAATCGTGCTCATTCAGCAAAAGAAGCAAAAGATTGCTTGTCTGTGGCTACTTGCCACTTCGATAATATTACTATCGATTTAATTTACGGTTTTCCTAATATGAGTATTGAAAAATGGAACGAAAACCTACAAATTGCCTTTAGTTTTGGAATAAATCATATATCGAGTTATGCCTTAACAGTAGAACCAAGAACAGCTTTATCAACATTTATAAAAAGAGGAACTTATCCACCAATAAATGAAGCTTTAGCTTTGCAACATTTTAATCATTTAGTCGAAGAAACCAAAAAACATGGTTTTATACATTACGAAATTTCCAACTTCGGAAAATCAAACTATTTTTCCAAGCATAACACCTCATATTGGCTTGGAAAATCCTATTTAGGCATTGGTCCTTCAGCACATTCGTTTAATGGAACACAACGCAGTTGGAACGTTGCTAATAACATAAAATACATAAAGAGTCTTCAAGATAACAAATTGCCCAATACAGTCGAAACCTTATCAAAACAAGACCAATATAACGAATACATAATGACAGGTTTGCGAACCATTTGGGGAATTTCTTTAAACAAAATTGAAACTGAATTCGGGTTAAAATACAAATCACATTTATTAGCTTCAGCCAAAAAATTTATTAATCAGGAATTACTTATGCTAGAAGATTGTCATGCTGAGCGCAGTCGAAGTATCTTAAAAGCCACTCAAAAAGGAAAATTCCTGATAGACGGGATTGCTTCAAACTTATTCAAGATTTGATTATATTTGAATATGATTGCAACCATCCATTTCAACTCCAAAAAATACCAGATCGATTTGTCAAAACCACTTGATATTTCTATTCCTTTATTAGCTTCAAAAAACAATGTAAATGCGTGGTATTTAAAAGAACCAAAAATTGAACCTGTAAAAGCTGATGGTTGGATAGGAAGTGTTGCACAAGGAGCAGATGTTAATTTTAACAATATTTATTTTAATCCTCATGCACATGGCACACATACCGAATGTGTTGGTCATATTACTAAAAAAAAATATTCAATAAATCAGAATTTAAAACAGTTTTTCTTTTTAGCTGAAGTCATTACAGTTGCTCCAGAAAAGCTTGAAGATGATTTTGTAATCTCAAAAAAACAATTGCAGTTTGCTTTAGGAAACAAAAAGCGTGAAGCGATTATTATAAGAACAATTCCTAATACCACCGAAAAATTATCTAAACAATATTCCAATACAAATCCACCTTACTTACTAGAAGATGCGGCAATTTATTTGCGTGAAAAAGGCGTAAAGCATTTACTAATAGATTTGCCAAGTATAGATAAAGAAAAAGATGATGGTAAGCTGTTGGCACATAATGCCTTTTGGAATACGTCAGGAAAAATGAGGTTAAACGCAACAATAACCGAATTTATTTTTGTGCCCAATAAAACTAAAGATGGCACTTATTTTTTAAACATTCAGATTGCTCCTTTTGAAAATGATGCTTCACCAAGTAAACCCATTTTGTATAAAACTGAGTAATATTGAAAGTTTAACTGATAAAAAATCCCTTCCTTTGGGAAGGTTAGGATAGGCTTATGAATATTGAACAAATAAGAAATTACTGTTTAAGCAAAAAAAAAGTAACTGAAAGTTTCCCTTTTGATGAAGATGTTTTGGTGTTTAAAGTTTTAAATAAAATGTTTGCATTAATGTCTCTTAAAACATGGGAAGAAGGCAATCCTTATATAAACTTAAAATGCAATCCAGATTATGCCCTAGAGCTTCGTGAAGAATTTGAATGTATAAGACCAGGATTTCATATGAATAAAAAGCTTTGGAATTCGGTTTACATTTATAAAGGTGAAATACCTCCAAAATTCATTTTAGAACTTATAGACCATTCCTACGATATGGTTGTAAAATCTATGCCAAAAAAGCTTAGAAGCCAATTAATATAATGCTCAATAAAAGACTTAATAGTCTTAATTTCAACATGTTATATTTTTTTTGTATATTTGTTATAATCAATAAGTTTAAATCTCTCCCTTTTTTTATTGGTCAATAGCACTAAAACAAGATTGCCTCAAATCTTAATTTATTAAAACCTAATAATGTTTTGAGTAGAATTTAATTTTAATCATTATACTAACTAAATTTTAACAAATTATGAAAACAACCAACCGATTTTTCAGTGCTTTAACTGCAATGTTATTGCTATTTTCTACTACTGCTTTTTCTCAAGAGGATGCACCTCAACAAGCAAAGTATTATACAGTAACAACTATGCATTGGAACATGGATTATGAAGATTTTGACATGGATACCTGGAAAGCTGTAGAAAATGAATATTTAGACAATGTTACAATGAAAAATGAGCACATTTTAGCAGCATCTTTTTATTTACATCAAATATCTACAGACAATTCAGAAATAATCTATGTACAAGGCTATGCATCTTGGGACGCAATAGATAAAGCATCAGATAGAAATGGTGAATTGGCTAGAGAGCATTGGGCAGACACTACTGCTCGTAGAGAATACTTTACAAAACGTAATGCTTATTATTCTAACAAGCATTCCGATGAAATATATAGCGTTACTCCAGGAACTAAATCTTTTACAGAAGCTCCAAAAGATGGTATGATACTTTATGTGCGTAGAAGCCATGCTAATTTCCCAAGTGATGGATCTGGTAAAGAGTTTGTAGAGCTACGTGATGGTTATTTAGAAAACATAATCAATAAAAATGAACTTATTAAAGCTTATTTTCCTCATGCACATTTTTATGGAGCAGATAGTACAGAGAGAGTTGAAGCATTTTTCTTTGATAGTTTAGCAGATTATGATAAACATTTTGACAGAAATGGAGAACTTGCTAAAGAAGCATGGCCAGATGATACTGCACGAAAAGAAAGAGGCAAAAGAGCTGGTAAATATTTTACTGGAATACATAGTGATGCTATCTACACGTTTGTAGGAGGACTCAGTAAGTAGACATTAAAAAAAATAGTTTTAAAGAGGCTGTCTGAAAAGGCAGTCTTTTTTTGTTTACATTAGATTCTTAAATTCGTAATTTTAAGAATAATCAAAAAGAAAGATTTAGTGCTTACAATCAAGAGTAATTTCAACTATTTATTAAAATTAAAATGTTGAAAAAGGTTTTTCCTATTAATAGAATAAAAAAAAATGCCTTTTAAAAATGCCTTTTCTTTTGATTCGTTTTCTTTGAACAAAAAAAAATGAATAGAGAAATATTTAAACACTATGACATGATTACAGGAAATAACTATATAGGCAATAAGCTATCATCTAAAGGAACCAAAACGTATAAAACGTTTAATCCACAATTAAATATAGAAAACGAACATGTTTTTACAGAAGCAACTGATCAAGAAATAAATGAAGCCGTTACATTAGCTTCAAATGCTTTTAAAATTCTTCAAACTATTTCAGGTAAACAAAAGGCAGATTTTTTAAACGCAATTGCAGACGAGATTCTAGATTTAGATGAAACTCTAATACAAATGTATAGTTCAGAAACAGGATTGCCAGAAGGAAGGGCAAAAGGAGAACGCGGAAGAACCATATTTCAATTAAGAAGTTTTGCAGATTTAGTAAAAGAAGGCTCTTGGGTTGAAGCTGCAATAGATACTGCAATACCAGATAGAAAACCAATATCAAAACCAGATTTGCGAAAAATGTTTGTACCTCTTGGTCCAGTTGTGGTTTTTGGAGCAAGTAATTTTCCGTTAGCCTACTCAACAGCTGGTGGAGATACAGCATCAGCTTTAGGAGCTGGATGTCCAGTTATTGTAAAATCACATCCAATGCATGCAGGAACAGGAGAATTAGTGGCTTCAGCAATAATTAAAGCAGCAGGAAAAACTGGAATGCCAAATGGTGTATTTTCCAATTTAAATAGCAGTGGAATAGATGTTGGTGTACAACTCGTTCAACATCCAGAAGTAAAAGCAGTCGGATTTACAGGAAGTATAAGAGGAGGAAGATCACTATACGATTTGGCTTCACAACGTAAAGAACCAATTCCTGTTTTTGCCGAAATGGGAAGTATTAATCCAGTTGTTATTCTTCCAGAAGCTCTAAAAAAACGAGGTAAGAGTTTAGCCAAAACATATGCAGGTTCAATCACTTTAGGAACAGGGCAATTCTGTACCAATCCTGGATTATTATTAGGAATAAAAGGAAAAGGTCTATCAAATTTCATTCAAAATCTATCAGTAGAAATTTTAAAAAAGGAGCCTTCATGCATGTTGCATCCAAACATTATTGGAGCATACGAGAGTAACAAACAGAAAACTATTTCTCAACGTGGATTAAGAATTGTTGCAGATTATAATCCCGATGTAAAATCTAATTATGCAAGACAAACTGTGACTACAGTTGAAGGTAGTACGTTTCTTGAGAACATAACGTTACATCAAGAAGTATTTGGACCATTTTCTTTGGTCGTTCAATGTGAAAATGAAGAGCAATTAGAAACCATAATCTCGAAATTAGAAGGACAATTAACAGGAACTGTAATTGCCGAAAATAACGAAGCTATGCAATATATAAGTATTGTTGAAGCGCTTCAAAATCGAGTAGGGCGAATCATTTATAATGGTGTTTCTACTGGAGTTGAGGTTTGCACTTCAATGCAACATGGAGGGCCTTATCCTGCATCAACAGATAGTCGTTTTACAGCAGTTGGTATCCATTCTATAAAACGTTGGGTAAGACCATTTAGCTATCAAAATTGGCCAGATAGTTTATTGCCAGATGAGTTAAAAAATGAAAATCCGCTTTCAATTTCCAGAATGATTAATGGAATGCAAACCACAAACAAAATTAAATAATCATGATAAAGAAGATTACATTACTTTTTATCAGTTTTTTAGTGTTGATGAGTTGTCAAACAGAATCACCTTCAGAACAATTATCGAAAATAATTACAGAAATCCAAGACAGAGAAAGTTATGATAAAGATACTTATCCTCTGGGAATTTTTACAGAAAGATATTATAAATCTGAAGCTGAATATGGCAAAGAGAAATTAGAACAACTTTCTGAAATTAATACAGATAATTTAAACGAAACCGATAAAATTTCATTGAAGTTAATGAAGTTTCAGTTAAAAGAAGCCATAGATTTTTATGAATACGAAGCGTATCTTAATCCATTGTTGTCAGATACAGGTTTTCATAATAATTTACCTTATATCGTTCGCCCATTAACCAATTATAAACAAACAAAGGAATATTTAAATAAATTAAATGCGATTCCGAAATATATCCATGAGCATTTAATTTTATTGCGAAAGGGTTTAGAAAAAGGAGTTTCGCAACCCAGAGTCATTTTTAATAATGGATATGAGACTTCTTATGATACACATATTGTAGAAAATTTTGAGAACAGTTATTATTATTCTCCTTTTAAAAACTTACCTGATCAGATTACAGATGCACAAAAAGATTCGGTTTTAGTTATAGCAAAAAAGACAATCGAAGAGAATGTTATTCCGCAATTTAAAATTGTAAAATCGTTTTTTGAAACCGAATATTTGCCAAAAACAAGAACAGCTCTTGGTGTTTCGTCAACACCTAATGGCGAAGCCTATTACCAAAATAGAATAAATTATTATACAACATTAGATTTAACTGCCGATGAAATTCATCAAAAAGGACTCGATGAAGTATCACGAATTAAAAGCGAAATGCTACTAATTATTGATGAAGTTGGTTTTGAAGATTCCTTTGCAGACTTTTTAAAATTCTTGAGAACAGACGAACAATTTTATGCTAAAACTGCCGACGACTTATTGAAAGAAGCACGAAATATTGCCAAGAAAGTAGATGCACAATTACCAAGATATTTTATCACTTTACCTCGAAAGCCTTATGGTGTTGCTCCTGTTCCAGAAGCCATTGCTCCTAAATATACAACAGGACGTTATATTGGCACTAAAAAAAACAGTACAGAACCAGGATATTATTGGGTAAACACTTATAATTTAAGTAGTCGTCCACTTTATGTTTTACCATCATTAACAGTTCATGAAGCAGTTCCTGGACATCATTTGCAAGGGAGTTTAAACAATGAGCTAGGAGACAGTATTCCACAATTTAGACGAGATATATATTTGTCTGCTTATGGAGAAGGTTGGGGTTTGTATTGCGAGTTTTTGGCAGATGAAATGGGAATCTATGAGACTCCTTATGAGAGATTTGGAAAATTAACTTACGAAATGTGGCGCGCTTGTAGATTGGTTATCGATACAGGAATTCACACTAAAAATTGGACACGCGAACAAGCTGTAGAATATATGAGTTCTAATTCAGCATTGTCTTTACACAATGTCAATACCGAAATAGATAGATATATTTCATGGCCAGGACAAGCACTATCTTATAAAATTGGAGAACTGAAAATTAGGGAACTTCGTAAAAAAGCAAAAGCTGAATTAGGAAGTAAATTTGATATTCGAGAATTTCACGAAGTTGTTTTAGAACAAGGAACGGTTACACTTTCTATTCTTGAAGAAAGAATTAACAACTACATTAAGAACACTAAAAATGAGTAAAAAAATAATTGTAATTGGTGGCGGAATTATAGGTTTATGTTCTGCTTATTATCTTCAAAGTGAAGGTCATCAAGTTATAGTTGTGGATCAATCTAATTTAGACTCAGGAGCTTCTTATGTAAATGCTGGTTATTTATCGCCTAGTCATATCATTCCATTATCAGCTCCAGGTGCAATGAAAAAAGGATTAAAATGGATGTTTAATTCTTCAAGTCCATTGTATATAAAACCACGTTTAGATTTAGATTTTTTAAAATGGGCTTTGGCGTTTAATAAATCCTGTAATGCTAAACATGTAGCAAAATCAGCTCCAGTTATAAGAGATATTTCGGTGTTGAGTCAAGATTTATACTATGATATAAAAAAATCTGAAAATTTCTCGTGTCATTACGATAAAAAAGGACTCTTTATGTTATGCCAGACAGAGACAATACTAGAAGAAGAGGTGAAAATGGCTGAATTAGCCAAAAATCTTGGGTTAGAAGCAAAAGTGGTTAATGCAGAAGAAATAAAGAAGTTAGAACCAAACGTGGAGATTAATACTATTGGTGGAGTATATTTTAACTGCGATCATCATACAACACCTAATGAGTTTATGACAGAAATGAAAGCACATTTAAATGAAGTTGGTGTAAAATTCTTCATTAATGAAAAGGTTGAAGATATTGATGTTCAAAACGGAAAAATATCAACAATAAAAACAGATAAACAGAAACTCCAAGCAGATGAATTTGTATTAGCAGCTGGTTCTTGGAGCTCTTTATTGAGTAAAAAATTGGGATTGAGATTATTGCTTCAAGCAGGAAAAGGTTATCGAATAGACACAAAAAACACTACTGAAATAACAATTCCTGCAATCATGGCTGAATCTAAAGCTGCTGTAACTCCTATGAATGGTTTTACACGTTTTGCTGGGACTATGGAAATTGCTGGAATAAATCATGATATTAGTAAAGTGAGAGTAGAAGCCATTGCTAATGCTGTAACACGATATTATCCTAATATTGTGCTTTCTAAAGAAGAGAAAGATAATGCGGCTTGTGGTTTGCGTCCAGTTTCACCAGACGGATTGCCTTATATTGGGAAATCTGAAAAATATAATAATTTAACTATAGCAACGGGTCATGCTATGATGGGTTGGAGTATGGCTACTGCAACTGGGAAATTGGTTTCAGAAATTATTTCGGAACAAAATCCATCATTAAGTTTAATTCCATTTCATCCAGATCGAAGATTTTAGTATCGTTTAAATATCTAAATCTTCAATATCGAATCTCATATTAATCATGTGTTTTTTAAAGCCTACTTTTTCATAAGCTCTAATGGCTGGTAAATTATCATCATACACGTCTAATCTAATTTCAAAAATATTTTTTCTTTTACACCAATTAAGTAATGCATCAATAATTAATTGGTTTAGTCCTTTTCCTCTAAACTCATTAGGAACAAACATGAAACCTAAATAGCCTTGTTTTTTATGCTTTAAATAATGTCTATCATCTTTAATTTTAGCATAGCCTGATGCTACGATGTCATTGTTAATTTCAACAACAAATACAGCAGAATTCTCACTTGTAATTAATTCTGGAATATTATAATAGTTAATTTTACCTTCTTTAATTGTTGGATTGAAAGGACGTTCTGTTTTTATAACACCTTGCTCAAATTGTAATAAAATAGGTAAGTCTTTTAATGTTGCTTTTCTAGTAACATAATTCATAATTATACAATAAGTTTTAGTAACAATTGTTCATTTTCATTAAATTTAATGTTCTTGAATTACCTTTTATAGGTTGTTTTTCCCATTTAAACTAGTTTTTGTTTAGATAACTGAAACTAAACTCATTTCATCGAATAAATAAGTTTGATTAATTTTTTATTTACATATTTACATTGTAATTACTGATTTATAGCACCTAATTTATTGTTTAATAGTTTAAATATGCTGATATGGATTTAAAAATTACAAAATATAATAATCTTTTTAAGATTGAAGGGAATCTTCATAAAGGAAATATTCATGTTTTTCTAAACGAGTTTCAAAATATCTTCGAAGCGTCTGAAAAAATCACAATAAGTATTGAAGAACTAGAAGGAATAGATCGCTATGGTGTTAATGCTTTAGCAAAACTTCATAATGAATCTATTACTAAACACAAAAGTTTATCTATTGTTGGTTTAGGGTGCAAAGATTTGTATGATCATTTTAAGTCTAATGATGCCGCTTAAATAAATTAAAGAATTCTAGCTTGCTTTTCGTAAAAAGCGTCTTGTTGTTTTTTCATAAGTTCACTAGCCATTTTCTTCTTATAAGCGTAAAGTTCTTCTTCTGTCGAAATATCTCCATAAACTCTGTCATTTATGACGTTATCAGCATTTAATAAAACATCTCTTTGATAAGAATTTTGTTGTGCCCAATTTTCTAATTCAGATTCATTATCGTTTAATTTAATATCGTATTCTCCTTTAGGTGATATAAGTTTCGCAAATATTGGAGAAGTTTCAATAGCTAGAAATAATAGAAATATAAAAAATGATGGCAGCCAAGGCAATTCACTTAATGCATTAACACGAGCCATTAAACCATCAAAATTATCAATAATAGGTTGTGAGGTAACAACTTGTGTTTCGTACTCGTTTTCAAGTTTTGCTATTTGAGCTTCAGTTGAAACAATCTTTTCTTTATTTTCGATTTTTAACTGCTGTAATTCTGCCAAAACAGAATCATGTTTCTCACGTTTTTCTTTATAAACAGGACCTTTGCCCAATAACAAAGTGCCTTCACGGCCTTCGGCTTCTGCAATATATGTTGAGTATAGGTCATTAACTTCAGCCTCTTTAGTATCAATTTGATTTTGTAAAGCTAAAATTTCGTTATTTAGGGTTTCAATTTTTGGTGTGTATTGTTGAGCTATTTGATCTTTGTTTGCCAGTGTAAAATCATTTTTTTGTTCCAATAATACTTGATTAATCTCTTTTTCAAAGATTTTTAATTCTAAAGGTTTAGCGATTACGATTGCAATAATAACAGCTAATAATAATCGAGGAGTAGCTTGTATTATTTCGTCAATAAAATTATCTCTTTTTTTAATGGTTGAAACGATATATCTATCTAAATTAAAAATGAGCAATCCCCAAATAATCCCAAAGAAAATGGAAGTAAGGAGATTGTCAAAAACTGTATAAAGCGCATAACTGGATGCAATAAATGCCATAACAGCTGTAAAGAAAACGGTTGCACCAACGCCAGCATATTTGTTTTGTTCTCCTATAGAACAGTCGTTGAGAATATCTGTATCTGAACCAGAACAGATGATGAAAAATTGTTTTAACATGGTAAGATTGATTTTGATTGATTGTCTATTAGTACGCATCATTTCACTATTTGTTACAAAAAAGCCTCGAAAATCGAGACTTTTACTTCTATATTTTGATGATGAGAATAGTTATATGTTTAATTATCCTTCTTTTTAGATTTTCTTTTCAGAGCTTTTTCTTTAGCCTGAGCTTTTTTATAAGCTTTCTTTTCTTCTTTTAATCTTTTTTTATCTTCCTTTAAACGTATCTCTTTTACTCTAATCAATTGTTCTTTTTGAGCTTTAAGTTTAAGCACTTTATCTGCAACTTGCGCTTCTCTATATACTAACCTTTCAGTTTTTAACTTTTCTCTGTCTTCATCAGAGCGTATTGCTCTTACTCTAACTAGTTGTTCTTTTTGTGCTTTAAGTTTAAGCGCTTTAGCTGCAACTTGAGCTTCTCTATGTGCTAACCTTTCAGTTTTTAGCTTTTCTCTGTCTTCATCATAGCGTATTGCTCTTACTCTAACTAGTTGTTCTTTTTGCTCTTTATTTTTAAGAACTCTAGCTGCAACTTGAGCTTCTCTATGTGCTAACCTCTCAGTTTTTATCCTTTGTCTATCTTTATCTGAGCGTAATTCTCTAACTTTAACCAATTCCCCTTTTTGAGCTTTAAGTCTTAATACCTTTGCAGCTACTTGACCATCTTTGTATCCTTCTTTATATTTTCTTTTTTGCTCGGGTGTTGCATTGTTTGGCAACGGAGGTGGAGGTGCGATTTCCTTTACTTCATTCACTTTAGGAACATCTGGAGCTGGTGGTGGT
>QMOV01000067.1 GCA_003650305.1 Bacteroidota bacterium | reverse complement strand
GTTGGTATTAAAACCGATTCTACAATTAAACCATCATGTAATCGTACCGCATTTTTAATTGTACCATCTGTACTACGCTGTATGGTATCTACTTCTATATGATTGATTACAAAATTATCTTCAAGCATTTGCCTTGTCTCCTTTGAGATGTTTGTCATATCTTCAAAGTTGTGAGCAGATTTACGCCATAACCATTCGTAAACTTGATCGCCTCGAAAAGGTTTATCGTTTTGGCTTACAAAAAAATCTCGTAATTGGTCTTTGGTTAGTACACGTATGTCTTTTTTCTTTACTGACATATTTTAGACAAAAAAGCCTCGAAAAAACGAGGCTCATATTTATGTTATATAATTAACATTGCATCACCATAACTATAGAATTTATATCCTTCTTTTATAGCTTCGACATAAGCTTTCTTAATAAAATCGTGACCTCCAAATGCAGATGCCATCATTAATAGTGTTGATTTTGGAGTGTGAAAATTAGTAATCATACAATTGGCAATACTAAACTTGTAAGGCGGAAAAATAAACTTATTAGTCCAACCTGTATAATCGTTAAGCGTTGCACTAGATGATACCGAACTCTCTACAGCTCTCATAGCTGTTGTGCCTACTGCACAAATTCTTTTCTTATTTTTTAAAGCTGTATTAATAGTTTGTGCTGCAATTGTATCTACAACTATTTCTTCGCTATCCATTTTATGTTTAGATAAATCTTCTACCTCAACTGGGTTGAAAGTTCCCAAACCAACATGCAAAGTTATTTCAGCAAAATTTACTCCTTTTATTTCGAGGCGTTTTAACAAGTGTTTTGAAAAATGCAATCCAGCTGTTGGAGCTGCTACAGCACCTTCATTTTTTGCAAAAATAGTTTGATAACGCTCTTCATCTTCAGGTTCTACATCTCTTTTAATATATTTTGGCAAAGGTGTTTTACCTAGCTCACTTAATTTAGCTCTAAAATCTTGGTATGAACCATCGTATAAAAAACGTAAGGTTCTACCTCTTGAGGTTGTGTTATCTATAACTTCGGCTACTAACGATTCGTCATCTTCAAAATAAAGTTTATTTCCAATTCTAATTTTTCTGGCAGGATCTACTAATACATCCCAAAGTCGTTGGTCGGCATTAAGTTCTCTTAATAAAAACACTTCAATTCTTGCTCCAGTTTTTTCTTTATTTCCAAATAATCTGGCAGGAAACACTTTAGTATTATTAAGAATCATGACATCATCTTCATCAAAATAATCAATAATATCTTTAAACTGCTTATGCTCTATGGTTTGCTCTTTACGGTTTAAGACCATTAATCGAGATTCGTCTCTATGTTCTGATGGATACTTTGCTAATAATTCTTCTGGAAGGTTAAAGTGAAAGTGTGATAATTTCATTTGATAGTGTTTATTTTACAATTAAGCCAAATGTAATTCGCATGAAAAATCTATCATAATCTATAGACAATTCAATGTTCTTATTTCATTTGCTTCTTTTCGATTATTTTTAGAAAGTGGCAAATATACAATCTCAAGATAGGTCTTGTCAAGTATTTAAGTGTTTATTATTTCGGTTAGCTGAAAGCCAAGTGTTTTTAAGTCATTCCAGAAGTTAGGATAAGACTTTGAAACTACTTCTGCATCATTAATAATTAGAGGGGTTTTTAATGCTAAAGGTGCAAATGCCATAGCCATTCTATGGTCGTTATAGGTTTCAATATTTATATTTTTGTTTATACTATTTGAATCTAATATTTGTAGTGAATCTTGAGTTATTTTTACTTGTCCTCCTAATTTTTCAATTTCAATTTTTAAAGCTAAAAGGCGATCGGTTTCTTTTATTTTTAAAGTATGAAGACCTGTTAAGAAACATTCAATCCCTAACCCAAAACAGGTTACAGCTATGGTTTGCGCTATATCTGGGGAATTTGATAAATCAAATTCTATTGACGATTGACGATTGACGATTGACGATTTTTCTATGATTATGGAATCATTTTCAAAAGTTGTTTGTACACCAAACTCTTTATAAATTTCGGTTAGAGCCCAATCGCCTTGAAGTGAATTTTTTTTGTAAAACGATAAACCAATTTCCGTTCCTACATCACTTAAGGCAACAATACTATAATAATATGAAGCTGAAGACCAATCTGATTCAACAACAAAGTTATTGGATTTTGGGTTTTGAGTTTTATGTTTTATGTTAATAATATTATTACTAAATGATGTTTCAACTCCAATCTTTTTCAATAAACTCAAGGTCATTTCTATATAAGGTACTGAAGTAATCTTGCCTTCTAAAGTTAGTTCTAAACCATTTTTAAGTTTTGGAGCTATAAGTAGTACAGCAGAAATATATTGACTACTTACATTAGCATTAAGTGTTACTTTACTTTTAGTTAATGTCTTTCCTTTAATTTGTATAGGTGGAAATCCTTGATTTTTTTCATAGCTTATCTCTGCTCCTAATTGTTGTAATGCTTCCACCAGAATTTGTATTGGTCGTTCTTGCATTCGGTTAGAACCAGTTAAAATAATTTCTCTACCTTCTTGAATTGAAAAATATGCCGTAAGAAATCGCATTGCTGTACCTGCATGATGAATATCTATCACGTTTTTAGTTGATTGCAATGCTTTTTGCATCAGTACAGAGTCATCTGAATTTGAAAGGTTTTCAATACTAATTTCTGGATATAATGCTTGTAACAACAACAACCGATTAGATTCGCTTTTAGAACCTGTAATGGTTATAATCGATTTTGGATTTGCGATTTTAGATTTATCAAGTGAAATATCCATGTTGACTCCTTAACTCTCTGTTTTGTGAGAGCAACACAAAGTTACTTTAACTTTTCGTTATTATGATGCCTGTCGTGATCTCTTTTTGCTTTCAATTCTAACTTTTTATTAAAAGCTTCTTGAAGGTTGATTCCTGTTTGGTTAGCCAAGCATAATACTACAAACAAGACGTCTGCTAATTCTTCGCCAAGGGTTTTATCTTTATCGCTTTCTTTTTCACTTTGTTCGCCATAACGTCTGGCAATAATACGAGCTACTTCTCCTACTTCTTCGGTAAGTTGCGCCATATTTGTTAACTCGTTAAAGTAGCGAATACCATGTGCTTTAATCCAATCATCAACCTGTTGTTGGGCGTTTTGTATGTTCATTACTATTTGTTTTTAGTATCAATAATTATAGTTACAGGTCCATCATTTAAAAGTTCTACTTTCATGTCTGCTCCAAATTGTCCTTTTTTAATTTTTTTACCTAAATCTAACTCCATTTGTTTTACAAAAGCCTTATAAAGTGGAATGGCTATTTCTGGTTTTGCAGCTTTTATATAACTTGGTCTGTTTCCTTTTTTTACATTTGCATGAAGTGTAAACTGACTTATTACTATAGCTTCACCATCAATATCAATAAGTGAAGTATTCATTACACCTTCTTCATCTCCAAAAATACGAAGATTAACTATTTTTTTTGAGAGCCAATTAATGTCTTTTTGTGTGTCTTCGTTAATAATACCTAACAAAATTAAAAGGCCACTATCTATTGAAGCTACTTTTGCTCCTTCTATAGTTACACTTGCTTTACTAACTCTTTGTATTACTGCCTTCATGCCTCTCCTTAATCCTCTCCAAAAGAGAGGAAACTATAATTTATATTCTTTTTTACTGTTAGACTATAATTGAATACAGCTAATCGACTACTCATTATCCCAGATATCAGTTCTATAATGCTCATCTTCGCCTTCTAGAATTTGTAAATAACTCTTGTATCTCGAATATGCAATGTCATCATTTTCTAAAGCTTTTTTTAAAGCACATTTGGGTTCTTTAACATGCAAACAATTGTAAAATTTACAATCCTGCTTTAATTTAAAAAACTCAGGAAAATAATCACCAACTTCTTCTTTATCCATATCTACTACTCCAAAACCTTTTATTCCTGGTGTATCTATTATATTTGCACCGAAATTTAGCTCAAACATTTCAGCAAAAGTAGTAGTATGTTGTCCTTGTGAATGTTGTGATGAAATTTCTTTAGTCTTTAAGTCTAAATTAGGTTCTATTGCATTTATTAAAGTCGATTTTCCAACGCCTGAATGCCCTGCAAACATGCTTACTTTATCTTTCATTAATTGTTTTACTTTATCAATATTTTTTCCTGTTTTAGCAGAAATATCTATGCATTTGTAACCTATCTTCCTATATAGTGCTGCTAAATATTTCACTTCTAACAAGGTGTTTTCATCGTAAGCATCAACTTTATTAAAGAGTAAGACTGTTTTTATGGAATAGGCTTCGGCTGTTACCAAAAAACGATCTATAAAACTGGTGAATGTTTGTGGATTATTAATTGTTATTAAAAGGAATACTTGGTCGATGTTAGCAGCTATAATATGTGTTTGCTTAGAAAGCTTTACCGATTTTCTAACAATATAATTTTTACGTTCTCTTATATTATGAATGATTCCTGTTACATTGTTGTTTTTTGTTTCTAACTCAAAATCTACATAGTCTCCTACTGCAATAGGATTTGTACTTTTAATACCTTTTAAACGGAATTTCCCTTTTATTCTACATTCATAAAACTTACCATTAAGGGTCTTAATAGTGTACCAACTTCCTGTAGATTTATAAACAATTCCTGTCATTTACTAAATATATAAAGCAAAATAACAATTTTTAAACTGAAGAAAAACGTATATTCGTTACTTAATTTTAAAAAACTCAACAACATGAAAAAATTACTATTAATTATTGTTTTAGCATTCATTTCATTTATCGATGTAAATGCACAAGTGGTTTACAAAGTAATTACTAGTGTAGAATCTATTGTTCCTAATGGAGTAGGTAGGTCTAGAATTATTTCTGCATTAGAAGATAAAGATTATAAAGAATTTACATCTTTAAGAACAGACGATAAAGAAACAGATAAACGAAACAAGTCTAAAAGAAATGAGATTAGAATTAAAAATTTTGAAGAAACTAAACTTTTAAACTTCTACAATTTAGGAGGAATTCGTTTTCAAAATATAGCTGCAAACGATGCACTTATTACTTCAAAAATTAATACAATGATAGAGGAAGGCTGGGAATTAGCCTTTGTAACTAGTGCTGTTGAAAGTGAAGGCGGAAAAGGTGATGGTAAAGGAATTTTTATTACAAGATATATTTTTAAAAGAAATAAGTAATCTTATTATTTTTTAAAACAACAAATGGCTCACTACTATGAGCCATTTTTTTGTCTGAATATCTTTTCTTGATGATTAATGGATTCTTGGTGAATCGCTTTAAACATTCTAAGTACAAACTCTTCGCTTAAATTATTTTCTTCTCCTTCTAAAATCATTTTGCCTAAAATCTCGTTCCATCTTTTAGATTGAAGCACAGCGACATTATTTGCTTTTTTAAGTGTCCCAATCCCATCTGAAACCTTCATACGCTTACCTAAAACTTCTATAAGATGATGATCAATTACGTCAATTTGCGTACGCAAAGTATTTATTAGATTATTGTATTCGGCTTCTTTAGACGTTTCTTTTCTTATTTTTAAATCTTTCATTATTTGTTCCAGACTCTGTGGCGTAACTTGTTGTGATGCGTCACTCCATGCATTATCTGGATCACAATGAGTTTCTATCATTAAACCATCAAAATTTAAATCTAATGCAGTTTGCGAAACATCTAAAATCATACCTCTATTGCCTGTAATGTGTGAAGGGTCATTAATTATGGGCAAATCTGGAAATCTGGATTGTAACTCAATAGCCAATTGCCACTCTGGATTATTTCTATATTTGGTTTTTTCGTAAGTAGAAAATCCGCGATGAATAACGCCTAATTTTTTAATATTTGAACTGGCTAAACGCTCTACAGCTCCTAACCATAATGCCAAATCTGGGTTTACAGGATTTTTTACCAATATTACTTTGTCTGTTCCTTTTAAAGCATCTGCAATTTCCTGAACTATAAATGGACTTACAGTAGATCGTGCACCAATCCATAATAAATCTATATCATGTTCTAAAGCTAATTCTACATGAGTTCTGTTGGCTACTTCAGTCGCCGTTTTTAAACCTGTTTCTTCCTTAACTTTTTGCAGCCATTTTAATCCTAATGCACCAACACCTTCAAACATTCCTGGTCGTGTTCTTGGTTTCCAGATTCCAGCTCTATAATAATTAACATCAGTATCTTTTAATTCGTGTGCTGTTTTTAAAACTTGTTCTTCTGTCTCTGCACTACAAGGTCCAGCAATAACCAGTGGATGATCTAATTGTAAATCATCTAACCATGTCCTTAATTCTTTTTTGTTTTTCATAAGCATTTTTTGTCATTCAGACATTTTTATTCTACTGAGTTAATCTTTTAATTATTGTATTCCTTTTAATATTTGTTTAATGTAGTTGGTGTCTTTCATTTCTTTAAAAACTGCATTAAAATCATCATTTTCCATCATTTTTTTAAATTGATTGAGGTTATTAATATAGTCTTCTAAAGTTTCAATAATATTGTCTTTGTTTTGTTTAAAAATTGGTGTCCACATTTCGGGAGAACTTTTTGCCAGTCGTACTGTAGATTCAAATCCACTTCCAGCCATATCAAAAATATCACGTTCATTTTTTTCTTTATTAATAACTGTTTTCCCTAGCATAAATGAGCTTATATGTGACAAATGTGAAACATAAGCAATGTGTTTATCGTGTTCTTTAGGATTCATATATCGAATTCGCATTCCAATATTTACAAATAATTCGATTGCTTTTTGTTGAAGTTTAAAGGCTGTTTGCTCTACTTCGCAAATAATATTTGTTTTATTTTGAAACAACTCAAGAAAAGCTGCTTTTGGTCCAGAAAACTCTGTTCCAGAAATTGGATGAGTCGCCAAGAAATTTCTACGTTTAGGATGGTTTGCTACTGCTTTACAAATATCTAGTTTTGTTGAACCAACATCTATTACTAAAGCATTATCAGGAATTTTATCCAAAATTTTAGGCAACTCTATTACCGAACTATCAACAGGAATTGCTAACACTACTAAATCAGCATTTGCTACATCTTCAATTTTTGCCTTTATATCTATAATATTAAGTGAAAGTGCTTCTTGTAAATGTTCTACATTATTATCGACACCATAAATAACAGCGTCGGAATTCAACTTTTTTATATTTAAAGCAAAACTTCCACCTATTAAACCTATTCCTACGATGTAAATATTTTTCATGCCCATCTGTCTCTTCGAGACATCTTCCCAAAGGGAAGAATTATTAATTATTGTTATTTAATGTTTTTACTGTTGACTGAACAATGCCAACTTATTTAATCCTTGCTATTGCTTCCTCAATATCTTCGGTTGAAGCACATAAAGAAAGTCTTATGTAGCCTTCTCCTTTACTACCAAAAATTGTTCCTGGTGCTATAAATATGTGATTGTTTTTAAGAACCACATCAATAAACTCTTCTGCTTTTATAAAGTCTGGTAATTTTGCCCAGACAAATAATCCCGAAGCATTTTTATCGAAGGTACAGTTTAATGTTTCTGCCAATTTCCAAATTAGTTTACGTCTTTGTTCGTAAACGCTATTTAAACTTATGTACCACATTTCGGAACATTTTAAGGCTTCAATTGCTCCTTTTTGAATGCCGTAAAACATTCCAGAATCCATATTGCTTTTCACTTTCAAAATGTTATTAATATATTTTTGATCTCCCAAAACCATTCCCACTCTCCATCCAGCCATATTAAAGGTTTTACTTAAAGAGTTTAATTCTAAACAGACCTCTTTTGCGCCTCTTACACTTAAAATACTTCTTGGAGCATCATTTAAAATAAAACTGTAAGGATTATCATTAATAATTAAAATGTCATTTCGCTTTCCAAAAGCAATTAGTTCTTCAAATAACTTATACGTTGCTTTAGCTCCTGTTGGCATGTGTGGATAATTTATCCACATTAATTTTACTTTACTTAAATCTGATTTTTCTAAAGCTAAAATATCTGGAAACCAATTATTCTCTTGAATTAAATCGTAAAATATAGGTTTTGCATCAAGTAACTTTGTAACTGATTGGTATGTTGGATAGCCAGGATTTGGAATAAGCACTTCGTCTCCTTCATTTAAATATGCCATAGAAATATGCATAATTCCTTCCTTACTTCCCATTAATGGGAGTATTTCTGTTTTAGGACTTAAAGCTACACTAAATTGCTCTCTATAAAAGTTAGCCATAGCTTCTCTTAACTCCATTAAACCTTGATAACTTTGATATTTATGTGCATCTGGATTGGTTAAACTATCTGTTAAAGTAGTAATAACCTTATGAGGTGGCTGCAAATCTGGACTTCCAATTCCTAAATTTATAATAGGTAACCCTCTCGCTTTTAGCAAGTTGACTTCTCTCAATTTTTTTGAAAAGTAATATTCTTCAACCGATTGTAATCTGTTTGCTGACTCAATCATGACTTTGCGTTTTTAAATTCGCCTAAAACTTTAAAATCTTGAGCCATAATTTCTATAATTGACTTTGCTTTTTTAAAATCGTCATACTTTTTAAAAGTTACATCTACAAAAAACGCATAAAACCAAGGTGTATCAATTTTTGGTAAGGACTGAATTTTCGTGAGGTTTAATTTGCAATCGCTCATCACGTTAAGTATTGTAGCTAAACTTCCTCGTTTAGAGGATAATTCAAATTTTAAAGACGCTTTATTAATTTTGTGTTTTGGTATTTCGCGATTCTTACGTTTTACAATAACAAATCGGGTTTCGTTATGTTTTATGGTTTGAATACTTTCTGCTAAAATATCAAGTTTAAAAATTTTAGCTGCTAATTTACTTGCTATGGCAGCAATGTTTTTAAGTTTATGCTCTTGAATTCTTTGTGCTACTTCGGCTGTATCTTTATCTTCAATTAATTTAATATGAGGATGGTTTTTAAAAAATTCTTTACACTGCAATAATGCCATTGGATGGGAATATACTTCTTTAATATCTTCAATTTTTTGATTAGGTAATGCCATTAATTGATGCTGAATATCTAAATAATATTCTCCAATAATATGAAGATTATGATTATCTATTAATGCATAATTTGGAATGATAGATCCTGCAATAGAATTTTCGATTGCCATAATTACTGCGTCACTTTCTTTATTTAGAAGGCTATCTACCGCATTATCGAACGATAAACATTCTCTTAAAGCAACATCATCATCAAAATAATGTTTTGATACTATGTGATGGTAAGATCCTTTTACGCCTTGTATTGCTACTGATTTTATCAAAATATTGTTCTTTTAATAAGATCCCAATCTTCATTGGGATTTGTTCAACAAATTTGTTGAACAAAAAAAGTCCCGAATTAACATCGAGACTTATATTTTAATTTATATTTTATAAATTACACCTATAACATCTCGTTTCTTTTGCTAAAAAAGAAATAAAACCAGTTATAATATGTAAAATTTGTTGTTGCTTTCATAATTACTTGGCTAAAGTAAATAATATTTTAACAAATCAAAATGTGAGGTTGTGTTTTTTGGAGTTTTACTTAAAGTTTTAAAGATTATTAAAAAAATCATAGTTAAAATTATTTAATGTTTAGTTTTGGGTAAACTGTTTAATGATTTGACTAAAAATTTAATCCTCCTGTTTATTCTCATTTCTTTTAAGGAATTGCGTATTACAAAAAGATCAATTATGTTAGAAATCGCTTATTAGATTCCTGCCTTCGTAGGAATTTGTTAATCCACAAAAATAAGTTGTCCTGTATAAAATTGCTCTACATCTACAATTGGAGGTTGCTTAACAGAAATTAAATCTCCTGTACCACGAAGTTCTCCTTTTAAAGATTGTTGCGGATTTACAATCATATCGTTACTGCCTCTATGAAACACATCCACATTTTGAGCAATTAAATTTTCACCCTCAAAACGCCCTGCTCCAGCAAAAAAACCAATGTTTAAATTTTCGGTTTGCCCTGTAATATAAAAAGAGGAAATATTATTAGTAGTAATTCTTAATGTTGAAGTATTAACGTCTAATCTAAAATCGCCAACAGTAAAGCTATCTGGAACATTAAAATCTTCAGATATGAGTTGTAAATTATTATAATTCAACACACCATCAGATGACACATCATATTGTGTAGAGCTTCGTATTTCAGTAATATTTGGTGCAGTAACATAAATTTTTGTAATGCCAAAATCTCGAACATAATTACAAGTGTTGTTATCTGTTAATTGCAACTTGTTATCAACAACTTTTGCTTCAACATCGTTTAACAAATTTTTTCCTGTTTCTATAATAACTTCAATTTCTGCTCCTTGTTTTAGTATTAATGCTACGTCACGATTTACCAAAATTTTTGTAAAAGCATCAACAGTAACTTCTTGTTGCACAATAATACCTGATGTTTGAAAACAGTCGTTTGCATCTTCACTATCACAAGTAAATAATGTGATAAATACCAATAAAAATACTATGTTTTTTACTTTTATAACTCTTACTTTCAGACTTCTCTCTCTTAACAAAAGACAATTAGCATATACGTTTTGGAGCATAATAACTTAAGGTGTCATATTCTTTTAATTAATACTTAAGAGTAAAATGGGCTTTGAATTGTTTTCTTGTACCATTCTAGGCTCATTATACTCGATAGTAAACCAATAATCACTTGTTGGTAATCTATTGCCATTATAGGTTCCGTTCCAACCATTACCCATAGGAGTAATCTGCTTTAACAACTTACCATATCTATCGAAGATAAAAATCTTTGCTGTAGGCTGGTTTTCAATACCTACAATATTCCATGTATCATGATAACCATCACCATTTGGTGTAAAATATAATGGATAATCAATCACTATTACTATAGCTGTATTTATACCACAACCATTTATATCTCTTGCTGTTACTATATGTTCTCCTGGTGAAACGTTTTCAAAAATACCACTTTCTTGCCATGGTCCACCATCTAAACTATACTCGTACACACCACTACCTATTGCTGTAGCTTCTATGACATGATTGTCAGCAAATGCTAATGAAATTAACTCTGCTGTAACTGTTGGTGGCTCACTCTCATATACTATTGTAGAATCAATATCTTGACAGCCTGTTATAGTATAAGTTACCAAAACACTATACGTTCCTCCTTGTGTTGGTGCATAACTCGATCCTGTAAATCCTGTTATTATCGTATTATTTAAACTCCATACAAAACTATACGCTGTATCTGACAATCCAGTGTCTATTATAGGTAAATCTACTTCCTCTGTCCCATTTGTATTTAAGCATAACAAATATTCATCCTCTAAATCAATAATTGGTAGAGGATTTACGGTTAGTGTAATATGTTCTCCTAAACCTAAACAAGCATTATCTATATCGCTATCTACTCGAACAAAAATAGTTTGACTAAAAGATGAAGTTTCATTTCTATGGTTACTTATATCTACAATAGCATTTGTCTCTTGTAAAGCATCACTTAAAGTTTCATAATATGTTATAGTTAATGTTTGACCTATTGGAAACAAGTTCGTTATTTGTGCTGTGGCATCACTAAAATCAAATGACGCTATTCCATTTCTATCATCTCCATCTACTAAAGTATCATCACATACTTCATAATTTAATTGAAAATTGGCTGGAATTTCTGTTGTTGATACTAATAGGTTTAGCTGAGATGTTCTATAACAACCATTAGCATTTTCAATTCTTACATATAATATATCTGGTGCGGCAGATGGATCGATATTTAAATAAGTAGTTTCATTTGGTATTGCATTAAATCCGTTTTCGGCATCTGGTAAGGATATATGATATGTAAATGTTTCGTTTAAATAATTTGTTGAGATTAATTCGTTAGATTCTGTTAAATTAAACTCTGTGAAACCATCAGTATCGTCATCGCATTGAAATAACTCTATTAATGGTAACACTACTGGCAATTCAAATACAATTAAATTGAAAGTGATCGTATCGTAACAGTTTGTATTAAGCCTATTTTCTATTCTCGCTACAATAGACTGTGGATTACTTGTGTTTTGTATTGGTGTCATAATATCTGTGCCTACTACTCCAGCATCTGCTTCTGGCTGTGTATAATAGAACTTAACTTCAAATTCTGTTAATAATTGTGTGCCTAACACTTCATTAATCTTTGTCGATAAATCAAAGGTTACCACTCCATTTGTGTCATTGCTATCATCCATATTGTCACATTGTTCGATATCTATAGCAGAATTAGCTGTAGGTGTATCGAAAACTTCAATTGAAAAACTTGTAGTATCAAAACAATCATTATTATCATTATTATCGATACGCACATAAATAGTTTGAGAACTTGATGTATTTGTAAACGTAGTCGGATTTGGTATCGCATTTGAATCAACATCAGCATCTGCCTGACTTGCATGATATGATATTGTAAATTGTGTAACATCTTGTGTCCCTAATACATCTGCTTCTCGAATTGTTAAATCAAAATCCCAAATCCCATCATTGTTGTCATCACATTGTAATATATTATCCGCTTGAAATGCAATTGGTACACTATTAAAATTTATATTAAACTCTATTGTTGAAATAAGATTATTAGCAATATCATAAACATTTGCTGTGTAAATTGCACTTGGAGCCATGACATTATTTAAAATTGGACCTGTTTCTGGCAATAATACTGCATCTCTATACCATTCATATAAAACAGCATTATTAGTTGTAGCATCAAGAGTTACAACTTCGCCTTCACAGTAATTAATAGTTGTTACGATTGAACAATCTGTTGCTCCAGAACCACCTCCAATATTAGTTTGTTGCATTAGGATAAAACCAGGTACATTTTCAAAATTAGTAATTACTAAAACATAAAATTCGCCTGCATTGGCATCAATAACATTGAAACTTTCAATTGAATTTGGAGAATAGCTACATCCTTGAGAAGTTGTTGTATTAAATGGAGAATCACCTGCTTGCCAACTGCCGGGAACTTGATTAGCTGCAGTTAGTTCGTTACATGCGCTCGCAATTGGAAAAGGACCCCAAGCAATAAAATCCACATCTATACCTGCTCCTGTAAAATCTACAGATGTATTTTGCTCTATAGTAAAAAATAAATCTCCATCTTGATCAATTTGTATATAATACCATGTCGGATTTGGTTGAGTCACTAAACAGCCATAATCAGGACCACTTTCAGCATTTCCAGCACCAGATGAATTTTCAAAAATTAAGGTTGTATCTCCAGCACAAAAAGGTTGTATTTCACCACAAGTTAATCCTTGACTAAAAGCCATAGTCATTTTAAAAAGCAATATAAAAAAGAAAATGTAAAATAAACTCGATTTTTTCATTTTAAAATAGTTGCATTATTGTAAAAAAAAATGAAAACACTCCGTTTTTAATATTAGGTTTGCTAAAATATAATAAATAGATTAATCGATGATACTTTTTTCTTTTAATAGATGATATAGAAGATTAACTACAATTAATTGTTTGTTAATTCAAATATTAACAAAAGTGAATTACTTATCTTTGCAAACTGAAATATGATATATCAGATAAATGAAACGAGCTTGTTAAAATTTTTCTCTCCAAAAGAAAATGATTAATAGCGAACAGCATGTGACTGTTAAAAAACAATAAATATAAACAAATGAAATATAACAACAACAGAGAAGAATTCGAATCTATAGGAAATGACCATATTGAAACATCTAAAGAAACAACTATGCGTAATGACGCATTTAAGCTTTCTAAAGAAGAAAAAATAGAC
>QMOV01000066.1 GCA_003650305.1 Bacteroidota bacterium | reverse complement strand
CTTCCTCTAATTTTAATGAAGAAAAACTAAAATAATTACTACCAGTATCTATATTTTCTTTTATAGGGAAATCCGTTAATCTAAGTACATTATCATTACTTATGATAAGAGCATGTTCAATGAAATTTTCAAGTTCACGAACATTACCCGGGAATTTATATTCATTAATAAATTTAATTACCCCAGGATGTACAGAATCAAATTTTTTACCAAGATTTTTACTGTATTTTTGAATGAAGTGATGTAACAGCAAGATAATATCTTCTCCTCTCTCCCTCAAAGGAGGAAGGTTAATAGGATAAACGTTAACTCTGTAAAAAAGATCTTGTCTGAATTCCTTATTTTTAATACTTTTTTCCAGGTTCTTATTTGTTGCAGCAATGAATCTCGCTTTGAGCCTTATCAGATTATTGCCGCCTAATCTGTAAAATTCCCTCTCTTGAATTACACGCAGTAATTTTTTCTGTAAACTTAAAGGCATATCACCAATTTCATCGAGAAAGATCGTCCCATCATCAGCTAATTCAAATTTCCCAATTCTTTTATCTTTTGCATCTGTAAATGCGCCTTTTTCATAACCAAATAATTCACTTTCTAAAAGAGAGTCTGAAATTAAAGAACAATTCATTGCAATAAATGGTTTTTCTGTGCTATTACTATTTTTATGAATTGCCTTTGCTACCAATTCTTTGCCTGTACCACTTTCACCAGTTATTAGAATATTTGTAGTATTAGATGTATTTACAACAGCGCCTATCAATTTGTATACTTTCTGCATTTTTTGATGGTTGCCAATAATTTCATCTTTCGCAGTTTTTTTTGAAAGTTCAACATTTAGATTATCAACCTTATTCCTTAACCTAACCATCTCAAGTGCACGCTTAGCAACAAAATAAATCTTATCAATATCTAAAGGTTTTGAGATGTATTCATATGCACCAAACTGAACTGCCTTTATTGCTGTATTCATCGTTCCAAAACCTGTAATTATAATAACTGGAATATCAATTTTTCGTTCATTTAACTCTTCTAAAACAAGTAATCCATTTTTCCCGGGCATAGACACATCCATAAAGATCAAATTTGGCTTTTCAATATCAATAATACTTAATGCTTCATCTCCATTATCTGCTGAAACTACATCAATATTCTTACTCTCAAAAGCTTTTCTAAAAGCAAATTGGATATTTTTATCATCATCGACAATTAACAATTTATCTTTGCTCATAAAGTTTTTTTAAAAATTACTTAACTGGCAGAAAAATTGTAAATATACTACCTTTCTGAACTTTGCTTTGTACCTGAATAATTCCACCATGTTTATTTATAGCATCTTTTACGAGTGATAAACCCAGACCAGTACCTTTTACTTTAGTTGTAAAAAACGGATCAAAAATTCTGCCAATAATGTTGGAATTTATACCTTGACCAGTATCTCTTATCTTTAATTCAATAACTTTACTTCCTTTTTTTAATAATATTTCCTCAATATCGACCTGATGATAACCTGAATCCACAATTTTCACTTTAGACATTTCTCGTATAGTTTTATCCAATATAATGAATTTTGTAGAAATAATTATTTTTCCAGAACCATTAAAAGCTTGAATTGCATTTAAAATAAGATTAATAAATACTTCTTTAATACGATTTTTGTCAATCAATATTTTTGGCAGATCGTTTTCAAGATTCATTTCTGTTTCTATATTCAATTGTTGCATGTGTGATATGTAGTGCTCAACTCCAGATTCAAGAACATTATTAATATTCTCATATTTTCTTTCTAGTTTTGATGGTCTGGCTAATTGCAATAAATCATTTACAACTCTTTCCATTCGGTACACTGAATCCAGAGCTACATGAAAAGAATCAACATCAGACTTTAAATTTCCTTCTTTCCTTGAAAGAAGTTGCAATATCATTCTTACAGATGTTAATGAATTGCGTATTTCATGCGCAATAACAGCGGCCAGTTCACCTGAAGCGGCTAATCTTTCAGAATGGATTAATAAATCTTGTAAACGTTTCCTTTCGGTGATGTCAATAGTTATTTCTAATATTGATTCAATTTTATTATTGTTTTTTATTGGAATAAGTATGTGTTCAAGGAATTGTTTTGACCCATCCTTGTTTATAATTGAAGTGTAATCTGTGAATGTTTCTTTCGTTAGCTTAATCTTTTCAATTAATTCCTTTTTATCATCATTTTCCCACTTAGTAATTTCAAAATAATCTTTACCTGCAATTTCTTCTATTTGTTTCCCCAAAATTCTCTCTATTTCGAAACTTGCAGAAATTATTTTGTTTTCCATATCTAATAAAATAAATCCAATTGGAACATTATCAAAAATGGTTTTAAGCTTATTCTTTTCATTCTCCAAATCCTCGGTTCTATCCTTTACTTTTTGTTCTAATAAATCTTTATGCTGATTAATTAATATTTCACGTTGTTGCAATGATGAGGCCATTATATTAAATTGATTTGCTAGTTCCTCAATTTCATCCTTAGTATCAATTTTAACCCTTACATCATAATTCCCCGATGCAATAATTCTCGCTTCTCCTATTAAAAGACGAATTGGTTTTATAAATTGTTGAGTTGCTAAAAGTGCTAATAATAATGCTACTAAAAGAAAAAATACAAATAAAATATAAATGATTAATTTATAATAATTCACAGTTTTAAATATATCATCTTTTTTAACACTTAATATTAAAGTGTTTTCATTATCTAAACTAAAATCTGAAGTAAAGACCTTAGTTTGAGCCACAATTTGGTCACCAAAATCATAAATGACATTATCAGAGTCCGAAAGAATTTTATCAGCATTCCTATTTCCGAAATCTGTTCTTAGGTTCAATGTCAGCTTAGAGGCAGAGAGTTGGTTCCATTCATTTTTTTTACTGGAATGATAGATATAATACCCTTCGTTATTTACCAGCATTAATTTTGCATCTTGAATTCTAGGGTTTTCCCGTTCAATAAATTTAATAAAGTTTTTGGCATATATCTGAAGTACCAGTATGCCAAAAAAATCCGGTTTACTAACATTAAAAATACAGCTTATTGCAGGAATCAGTTCATTTCCTATTCCCTTTTTTAATTCAATTGGAATAAACGTAGCAGTATTTGGAGCAATTCTTTTAGCGATGTATGAATAAAACCCGGTTGGTGATTTGTTTAATTCATTTCTTTCTAATAATTGATAGGTGCTATCTATATTCTGAACTAAAAATTGTTCATCGCCGTTGTTATCAATAAACTTTATTTGATAAAAGAAATCTCGATTTCGCGTAAAATTCAAAATTTCAGGAAGAAGATCAGCAGTTGTTTGATTTATATTAACCTGATTGTTACTTTTAATGGCATTAATAAAACGATCAAAAGTAACTGAAGAGACAAGGGAGTTTACGTTTTCTTCAATTGAATTAAAGAACAAATCAAGATTTTGTTGCCTTTCAGCAAGATCGTATCTAAGATTCTTGATCGCAATTTGACGTAATGAATTCACATTTGAAACTATCCCAACTATCCCTACAATAATAACAGGAATTAAAGAAAGGGCAATAAATGCAATTAGCATTTTGCTTTTAATCCTGAGCTTAAATATTTTGTTTATGTCGTGCATGTATGTCTTCAAACTAATGTGAACTTTTCTAGCTAAAATTTAAGAGACAGTTTCAGGTTCTGTCGCTTCTGTTAAATATAATCATAAAATATTTAAATTAATTTTTTTTCAACAATCGCATGTATTCAATAACTTGCCACCTTTGCTTTTTGGAAAGCAGTTGACCATAAGTTGGCATGTCACCTCGTCCATTAGTTATTTTCCAAAAAAGCTCACCGTCACTTTGTTTCTGTACTTTGTCACTCGTGTGGTCTGCCGGTTTCGGGTCAAAAGTTTTGCCGCCTGGACCATCACCTATACCGGTCCTACCATGACAAGTTGCGCAAATCTGGTAATATATCTTTTTCCCTTTTACCAGTGCTTTTTCATCTCCTTTTAAAGGATTTATTAAGTTAATGCTTTCGGGTGGAGCAATCCAATCACTGGTCTGACTAGAGGCTGAATAAGAAAGTAATATAATGATAAATAATGTACTTACTTTAATTACCATGTTTCTTTTCGCTTTTATTTTTTTGATTAAATATTTAGTCATTAATTTATTACATTCATTACATATTTAATGGAAATTAACTTGATATGTGCAATAGAGATTTAGTTGTGATAATTAGTGTTATAAATGTTAATAATAGTTATTTGAACTCGTAATTTTTTATTTGTTCCAAATAGTAAGAAAACTGCTTCAATATTTACCTGTTGAAGCAGTTCTGCTATTAATCAAATGCATTGGGACAAAATAAGGAGAAATTTAATTTTTTTTAATTCTTTTGAAATACTAAAATGTCTGTGTCTCCATTTCCACCACTTACATCAATAAGACTTATAGTATTGCTATTGTGTGTAACTATTTCCCAATCATCAATTAAATCTTCAAAATCGTTGGTTTCTGGAACTGGAAAGAAGATATTAAAATCAATATCATCATTACTGCTACTATCATCATTACTGTTGCTACTAGTTGTTACAGACCAGGTTCCTGTCATAGTTATTGTACCATTATTAGCGATTAAAGTTCCATTTGTACTAAACGTAAAATTATAATTAATGAAATTATTGGTTTCATCTTGACCTGAATCTACAAAACTTGTAATTACCCAGATGCCAGATTCTACCTCATTTTCAATTTGAGCAATTTCAACACTGTTATTATTAGAGTTTATACTATCATTATCTGAAGAACAAGATGGAGTTAACAACAAACTCATCATTAAAAGCATGCTATATAAAATTCTATTTTTCATATTATATATAAATTAATTAGTGTTTATAATTTTTGAAGCGTTAGTATATCTGTTCCACCATTTCCACCACTTACATCTTGCAGAATAACCTGAGTGTCTGAAACAGAGATAACATCCCAATCATCATTAAATTCGTCAAATGGTATTGAGACACCAAAGTCTAATACTAAAATATTTCCAGAGTTTTCAACTGACCAAGTTCCGTTAATTGATGTTCCGTTATCAGCAATTACAGTTCCATTAGCATCAAAATTAATTTGATAACCATTGTAATCATTAGTTTCATCAAAGCCATCTTCTGTATATGATGCTACATTCCATAAGCCGTCAGATAAAATGTTAACAAGATCATTTCCTCCTCCACCTCCTTGTGTTCTTTCAAAGGTTAAAAAATCAATAGAACCATCACCACCACTTACATCTTTTAATCGTATAATATCGTTAGTTACTTCAAGAACATCCCAATCTTCGGCAAGCTCATCTAATGGCATTGTTTCCCCAAAGTTTAGGTTTAATTCTAAAGGAGTTTCGTCACCCAATGATGTTGACCAGTTTCCATTTGTTGTTCCATTTGTATCTGTTGCTGTACTTGATCCATCTGAAGCAAAATTAAAAACATAATCATTAAAATCTGTGGTTTCATCTGTATCATCAAAAAAATAGGTTATAAACCAATCTCCAGTTGTTAATGCTTGTACCAATACTGTATCATCTATACTTCCTCCATTGCCTATACAATCACTCTCAAACCGTAATCTATCATCACCAAGTCTTAAATCAACTTTAGTTTCAACTGTGCTTTGTTCTATTTCATGTAAAATCCAACTATCATTAAAATCAGATAGACCAATAACATTTATAGTCACGGTTATATTATTTCCTGTGCCTGTTGCATCCCAAGTTCCAGAAAACAAATTGCCGCCAGATGTTACAGATAAAGTGCCATTATTTAAAAACTCAAACAAATAACCTACATAAATATCTTCAAGTTCATTATCGTTTCGTTCTAATTTGTCAACCATCCAGTTTGTGCATGATGTTAAAACATCAACAAGTTGATTATCTGTACAGTTATTACAATCGTCATCGTTCCAATCATTATCATCGTCTTCATCACAATCATCTTCTGCATTTTCTATAACAATTCCTAATTCAGTTAGGTTGTTTATGGTTACTTGTTCGCCATCTGAAAGAATTACAGTTATTGGGAAATCTATGGTTACTATTGTAGAAGAATCTAAATCTTCAATAAAATCATAAAGCTCATTATCATTTGTGATTGTTATTACGTCAATTAATTCGTTATTGATATTAAAAATGGAAGCACTAATAGGATATTGAAAATCAATACATTCAATATCATCATCAACTTCATTTTCTCCATTGCAATTAGCTGAATAACTGTTTAATTCGGTAATATTATTAATTACTACTTCTGTGAAATCTTCAAGAATTATAGTTATAGGAAATTGTATTACAAGTTCGTTTTCATCATCTTCAAATTCATCAAAAATAGCTTCTATATCATCTAGATCATCTTCAGTATTAACAATAACTTCAATTCCATTTACAAAAACGGTTACTGGGAGCTGTACATCAAAACAGTTTGACCCATCTATAATATTATCATGACTACCATCGTTGGTAGCTGTACGTTGTATAAGTGTTGCAACTGTAGAATTTTCTGCTAAAATTTCTTCTTCTGGACTTTGTATAAACTCGGTTTCTTCAGTTCTACAAGATGTAAATATAAAAGCATAAAATAGAAATATTAAAAGGATTGATTTTAAGGATTTTTTCATAACAATTTTATTAGATTATTAGACGTACTTTATAACTATAACAACTAACTTTTAAATACTCCTTATTTTTGTTGAAATATTTATCTAACTTTGTTGGCTCAAAAAAAATATTTTGCCTAAAGACTTATTTGATAATATTTGCAAAGAAACTGTTTTTGAACGTATTTATAATAAATACTCAAATGACCTCCATAATTACCTATACTATAAATATGGTGACCAATTTAATCCTAATGATAAGGCTCAAGATGCATTTATTAAACTTTGGAATAATTGTAAAAAAGTACCCTTAAGTAAGGCTAAATCTTTTTTATTTACAGTTGCAAATAATTTGATGCTTAACGAAATAAAACACCAAAAAGTGGTGTTAAAGTACCAACAGATAAATCCAAAACATTATACCAACGAAACTCCAGAATTTATTTTAGAGAAAGAGCAATTTCTTGAGAGTTATAAAAAAGTATTAGCAAGTTTACGTGAAGAACAGCGCATTGCATTTTTATTGAATAAAGCAGAAGGCAAGACACATAGTGAAATAGCAGAGATGCTAGGTGTTACAAAAAAAGTTGTTGAATATAGAATATATACTGCATTTAACATTTTAAAAGAAGAATTAGAAGGATTTAAAATAAAATAATCAGGAAAAAAGCATTTAAAGTTGTTATATAGTTAAGAAAGAGATTTATGGAAAAAGAATACTTAATACAAAAATGGTTAAATAATGATTTAACTAATTCTGAAAAGGATGCGTTTAATCAACTTGAAGATTATCAGTTTAATATTGATATAGTTGATAGTGCAATGCATTTTAAGGTATCTCATTTTTCTAAAATTGATGACTTTAATGCATTTAAAGAGCGTTACAATTCTCAAAACACAGCAGTTAAAAAACTTCATTGGGCTACACCAATGTTAAGAATTGCAAGTGTTGCTGTTATAGCATTTGGAATATATTTCACATTCTTTTTTAATAACCTCACTCAAATACAAACTTTAGCAAATCAAAAAACCACAATTGAGTTACCAGACTTATCGCAAGTAAGCTTAAATGCGCTTTCAACGATAGAATATAACAAGCGTGACTGGAATGATAACAGATCTCTTAAGCTTGAAGGTGAAGCATATTTTGAAGTAGCCAAAGGTAAGAAATTTGATGTGCATACTGAAGATGGAATAGTAACAATTGTTGGCACAAAATTTAATGTAAAACAGCGTAATAACTATTTTGAAGTAAAATGTTATGAAGGTAAAGTGAGAGTAATCTCTGATACCATTACAAGGCTATTAGCTGCTGGTGATACCTATCAAATATTAAATGGTAGTTTTATTCAAGAAACAATAAAGTCTCAAATACCACAATGGACTAAAAATATTAGTAGTTTTAAAAGAATTCCTTTTAAAGAAGTAATTGCTGAATTAGAAAGACAATATAATATAACAGTTACATTTAAAAATATAAACACAAATCGTATATTTACTGGAGGATTCACTCACAACAATTTAGAAAATGCCCTAATTTCTATTACACAGCCAATGGAATTGACCTATGAAATGAGTTCATCAAACCTCGTAGTAATTTATGCGAAAAAAAATTAGGCAGTTTATTTTATTATTAAGCGTGATAATTATTGTTACATTTAATATTGAAGCTCAAGAAAAAAATAAAGAACAAAGTCTTATCCAAATTATTGTAAAAATTGAAAGACAATATAATGTTCAATTTAACTACGCTGAAGATATTATTAAAGACATTACTTTAAAATCTCCTGACAAACTATTATCTCTAACCGATGCTTTAGATTATCTAGAAAAGATTACTGGTCTAACCTTTACTATAATGAATAATAATTTTATTTTAGTAAAACCAAAAGAAGGGCTTGTATTATGTGGTTTCATCAAAGATATAGATAACTTAACACCTTTGGTAAACGCAACCATTCAAGGATTAAAAAACTCCACTATTAGTGATGAAAATGGATTTTTTCAATTAAATATTGGTAGTGAATTTGAACAAATAACTATCAGGTATTTAGGATATAAAACTATTAATAGAACATACAAATATTTTACTATAAATGAATGTAGTAATATTTATTTGCTTCCTAATTTTCAATCGCTATCAGAAGTTATTATTTCAGATTATATAACAAGTGGAATTAATAAAATTAACGATGGTTCTTTTGAAATAAATTTTTCAGATTTCGACATTTTGCCAGGACTTATAGATAATGATGTGTTACAATCGGTTCAGGCTTTTCCAGGCATACAAAGTATAAACGAAACGGTTTCTAATATAAACATTAGAGGTGGCACACACGACCAAAATTTAATACTTTGGGATAATATTAAAATGTACCAATCTGGTCATTTTTTTGGACTTATTTCTATGTATAATCCACAAATAACTCAAAAAGTTTCCTTAAGAAAAAACGGTTCAGATGTTAGCTATACAGATGGTGTATCAGGAACTATTGCAATGCAAACCAACAAAAATATAAATACAAAATTTAGTGGAAATATTGGTATGAATTTAATCGATGCAAATGGTTTTACAGACATTCCAATTGGAAAAAATTCATCTATTCAAATAGCAGCAAGAAAATCTCTTAGCGATTTTATTAAAACTCCAACGTATAATGAGTATTTCGATAGGATTTCACAAGATACCGAAGTAGAAAATAACTTTAATAATATATTAAATTCTGGTAAAACATTCGATTTTTATGACACCTCATTACGTTGGATTTATAAAATCTCAGATAAAGATGAAATACGACTCAATTTTATAAACGTAAGCAACGAGCTCATTTTTAATGAAAATGCAGTGATTAATAATAATGCAGAGTCTAAAGAAAGTAGTTTAACTCAAAATAGTATTGCAGGAGCACTATATTATAATAGAATATGGAATGAAGACTTGCAAACTACATTTGAAGTTTATGAAACCGATTATAAGCTAAAAGCCATTAATGTTAACATATTTGATTCGCAACGTTTTTTACAAGAAAATATAGTTTCAGAAACAAGCCTCAAATTAAAAGTAGATTACAAATTAAATGATAGGTTTAGTCTTTTATCTGGCTATCACTTTGTAGAGACTAAGGTTACCAATTTGGACGATGTGGACAGACCTGTTTTTAGATTGTTAGTATCTGAAGTTGTTAGAACTCATAGTGTATTTTCTCAATTAGGATTAAAGTCTTTAAATAAAAATACAAATCTTAATGTTGGTGTTAGGTTTAATTATATCGATAAATTTAATAAAACGATTTTAGAACCTCGATTAAGTTTTAGCCAGCGTTTTCTTGACTATTTTACTTTTGAAATTTTAGGTGAAATGAAACATCAAAACACATCTCAAATTATCAATTTTCAAAACGATTTTTTAGGTATAGAAAAACGCAGGTGGCAATTATCTAACGATGATGATATTCCTGTGATAACAAGTGAGCAAATTTCAGTTGGACTTAATTATAGTCAAAATGGTTGGCTTGTAAGTGCTGAGGCCTATTTTAAAAATGTTGATGGTATTACTACACAAAGCCAAGGGTTTCACAATCAATACGAGTTTGTTAAAACAAACGGAAGCTACGATGTGACAGGATTAGATTTCCTATTAAGAAAAAATATAGATCAATTTAATACTTGGATTAGCTATTCTTTTATGAACAATTCTTATACATTTAATGATTTAGAAACAAACGCATTTCCTAGCAACTATAATGTGGCTCATGTTGTGACTATTGGTACAGCTTATTCAACCAAAAAATTAAAAATCTCTGCAGGACTTAATTGGCATTCCGGAAAACCAACTACACTTCCTATGATTGGAAATGAAATTATTGATAATACAATTAATTTTGGAGCTACCAATACCAACAATCTTGACGAGTATTTAAGAGTAGATGTTTCAGCACTATATAATTTTAGATTTACAAGCAAGGTCAAGGCTAATATAGGTATTTCAGTTTGGAATGTATTAAACAATGACAATGAGGTTAATAATTTTTATCGTATAAATGAAGATGTTGTTAATGAAACCATACAACGCTCTTTAGGAATTACTCCAAATGCTATCTTTAGAGTTTATTTTTAATCTAAATTAACTTTATCAAATTAAAAAATTACTTATTATTTACATTTCGGTTAATATAATCATTACTTACTGATAAACAATGATTTACATATTTAATCAAATCATAAATATACATTTCATCGAGTATATTTACCTTTTAACGATGTTTTTTTAATTTAAATGTTTATATTGCCAACAATTAAAATAAATATTCAAGCGTTTAATCAGGATATTTATTTAGTTAGTTGTTATATAAATAAACCCAAAACCCCAAAAACCTAAAATTATGAAAAATTTTAAATTTTTATTTTTAACCTTACTTACATTAGCTATTATTAGTTGTTCAAAAGATAATAATAATGGAGAAGGAGGCATTAATTTAACAATTAGTGCTGTTAACCAAAGTGTTTCTAAGTCTGCAATTAATCAAAAAGCTTTTGCAGCTGATGTAATTTTTACAGACTTTAGAATTTCAATACGTGATGTTGTCTTTAAAAATGATGACGATGCTACTAGTAGTCTTGATACAGATGAAATACAGTTTAGAGGTCCTTATCAAATTGATTTGTTAGATGGTACTAATGCTTTATCTCAAACTATAGGTAATGTATTTGTTCCTGATGGACGTTATAAAGAATTGCGATTTAAGCTTCATAAAGATGAAGATTTGCCAGCTACTGACGATCTTTTTGATAGATCAATCTATATAGAAGGTACTATTGATGGTGTCCCTTTTGTTTTCTGGCATGATACCAGCGAAAATTTAGATGTAGGCAGAAGTACAGGAGTGTTAGTACAAGATGGAATTGTAGATTTTACAGTACAATTTGATATTTCACAATTCTTAAGCTCTCTTAATCAAATAGACTTGAGTCAGGCTACAGATAATAATGGTAATGGATTGATTGAGATTTTCCCTAATGACCAAGATGGAAATCAAGGGATTGCTGCCGATTTGAAAGAAAATATTAAAATGGCTGCAGATTTGATGAATTAGTCTTTATCATAACCTTAAACTGAGTCGTCCTAAAATAGGTTGACAGTTTAATAATTAAATCAAACCAGAGAAGTTAACTTCTCTGGTTTTTTGTTGTGTACAAAGTTAGATGTTTTTATTTATCTTCTTTAAAAATAATTTTTGATTCAATTTGAGGAATCTCTCTTAATTCAATTTCCTTTTTGATTTGATTTACATCATCAATTAAATCTTTAGTTAAAATTTGCTTTTTCCTTTTTTCCATTGGTGGATTAAGTTTTACAGCATTTTCAAACTCGATTACACGTTTTAATATTTCTTTAGGCAATAGGTTTTTTGATTTCTTAAGAATATCTAAAAATTCTTCCATAAAGTACATTTCAATCTGAATTTTTCTTTTAGTTGTATGAGCAAATTTTCCAATTATTCTGCAAATATCATCTCTTTCCTCTGGACTCAATTTATCAGCAAACTCATATTCTTCTATCTTTTTTAGACTTAAAATTATTGGCTCTAACGAATCTTTAGATATTACATAAACATTATAATCTCCTATGTTATATGTAAATTCTTTAATTACAGATAGTGTGTTTGAAGGGATTACTAAAAATAAATCGTTTTTTACATTTTCATGCTTTGCATATTTTTTTAAATTTTCAGTTTGAGTTTTTAAATATTTTGGGAAATTATTTAGATCTTCATTTGCAGGGCTTTTTGCATCAAAAATGATATATTGTTCTAGTATTTCGATTGTATTATCAGGTTTTTTCCCAGCATAAGGAAAGTCGTTTTGTTCGATATAAGAAACTACATTATTCTTACAAAGAAGGCGAATATGATTTTCTACATCTTTTTCATGATTATTCCATGTTTCTTTAAGAGCTTCAAGCCTACTTCTTTCTTTTTCAACACGTTCATCATTTAATCGTTCTTTTTCTTTTTCTACAGATTTAATTAAAATATTAGCTGAATCAATTGCCTTTTTTGATTCATTGATTCTAATATCTTCGTCTTTTTTTAAAGTTGTGTTTTCATCTTTTAAATCATTTCTTTCTTTTTCAACATTTTTTATTGATACTTCCAGTTTAATTTTATTGGCCTTAACAATATCAAATTCAACTAATTTAGCATTCAACACTTCTATAGCTGTTTCATGCCTTTTTATTTCTTCATTTTTTGTTTTTTCTAAAGATTCAAGATTTTCATTTGATTGTTTTAAACGTTCATCAAATAAATCTTTTTCATTTTTATTATTAAGGTTTCTAATGAACTTATGAAGATATGCACCAGCAACTACTGAAACTATAATAGCAAGTAAGAAAATGAGATTGTCGTTCATTTATAATTAGAAATTTATCAAAGATAAATTTTTTAGATGGAAGATGGAAGACCGAAGCTAGAAGTTTTTGTTTTTTGGGATTTGGTGCTTTTGGATTTCTTAAAAAAGAAAATAGAATGTTAGTTTAAAAACTAATATGTATTAGTCATATTGTCATCTACACAAATAATAAAATCGGCTTTATTCTTATGCTCATCAAGTAGTTTGTTTACATTTTCTTGAGATATAGTAGTAATAGTAGCGTAATTAATATTTGGTCGTTCTCTTTTTAAATACCATAGGATACCTTCGTAATTATCGGAATGATAAGAACCATTATAATGCAGAAACGTATAATCTTTTCTATAGTTTTTTAAAATAAAATGCGCCATTGTTGCGTCCTTGGTGGCTTGTGCCATAACTAATTCTGGAGTGCCATGATCTCCCATTAATTTTAGTATATTCTTATATGTTGCCAATTCACTATCAAAAGGCATTGGTAAAGGAGCCATCCATTCCTTTTCTTTAAGAGTTAGTGTGTCAAGTACTTTAAATCCGCTTTTATGAACCATACTTGCATATCTTCTCGGAATGTTTGTTGCTATAAATTGTAGTTTATTTTTTTTGGCAATATCAACTAATGGTTTGTAATCGGTTTTATAGTTTTTCCATAATCGTGCCAACGAATCTAATCCTTTAGCATCTATGTTTCCTTTTAAGTAATCACTTAAAGCTTTTTGGTTATCTGCTTCAAACATTTCGGCACCTAACATAAGTTTATTAGTATTGTTAATATCTGAAGTTACTTCGTATTGTAACCAGTGAGCAATAGCATTATTATGCGATTCTCCAAATAGGATAATATCACTTTTAGCTATGGTTTTCAGCATCTTTTTATAGGATACTTTTTT
>QMOV01000065.1 GCA_003650305.1 Bacteroidota bacterium | reverse complement strand
CATATTAAACAACCAAAATAATAGAAAAACTGCTGCTAACCCATTTTTTTCTTTTTTTAAAACCTTTTTAAAACTAAAAGGATATTTTGCTTTATTATAGTTTTTAAAAGAGGGTATAAAAGCAGGCGTATTTTTTGCCCAATTTAGATAAAGATCCTGAAATTTTTCTCTCAAAAAGCTTTCTTCAGCATACATTATTCTTTCATAATAAATCATATAGAATAATATAAATGAAACTGTAAACCAAGCGTTATTTGTAAGCATTGCAACACCAAGCCACATAAAGAAATTACCAAGATATAACGGATGTCTAACAGTTGAGTAAATACCTGTTACATTTAACTCTTCGGCTATCTGACCTTCTGTAGTATTTCTCCCAGATGTATTTTTTGGGGTAATACCAATTGTAATAATTCGTATCAGTAAGCCTAAAAGACTCATTCCGAGACAAACAAATTCAAAATATCCGAATAACAGTATATTTTGAGTTTCAATTTGATAGTATTTAGTATGTATAAAAACAGCTAGTCCAATCACTAAAATGATTAACGGTAAATAGCTTCTATTAGTAAATAGAAAATCACCTTGTGTTTTAAATTCTTCTTGTAATGCCATATAAAAACGTGTTTTTAAATCCTAAATAAGAGTTATAAGCTGTGTTTTTAATAAAGTCTCTTTTTAGTAATTGGTTGTTTTAAAAGTTAAAGAAACGAAAAATATCTCATACATTTAATCTTATATAAATAGAATTGCAATTTGTAACTTTGCGAAACTTTATTTAAAAAATTATGAATTCCGAAATAAGACAATTACAGCCAGAACAACTCTGGAATAAATTTGCGGACTTAAATGCTGTACCAAGACCTTCAAAAAAAGAAGAGCGTATTATCGCTTTTATGAAATATTTTGGTAAAAAACTAGGTCTTGAAACCATAGAAGATGAAGTTGGTAACGTTATCATAAAGAAATCTGCAACGCTTGGAATGGAAGACAGAAAAACTATCGTAATGCAGTCGCATCTCGATATGGTACACCAAAAAAATGCAGACACTAATTTTAATTTCGATACGCAAGGCATAGAAATGTATATTGATGGAGATTGGGTAAGAGCAAAAGGCACAACACTTGGTGCGGATAATGGGTTAGGAGTGGCAACGATTATGACCATTTTAGAAAGTAACGATATTCAACATCCTGCTATTGAAGCTTTGTTTACTATTGATGAAGAAACAGGAATGACAGGAGCTATGGGTTTAAAAGGCGGATTGTTACAAGGCGAAATCCTTTTAAATTTAGATACCGAAGAAGACGATGAAATAGGAGTAGGCTGCGCTGGAGGAATAGATGTTACTGCGATAAGAACTTATTTTGAAGACATTGTTCCTAAAGATTGTATTGGTTATAAAATTGAAGTAAAAGGATTAAGTGGAGGACATTCTGGAATGGATATTCATAAAGGATTGGGTAATGCTAATAAAATTATGAATCGTTTATTGTTTGATGGATTTGAAAATTTTGGATTAAGGATTTCGGAAATTAATGGTGGAAGTTTACGTAATGCAATTCCACGAGAAAGTGTTGCTGTTTTGGTTATTGATAAAATTCATGAAGCGGCTTTTAAGTTCGAAATGCAAGAACTTGCTAAAGACATTAAGACCGAACTAAAAACGATGGAGCCAAATTTAGAGGTTGTTCTTTCTAAAGTTGAAGCTCCAGCAAAAGTTATGGATTTAGGTGTTCAAGAAGGGTTAATAAAAGTGTTGTATGCTGCATGTAATGGCGTGTATAGAATGAGTGCAGATATTCCTGAATTGGTTGAAACATCTAACAATATTGCAAGAGTAATTGTTAAAGATGGAAACATAAAAATTGCATGTTTAGCACGTTCTTCAGTCGAATCTTCTAAAATGGATTTAGCTAATATGCTACGTGCAACTTTTGAACTCATGGGTTGTGATGTAGAACTTTCTGGAAGTTATCCTGGTTGGACACCAAATATGGATTCGACTATTTTAAAAGTAATATCTAAACTTTACGAAGATATAAATGGAGAAAAAGCACATGTTGCAGCCTGTCATGCAGGATTAGAATGCGGCATTTTAGGAACCAATTACCCAGAAATGGATATGATAAGTTTTGGACCAACTATTCTTGGAGCACATTCGCCTGATGAACGTGCAAGTATTTCTTCGGTACAAAAATATTGGAAATTTGTGCTGGAAATTTTAAAACATATTCCGAAGAGATAAAGGTTTATTTTACAATTTCAATCATTTCAATAATAAAAACCAAGTCTGTATTTGGTCGTATTTGTCCACGTCCATTTTCGCCATAAGCTAAATGCGAAGGAATATATAAATAGGCTTTATCTCCAACACGCATTGCTGCAGCACCTTCTTTAAAACCTGCAATCATTTGCGCATCTGGACTTATTTTCATAGTCATTGGACTATAATAACCACCTTCATCTTTTCGAGGTTTATACATTCCATATTTTTCTTCAATTTCTTTTCTGCTTGAATCGAATAATTTACCGTCGGTAAAATAGCCTTCATAATGTATATTAACACTCTGTCCTTGTTTTGGTTTTACACCATTGCCTTTTGTAACGTAGTGCATCATTAAACCAGAAGCTAACGTAGTTACCTTACTCTTATAATCGGTAAGAATTGGTAAAGTCTCTGCTGCTGCTGCTTCAACTTTTTCGGCTTTAATTTTTTGTTCTTCTTCAGCTTTTTTACGAGCTTCTTCTTCACGTTGTTTTTTACGTTCTTCAAGTTTAGGTAGTTCGGTTTCCCAAACTTTTACAGCATCAAAATTACGTGCAGAGAATCCTTGACGTATAATGTTTAATTCTTCTATTACAACATCTTCAACAGGTTTATTTCTTGCTGCAGTTATTACATTAGATATAGTGTCTTGAATTTCTAATCCTAAAACCAATTCACCAAAAACAGAATGTCTGTTATCTAAATTTGGTCTTGGCGTTTCAGTAATAAAGAATTGACTGCCATTTGTTGCTGGTCCAGAATTTGCCATAGATAGGATTCCTGGCTTGTCATGTTTTAAAGTATCATCAAACTCATCTCCAAATTTGTAGCCTGGATTTCCTGAGCCTGTTCCTAATGGATCGCCTCCTTGAATCATGAATTTATCCATAACACGATGGAAGATTAATCCGTTATAGAATTTTTTTCCTTTATAAGTACTATCAACCATTGGGTGGTTTCCTTCAGCTAATGCAACAAAATTAGCTACTGTAACTGGTGTTTTTTCGAAAGTAAGTTTTGCTACCATTGTACCTTTATTAGTTACAAACTCTGCATAAAGACCATCGCCTAAATCTGGATATTTTTCATTACATGAGCTTAAACTAAATAATAGGATTAGTACTAAAATTTTCATTGAATGTTTTAAAGTGTTCATTTTAATTGGTTTCTTTTTGAATTATTGTATTAAGTGTTACTTTACATATTATAGGAATGTTTGTTCCTATTTTGTTTTCATCACCATAATAGCCATAGGCTTTATCTGAAGGAAATAAAAACGTAATTGTTTCTCCAGCTTTCATTAATTTTAAGCCTTCCCGAAGTCCAGAGAATAATTCTTCTTGATCAATGGCGTAATTTCGTACTTTAAGTTCTTTTTCAGTATAAATAGTATTATTGTTAAAATCTGTAACGTTATAATTAAAGTTTACGATGTCACCAAATTTTGGAATTATAGAATCTCCTTCAACTTTTACATTATAACAATACCAAAATCCATTTTGGGAAGCAATAAATTCTTCATCTGGATTACTTTTAATTATTTGTTGAATACGTTCGTGTTGCTCACTATTAAGTTTTTTTGTTCGTTTAACAGATTGGTCAACAAACGAACCAGTTTTTACTGAAACAGGTCGTCGTGCTTCAGGTGTATTGCAACTTATGAACGCTAACATAACTAATAATATGGTTATTAGTTTCTTCACTATTTGAGGTCTTTATTATAATTAGGTAAAATACTAATAAATTTGTCTAAAGTCTCTATTAAACTTAATTCGCTACGACCTCCTGCTGCATTTATGTGACCTCCACCATTAAAATGATTGCGAGCAAAAGCATTTACATCAAAATCACCTTTTGAACGAAAAGAAATTTTAACGATACCTTCTTTTTTGTGCTCAATAAAAATAGCTGCAAAAACCACATTCTCTATAGAAAGACCATAATTTACTATGCCTTCAGTATCTCCTTTTTTAAAGTTGAATTGATTTAATTCGTCTTGTGATAAAGAAATATATGCAGTTTTATGTCTTTGAAAAACTTTTAGATTGTTTAATGCACGACCCAATAATTGTAGTCGGGCGTAACTATTTTTATCGTAAACATTATCATGAATCTCAGCATTGTTAGCACCTTTATCTATAAGATCTGCCACAACACGATGCGTTGTACTTGTGGTTGACGCAAATCGAAACGAACCAGTATCTGTCATAATACCAACATATAAACATGTGGCAATAGCTTTGTTAATGGCTTTTATATCATCTAACATTTCTAAAAAATGATATACCATTTGGCTTGTAGAACATATTGAAATATCAGAATAGACATATTTGGCATAGTCTTCTGGTTGTGGATGATGGTCTATTAAAATCTTAATAGCTTTAGCTTTTACTAATTCTGGTTTCATACCACCAGTTCTGTTTAAGGCATTAAAATCTAATGTAAAGATAAGTTCAGCATTTTCTATGAGTGCTTTAGATTTAATGACTTCAGATTCATGTTGTATAATGGTTTCTTCTCCAGAAATCCATTTTAAAAAACTGGGATAATCGTTTGGAGTAATGACAACAACATCGTGTCTCTTTGCTATTAAATAGTGATATAAACCAAGTGTAGAACCTATGGCATCACCATCAGGATTTTTATGAGGTACAATAACAATGCGTTTTGGCGTTTCCAGCAATTGTTTTATTTCTATAATGTCGTTATTTGTCATACGGCAGCGAAGATACAATTTTTTACTTTTTCTTAGTCTTGTTTTTAACAACTAATTAGTTAATTTGCATTAAATTAAAAATCATTAAAATGAACTATTTTAAATACATTTCCGTTCTATTTTTAATTTTTACTTCTTGCAAAAATAACAATAAGCAACAAGATGAAATAATAACTTCTGATAATTTTATTATTGCATTTGGATCTTGTAATAATCAAGAAATACCAAATCTTTTATGGAAAGAAATAGTAAAAAATAATCCTAATGTTTGGATTTGGGGAGGTGATATTATTTATACAGATACCGAAGATATGGCGTTTATGGCGAAAAATTACCAAAAACAAAAACACAATCCTGATTATGCTAACTTTAAAAAAGACATTGATGTTCTTGCGACTTGGGACGATCATGACTATGGATTAAATGATGGAGGAATTGAATACACCAAAAAAGCTGAAGCACAAGACTTATTTTTAGATTTTATAGATGTAGATAAAGATGACAATAGACGTCAACAAGAAGGTGTGTATTTTGCCAAAGATTATGTGGTAAATGATGAATCCATTAAAATTATTTTGCTTGACACACGCTATTTTAGAACTGCACTTACTCAAGATACCATTACAAAAAAGAGATATAAACCTAATGTTTATGGTGATGGAAGTTTGCTTGGAGATACACAGTGGGAATGGCTAACAAATCAGCTTAAAAACTCTAAAGCATCTTTTAATATTATAGTGAGTAGTATTCAGTTCTTATCTAATGAGCATGGCTATGAAGCTTGGGGAAATATGACACATGAAGCCGATAAATTAGAAAACCTTATTAAAGCGAGCAACGCAAAAAATACTATTATTCTTTCTGGAGACAGACATCTTTCAGAAATTTCAAAAAAAAAGGTGGATAGTTTAGCTTACCCTTTAATTGATTTTACCTCAAGCGGAATGACGCATTCGTATAGCAATTTTAAAGGAGAATCAAATCAATATAGAGTAGGAGACGTAGTTTCCGAAAAGAGTTTTGGTATTTTAAAATTTGATTTTAAAAATAACACAGTTACCATGCAAATGAGAGGTAAAAACAATACGTTGCAACAAGAATTAATACAGTCTTATTAACTTGTAGGTAAACTAAAAAACTGTATTTTTGCACGCTAAACTTACACTACTAAAAATTTTAAAATTTGTATAAATATATTAGTTTAAGTTCTTGAAGACCTATTTAAAAGAAATAAATAACACCTGAAAAAAGTTTAAATAAAGCGATGGCAACAAACAGAACATTTACAATGCTTAAACCGGATTCGGTTGAAAAGGGATTTATTGGTGCGATATTAGAAAAAATAACAACTTCGGGATTTAGAATAGTTGCACTTAAGTTAACGCAAATGACTAAAGCTGATGCTCAAGCATTTTACGCTGTTCATAGCGAACGTCCATTTTATGGAGAGTTGGTAGAATATATGACGCGTGGACCAATTGTTGCAGCTATTTTGGAAAAAGATAATGCAGTAGAAGATTTTAGAACCTTAATTGGAGCTACTAATCCTGCTGAAGCAGCCGAGGGTACTATTCGTAAATTGTATGCCGCTTCTATTGGAGAAAACGCTGTACATGGAAGCGATAGTGATGAGAATGCTACTATAGAAGGTGCATTTCATTTTTCAGTGAGAGAACAATTTTAATTTTTTTGCTAAAATAAATCATAAAAAAACCTGCAACATTATGTTGCAGGTTTTTTGTTTCAAAAAAGTTAACTAGTATATATTAAATTACTTTTACATTTACTGCGTTTAATCCTTTTTGTCCTTCCTGTAAATCAAATTCAACGTTATCGCCTTCACGAATTTCGTCGATTAATCCAGAAATGTGCACAAAGTGGTCTTTGTCTGCTCCTTCTTCTGTAATGAATCCATAACCTTTAGAATCATTGAAGAATTTTACGGTACCTTTACTCATTGTTAAAATATTAAGTTAATTAATTTGCAAAGATAGTGTTAAATTATGTAACTATTTCGTTTTTTAAAACTTATCGACAAATTTAATGGCATAAATATTTTCAGTTGAGATTTTAAAAAGAAAAAAGCCTTACTATAAAGCAAGGCAATTCGTGATCGCGACAGGATTCGAACCTGTGACCGTCTGCTTAGAAGGCAGATGCTCTATCCAGCTGAGCTACGCGACCATTTAAGAGTGATATTCTAAAATGTTTTGTTGCAAAAAGCTTTGTTTTTTGTCGGGGTGGCAGGATTCGAACCTGCGACCTCCGCGTCCCAAACGCGGCGCGATAACCGGGCTACGCTACACCCCGAAATATAATAGAAGTTGAACTTTTTAAACAAATTTCGAACTCTATATATTTACTTATATTTCTTATGTAGAGTATATACCAACTTGATGTTATATTACTTCTTTAGAAATAAGGCTGCAAATATATAGCTTTCTTTTTAAAAGCAAACAAATATTTATTCGTAAATTCATAACAAATTTTTCGCAATGAAAACACATAAAATTATTGGATTGATATTCGTTTTATTTGGCTTTTTTTCTTGTGCTCAAGACAAAAATCCTATTAATAAAAATCATACATATCAAGTTGTAGTTCCAGAGTTATCAATCCCTTGGGGTTTTGTATTTCTTCCAGACCAATCTATGTTAATTACAGAAAAAAAGGGGAAACTTATTCACTTTAAAAATGGAAAAAAAGTTATTATCAAAGGATTACCAGAGATTAAAGTTCTTGGTCAAGGTGGCTTAATGGATATCGAGCTTCATCCAGATTATAAAACAAATGGATGGATTTACATCTCTTATGCTTCACCAAATGGTGAAGGAGAAGGAGCAAATACAGCAATTATGAGATGCAAACTCAAAGATGACACTCTAACTGAAAAACAAATCCTTTATAAAGCATCTCCTAACAGTAAAAGAGGTCAACATTTTGGTTCTCGAATAGAATTCGATAATGATGGTTATTTATATTTTTCTGTTGGAGATCGAGGTAATCGAGACGAAAATCCTCAAGACATCACAAGAGATTGTGGTAAAATATATCGTTTACATGATGATGGACAAATCCCTAAAGACAATCCTTTTGTTAATAAGAGTAAAGCAAAAAATGCAATTTTTTCTTATGGACATCGTAATCCTCAAGGCATGGTTTTACATTCTGAAACTGGTGAGTTATGGACACACGAACATGGTCCACGTGGTGGAGACGAAATAAATATAATTAAAGCAGGTAAAAATTACGGTTGGCCAAAAATTAGCTATGGCATTAATTATAGTGGTACATCATTTACAGAGCATACTGCTTTGCCAGGAATGGAACAGCCTTTACATTATTGGGATCCTTCAATTGCACCAAGCGGAATGGCATTTGTTACAAGTGATATTTATCCCGATTGGAAAGGTAATTTATTAATAGGCTCTCTAAAGTTTCAGTATTTAAATCGTTGTGTTTTAAAAAACAACAAAGTCGTAAAACAAGAAAAATTAATTGATGGTTTAGGTCGCGTAAGAAGTGTAAAGCAAGGACCAGATGGCTATATTTATGTTGGTGTGGAAAATGTTGGGATTGTTAAAATTATTCCGAAGAAATAATCTTAAATTTGTTCAATCTAAATAACTAAACATGTTTATTATCGGAATTGCTGGAGGGACAGGTTGTGGTAAAACTACTGTTGTAAATCAAATTTTAAATGAACTTCCCGAAGGTGAAGTTGGTGTTATCTCACAAGATTCTTATTATACAGATACTTCTCACTTAAATTATGAAGAACGAGTAAAGATAAATTTTGATCATCCAAGATCTATAGATTTTAAATTGCTTACTAATCATTTAAAAAAACTTAAAAAAGGGAAACCCGTTCATCAGCCAGTATATTCGTTTGTAAAACATAACCGAACTGGAGACACAATTTTAACACATCCAAGAAAAGTAATGATTGTTGAAGGTATTTTAATTTTAACTAATCCTGAATTAAGGGAAATGTTTGATATAAATGTATTTGTTCATGCCGATAGTGACGAACGCTTAATACGAAGATTAAAACGTGATATTTCTGAACGCGGAAGGGATCTCAACGAAGTGCTTTCTCGTTATCAAAATACTTTAAAACCAATGCATGACCAATTTATAGAACCTATGAAAGAGTTTGCAGATATTATAATACCAAACAATAAATACAATACAGTAGCAGTAGATATTGTAAGAACTATAATTAATGAAAGATTATAAATGTCTAAATCTCAAAAAAAATATAAACGTTTTTTAAAGCCTTTTAAAAACATTTTCTTCCTCGTACTAATTGTTTTTTCTGTTTGGATGCTTTTTTTTGATAGCAATTCATGGTTTATTCATAATGAGTTAAATAATGATATAGAAGATTTAGAAGAAGAAAAAGAATATTATAATAAAGAAATAGAAAAAGATAACAAGGAAATTAAAAAATTGAGTGACGAAGAAGGCATAGAAAAATATGGTCGAGAAAAATATTATATGAAAAAGGATAGTGAAGAAATTTATTTGATCGAATACGAAGACAGCATTGCTAAACAAAAAAAGGATGAGTAAGTCATTGTTTAATGAGTTTGATGGTGTTTCAGCAAAAGCTTGGAAGCAAAAAATTCAGTTAGATTTAAAAGGAGCCGATTATAATAAAACCTTAATTTGGAATTCTCCTGAAGGTATAGACGTAAAACCCTTTTGCCATGCTGATGATTTTGAAAACCTACCGGAAACTTCTGATACCGAAGTAACATCTTGGAAAATCTGCCAAACTATATTTGTTTCAGATTCAGAAAGCGCAAATCATAAAGCACTGGACGTATTAAATCGTGGAGCAAATAGCATTAAGTTTGTTATTCCCTCAAAAGACGTTTCAATCGAAACATTACTTAAAGACATTAATCTCATCTCTACTTCAATCCACTTTGAAATACTGTTTCTTTCTGAAGAATTTATCGAAAAAATAATGACTATTTCTTCAAAAGCTAGAATCTATATACATACAGATATTATTGGCAACCTTGCTAAAACTGGAAACTGGTATTACAACCTAAATAAAGATCACGAAATCCTCAATAGTGTCATTGCAAGTACCACAAAGCAATCTACTTCTCTTATATCAGTTGATGTTTCTTTATACCAAAATGCTGGAGCTAACATGGTTCAACAATTAGCATACGCAATGGCGCATGCAAATGAATACTTAAATCACATAAATAATAATGCGTCACTTAGAGTGATTTTCGAAGAAAATAGTATCGAGAAGTTTTTAACTTTTAACGTTTCAATCGGCACAAACTATTTCTTTGAAATTGCAAAACTGAGGGCATTACGTATACTATGGAAAACGCTAGCTTCCGAATATAATTTTAATTCAGAATGCCATATAATAGCAACTCCAACAAAACGCAACAAAACCATTTACGATTACAATACCAATATGTTGCGTACAACAACCGAATGCATGAGCGCAATACTTGGCGGAGCAAACACAATTTGCAATTTACCTTACGATGCCATTTATCATAAAGACAACGAATTTGGAGAACGCATTTCTAGAAACCAGTTATTAGTATTAAAGCACGAGAGTTATTTTGATAAAGTAAATAATCCTGCTGATGGCACTTATTATGTTGAAAATTTAACAGATCAACTAGCAGAAAAAGCTTTAGTATTATTTAAAGATATTGAAGCAAATGGTGGGTTTTTAAAACAACTTAAAGAAGGCATCATTCAAAGAAAAATAAAAGAGAGTGCAGCAAAAGAACAAGAGCTATTTAATAACTGTGATGATATTTTACTAGGAACCAACAAACATCCAAATCCTAACGATATAATGAAACATGAATTAGAATTATATCCTTTTGTGAAACAAAAGAAAAGAAAAACCTTGATTGAACCTATTATAGCAAAACGTTTAGCTGAAACTTTAGAACAAAATAGATTAAAGACCGAAAAGATATGAGAAGAAACATAATACTTACATTAACTATTTTACTATTTATAAGTTGTAAAAAAGAGTCGAAATTTGAATATAAATATGTTGATAATGACAACTTATTTAAATGTTCTTCGGTAGACATGGAACTTATTAAAGAAGCTGTATATGCATTCGAAGAGTATTCAAAAGAATACTATTCTTTTCAAGAACCAAAAAGTGTACAACAAGGATATTATTTTTATTGGATAATTTCTACAACCAATCGACTACCAGCTATAGAGTATGTCAACCCTTATATTATAAAAGTACGTGACGCTCTTAAAGATGTAAAAGATCTTTGGATTACAAAAAATGATGAAACAACCCTAAATATTAACCATCCAATTATAAACTGTATTAGTAAGCAAATGATTAATCCAGAAGTGAAAAAATTATTTAATCTTTTAATAGATTCCAATACGTTTAGCTCTGAAGTGTTTTTAGCTTCTATGAAAAGAGGTGATGAAAGAGTTAAGGGTGATAAAGCTTTTCAAACTTACTTGGTTTTAGATACTTTTTATGCTAGAATTTTAAATGTCGACTTCAACAATCTTGAGGCTATTATAAATAAAAATAGAGAAAATGCAGCAAAAGATAAAGAATCAAAAAATTCTGAAAACATTAAAGAGACTATCATAGAGAAAGTTGAGTAAAAATGCAGAGAAAAAACCTCCAACATATTACTATAAAGTCAGACGTTAAAAGACAGAATACAGAAGCAACTGAAACTTTTCAAACTGCCGAAGTTATTCAAGTTAAATCAACATATTACAAAGAAGATATTGCAAATTTTGAACACCTCAATTTTGTAGCAGGAATAGCACCTAATCTTCGTGGACCTTACAGCACAATGTATGTACGTCGCCCTTGGACTATTAGACAATATGCGGGTTTTAGTACTGCCGAAGATAGCAATGCATTTTACAGACGTAATTTAGAAGCAGGACAAAAGGGTCTTTCTGTCGCATTCGATTTGGCAACACATAGAGGTTACGATAGTGACCACGAACGTGTGGTTGGTGATGTTGGAAAAGCTGGAGTAGCAATAGATTCGGTTGAAGATATGAAAATTCTCTTCGATCAGATTCCTCTCGATAAAATGTCAGTCTCAATGACTATGAATGGAGCTGTTTTACCAATCATGGCATTTTATATTGTCGCTGCTGAAGAACAAGGCGTAAAGCCAGAACAACTTTCAGGAACTATTCAAAATGATATATTAAAGGAGTTTATGGTGAGAAACACCTACATATATCCTCCAACACCATCTATGAAAATAGTTTCAGACATCTTTGACTATTCCAGTAAAAAAATGCCGAAATTCAATAGCATTAGTATTTCTGGTTACCATATGCAGGAAGCTGGAGCCACTTGCGATATTGAACTTGCTTATACTCTGGCTGATGGCATAGAATATATTCGAAAAGGTCTTGAAGCTGGAATGGACATCGATACTTTTGCTCCACGTATTTCTTTTTTTTGGGGAATTGGAATGAACCATTTTATGGAGATTGCAAAACTACGTGCAGCACGTATGCTTTGGGCAAAACTGGTAAAACAATTCAATCCTAAAAATGAAAAATCCCTGGCTTTGCGTGCACATTGCCAAACCAGTGGTTGGAGTTTAACCGAACAAGACCCTTTCAATAATATTGCAAGAACATGCATTGAAGCTGCTGCTGCTGCTTTTGGAGGCACACAAAGTTTACATACCAATGCATTAGATGAAGCCATCGCTCTCCCAACAGATTTTTCGGCACGTATAGCAAGAAACACACAAATATATCTTCTGGAGGAAACTAAAATTACAAAAACAGTCGATCCTTGGGCTGGAAGTTATTATGTAGAAAGTATAACAAACAAAATTGCCCAAAAAGCTTGGTCGCTTATTGAAGAGGTTGAAGAACTTGGAGGTATGACCAAAGCTATAGAAGCTGGAATACCAAAAATTAGAATTGAAGAGGCTGCAGCTAGAAAACAAGCACGTATCGACTCTGGTCAGGATATAATTGTTGGTGTTAATAAATACAGATTAAAAGAAGAAGATCCTATACAAATACTTGAAGTCGACAATCAAACGGTTCGTAGCCAACAAATAGAGCGATTAAACAGGATAAAATCTGAAAGAAATAGTACTAAAGTTAAACAAGCATTATTAAAACTAACTGAAGCAGCTAAATTTTCCGTAAATTCGAAAGATTCCGTCCCTATAACTATTGGGATTCGTCAGGATAATAATTTATTAGCTTTAGCTGTTGTAGCTGCAAGAGAACGAGCAACATTAGGAGAAATTAGTGATGCTTTAGAAGCAGAATTTGGGCGCTACAAAGCACAAATAAAATCATTTAGCGGAGTGTATAGTAAAGAAATAAAAGACGATAGTTCCTTTAAAAAGGCAAGAGAACTTGCTGATAAATTTGCAGAACAAGATGGTCGCAGACCACGTATAATGATTGCAAAAATGGGACAAGATGGTCACGATCGTGGAGCCAAAATTGTAGCAACAGGTTATGCTGATGTTGGTTTTGATGTAGATATTGGACCACTATTTCAAACACCACAAGAAGCAGCAAAACAAGCGGTTGAAAACGATGTGCATATTTTGGGTGTGTCTTCACTTGCAGCTGGACATAAGACGCTAGTACCTCAAGTTATTAACGAGCTTAAAAAATATGGTCGTGATGATATTATGGTCATTGTTGGTGGTGTCATCCCAAAACAAGATTATCAATATTTATTTGATGCTGGAGCAGTTGCTGTTTTTGGTCCTGGAACTAAAATTAGTGATGCTACCATTAAAATTTTAGAGATATTGATAGATTAGTTTAGTTTGATTCTTAAAGAAAAAACAACTAACTTCGTTTAACTACTGATATAATCAATTGAAACTGACCATATCAAAACGTTAAACATATAAAAGAAAGATAAATGCTCCCTTTTGAATTTCTCGCTCTTGCAATATCTGTAATAATGGGATTAGCAATTACCCGACTAGTTTCTGGGATTGGCTTATCAATAAGACAAAT
>QMOV01000064.1 GCA_003650305.1 Bacteroidota bacterium | reverse complement strand
TTTTGAAGACTTGTTTATTGGTTTGGACTATGATTTCTTTGCATGAAAATCAGTAGCAATGAACAATACACCGTGTTAGGCATAGTTATTTTAATCGTAAATTAGTTACTTTATTTTTCTTTAAAGAACTTATTTCATTTTCAGTTAAGCTTTTTTCATTATTCGGATAATAATAAATAATTGGACCATCCTTCTCAAGTATCGGAAAAAGGACGAAGATTCCTTTGAATTTATGCTCATTATTATTCAAATGTGTCATAACTAACTTTTCGGTAGTAAGAGAAGGTAATGATCTGTCATCAGAAATATACATTAATAGAAAAATATCCTTTTCGATTCCAACATATTTTTCAGATTTCTTTGTTATAAGATTAATTATTTTATCGGAATGTTCCCCAATATTGTGACTATAAGTCAAATCTTTGAAACCCCCTTTCATTTCTCCAGGAGGAGTGATTTCTGTCAATTCTAATAAGCACTGGTAACTTTCTCCTTTCAAACTAAAGTCCAAATCATATTCTTTATTCTCTATTATTGTCATTTTTTCAGTAAATGGACTATTTTCTCCTTTTTGAATTAAATTCAAAAAAAGTTGAGTAATTTTTAATTCAATTTTTTCTTTCGTATTAGGAAAAACAAATCTGTTTGGAGCTAAACTTGCACCTGCTGAATTAACAATCAGAGGCTCCATTGTTCCTGTTGGTTTTTTCCTAATCTTTTTCATTTAATAAAATTGGTTTTCCAAAACCTAAAGTTTCAAGTTTTTCCATTTGTGTAGCAGCATCACCTACAACCAAATAATTCATCGTATTAACGTTTAAGTATTTTTCTGCAAGTTTTTGAATATCTTCAACAGTCATTTCTTTTACAGTGGCTTCACGTAGTTTTGCATAATTGTCAGAAAGATTATAATTACTAATATTACTAAGCATATTTAATTTTGAACGCATAGTTTCAAATGCTCTTGCATTACTTTTTATCATGAATCCTTTAGTAATCTCCAAATCATTTTCATTGTAATTTTTACCATATTGAGATACTATGTCTTTTATTAAACTAGCTGATTCTAAAGTAACATTAGAGCGAACACCACTAGATATGGTAAAAGGACCTTTAATGTTTGTTCCTGAAAAACCTGATCTAATTCCGTAAGTATATCCTTTTCCTTCACGTAATTGCTGCGTAAGTTGAGAGGCAAATCCACCACCTCCTAAACGATAATTCATAACTCGTACTGCATAATAATCGGCATCAGTTACTGCAAGTGCTGGATAACCAAATTGAATTACAGATTGTTTTGCATTGGGAACATCATAAAAATAGACTTTCGATTCTTCTGGAGCAGTTGGAGTTTTTATTTCTGGAAAAACAACATTTTTAATATCCCAATTATCGTTTAAATTGACTAATGAATTACTGACATCTTCTTTTGAAATATCACCAACTATATGAAAATTAGAAACTGTTGGTGAGATATTTTGGTTGTAATAGCTTGTTAAATCTTCTATCGTAATGGCATTGACAGATTCTTCAGTTCCAATATTGTTATGAGATAGAATATGATCTTCTCCATATATTAGTTTTGCATATTCATTTGCTGCAATACTATTGGGATTTCCTTTTTGACGCTGAATTTGACTCAATGTACTTTGTTTTAATAATTCAAACTCTTTAACATCCCAACGAGGATCTAATAAAATTTCTAGTACAAGATCCATTGTTGCATTATAGTTTTTTGCTAAAGTATTTCCTGTAACTATTATTGCTTCATTAGTGGCAAACGCATTTATTGAAGCACCTAAGCTTTCAATAGCATTCTCTAATTGCTCGGGAGTTTTGTTTTGTGTTCCTTTTGTAAGCATATCTGCCAGAAGATTTGAAACACCTATTTTGTCTTGATTTTCTAGAAGCATTCCACCTTTAATTTGCATTCTGAATTGTACTAAAGGCACTTCATTGTTTTCAATTCCTAAGACATTTAAACCAGAAGAAAGTGTTTCTTTCCATACTATTGGCACTTTTACGTTAGGACTTTCACCATACTCTGGTTCAGCCGAACGATCAAAACTAGAAGTTGTTTTTTTATAAGTAGCAGCAATACTAGCATCAAAAGTATCTTCGGCATCAGATATTATTCGTTCTTCAACAACTAGAGCCAATTTTGAATCTTGTAAAGCTAGATTTGCAGCACCTTTAGGCACAAAGCTTGTAGCCACATAATGCTGTTCTTTTAAATAGGTATTATAAACTCGCATAACATCATCGGTTGTTACCGCTAGAATATTTTTAACATCTTGATTTATAAATCCTGGATCACCAGCAAATATTTCATATTGTGCTAATTGAAATCCTTTTCCGAGAACACTTGACAAACCATTGTAAAAACGGGTTTCTTGACTAGCTTTAATGCGATCTAAATCTTTTTGTGAAATTCCTTCAACTTCAAACGTTGTAAAAGCATTATTTATAGCACTCTGAACATTATCTAAATTGGTGTTGTTAAAAGCCGTTACGCTTAACATAAACTGCCCAGCAATTTCAGAATTGTATTGAAACATACTTACATTATCGGTTAATTGATTGTCTTCTACCAAGCTTTTATACAGAGGAGCTCCTTTTCCTTGAGATAAATAACTTGCCAAAACTTCTAAAGCATAAGAATCGGAATGATATTGATATACAGATGGCCATGTTAAAGTTAATTGTGGTAAGCGTGCAAAGTTATCTTCATAAAACAATTTTTTAGTTTCAGTCAGTTGTACTGCTTGTTTTTCCATTGCAGGAATATCTTCTCCTCTTTTTATTTCGTCGAAGTATTTTTTTACCCATGCTTTGGCTTGTACTGTATCGAAATCTCCAGCAATAGTAAGCGTTACATTATTAGGCACATACCAACGATTGTAAAAATCTTTTACATCTTGAAGCGTTGCATTTTGCAAATCCTCTAAAGAGCCAATAACTTGCCAATTGTAAGGGTGTTCTGCTGGATATAAATTTTTTCCTATTACATAAAAGTTATGTCCATAAGGACGATTATCTACACTCTGTCTTTTTTCGTTTTTAACAACTTGTTTTTCTTTAGCTAGAACCTGTTCAGTTACAGTATTAATAAAGAAGCCTAATTTATCGGCTTCTGCCCAAATCATTTTTTCAAGTGCATCCTTTGGGACTGTTTGAAAATAATTAGTTCTATCTCTACTTGTAGAACCATTTGCACCAGAACCTCCAATACGAGCACTCATTTTGTCTAGTCCACCTTTTCCTAAATTTTCCGATTCTAAAAAAAGTAAGTGTTCAAATAAGTGAGCAAAACCTGTTCGTCCTTCTATTTCTCTAGCAGAACCAACATGACTGGTTAAAGCTACAGCAACTACTGGATCTGATCTGTCTATATGAAGAATAACTTGTAATCCATTATCGAGACTGAATTTTTCGAAGTCAACTTTGAATTCTGTAGTTCCAGAAGTTCTATCTTTACTACAAGATATGATTGTCATAAAAAGTATGACTAATATGTACTTTATTTTAAGTAGTTTCATATGTTGAGAAATTAAGGTATTAAGTGATATTATAATTCAAACGCATTATTATTTAGAAAGAAAATAGCATTTACGAGAAACAGTTTTCCGTTTTCCCAGAAGCTTCTAAATAGTGTATTATCAACCATATAAATGATGCTTCCTTTGCCTAAACGTTCCTCGCCAAAAATTAGAGTATTGCTTAATTTCTTTATTGCTTCACTACCTGCAAAACCAGAAACTTTGTTTGGGTTGTTTCCTATATGCGCAACATTATAACCTTTGTCCAATAAACTATAAGAAGTACTTCCTAATTTAAGAGAAAAATAAGTATTAGAGTAACCAAATGCCATTGGATGTGTATTATCGACTTTGGTTTTAAAAATTGCTCCTGTTATCATTTGTTTGGCATTTTCTCTTTCTCTATCTGCATAAGGAATTAGATTTTTATTTTCGCCTTCATCTTCGTCTTCATCTTCATCTGCTTTAAAACGTTCTAAACCAAATCCTTTTTTGTCAGCAAAAGCTCTCAATGCACGATCTATAGCAATTACTTTACCACCTTTTTTAATCCATGATTGTAGCTTTTCTATTCCAGCTTCATTTAAAATGCTTCTGTAATTTCCGCTAGGCAAAATAAGTACATTATATTTATCTAAATTTATTCGGCTAAAGTTTTCAGAATTTATAGAAGTTACAGGATAATGTAATTGTTGTTCAAAGAAATGCCATAAAGCTCCATAGCTTAATGATGAAGTGCCTTTTCCAGAGAGCAGTGCTATTTTTTGCTTGTTTACCAACTTAATATCTGGTGAGCCAAAGTCTGGTCCTGATTTAGAAAATCCAGAAGCTACAGCATTTAATTGTCTGTTAAATGTGTTTGCCGTATTTAACAATACTGCATCAAAATTTTCAACTTTTTTATTATCGCCTCTTACAATAATTAATGAGCCTCTATCAAAATTTTGTCCATCTGTGGTTAATGGTTTTTCGGTAAAACGCACTTTAATATTTTGCTTTAATAAATCGGCTAAAAATTGGGCATCTTTTAAGCTATTCCAACGTGCAATATAACCAGTAGCATTAGTGTTTTTACTATTAGATACAGTTTTAGATATTGCCACATTTGAAGCTATTAAACGTGTGCTTGCCACAGTTTCTAGACCATAAGCATAAGGCAAACTCCAGGCAGTAATATCGTAAGTAAGCGAATCACTTAATTTACCATTGGGTTCAAACAATACTTTTACCATTTTCCCTTTGGGCTGATTGGTGCTTACAACCAAATCGTTAACAGTCGTATTAATGCTTCCTAGTTTATTTAAAGAATATTTTAAACCGCTTACTTTTCCGTTTGAAGCATTACCATATTTTATCTGATGTTTATCTAGTAAAGATTTTAAAGCATCAATTTTATCTTTATTACCTTGTAGCACATAGCTTTTATATTTAAGTCCTGAAGTGTTAAAAAACTTTCTGAACTCTGTATTTAATTGTGAAGCGTTTTTAGAAGAAATTTCAACAGTAGACAGACCTGAAGTAGTATGATGTGCAATACGATCTACCAAAGTCAATACATCACCTTCATTATTTATAATACCTAATCCCGCTCGTCCATGACCTGCTTGTTCATAAGTCATACCTATTGCTCCCATAAATGTAGGATATGTATCACCATAACTTGGATAAAACAAATCGAATCGTTCGCGAGTAAAATATAACCAGCCTTCAGCATCAAAATATTTAGCGTGATTTTCCCCTATTTGTATTTGAAAATCACGTTGCCAATCACTTATAATTTCATGGAATGGCTCAGCAGCAGGAGCAAAATAATAAGGTTCGTTTATACCTTGTTCATGAAAATCGACATGAATATGTGGTAACCATTTATTGTAAATTTTTAATCGAGATTGAGATTCTACTTGTGTAGCCCAAACCCAATCGCGATTTAGGTCAAACAAATAATGGTTTGCTCTCCCTCCAGGCCAAGGTTCGTTATGTTCGCTGGCTTGTTGGTCTGTATCGTAGGGTGTACTTTTGGTTTCATTGTACCAATTAGCGTAACGATCTCGACCATCTGGATTTATACAAGGGTCAATAATAACAACCGTGTTTTTTAACCAATCTTGTTTTTGGGTCAATAAAGTGTAAATCGTTTTCATCGATGCTTCAGTACTCGATGCTTCGTTACCATGAACATTATAACTCAACCAAACAATGGCAATATCGTTTGTGGCATTGCCTTCAAGAACTCCAGCATTTTTAAGGTTGTTTTCTCTTATAGTTTCAAGCTGTTGTATGTTTTCTTCTGAAGAAATGTAAGACACATATAAAGGTCGTCCTTCATAAGTTTCACCATATTGCTCTAATTGTACTTGATTAGACATTTGTGAAGCCACATATTTAAAATAATCTACTACCTTATGATGTCTTGTAAATTGCGTTCCTAATTCGTAACCTAAAAAATCATCAGGAGATTGAATTTGTTGTGCAGTTGTAATGGAAATTGAACTTAATACGACTAACAGTACTTGATAAATTTTTTTCATTATTGATTGATATTGTTTGAAAATTGAAAGTAAAGATAAAAAGCATATATGATATAAACCGATTTTAACATTTTTTTTGCAAAACTTTAGCATACACATTACAAGTGAAACTTTTAGTTTTATTTAACCAAAACAAAAATTCCAATTATATAAAAGAGCATTATATTTACACAAGAATTGAAAACTAACTATGCCAACTGATTGTATTCCGTTTAGAGAAACCAACTATTTTTCATCTTTAATATGTGATTATTTAGATGAGAATCCTGATTTGAAATCGTTCTATAATCGTTTTCCAAACCTTGAAAATTTTAAAGCACAAATTGACGCAAAGCGTCATTCTGAACTTGTTTCAGAATCTCATCGAACAATCCTCACAAAAGTTTTAAAAAAACAGTATCAAAATATAAGAGCTTCAGCACTTACTAAACAAAATATTGAAGATTTAAAACAACAAAATACCTTTACAATTACAACAGGTCACCAACTTAATTTATTTACTGGACATTTATATTTTTTGTATAAAATTGTTTCAACCATAAACCTCACAAAAGAATTAAAAGCAAAATATCCAGAGTATAATTTTGTGCCAATCTATTGGATGGCAACCGAAGACCATGATTTTGAAGAAATCAATTACTTCAATTTTAAAGGAAAAAAAATACATTGGAATATTGAATCTAAAGGAGCAGTTGGAGAATTGAATACAAACGGATTAGAAGATGTCTTTAAAATATTTGCTTCGGAAATCGGTCAAGGCACAAATGCGGATTTTTTGAAGGATTTATTTAAAAACGCATATCTGCAAAATAACAATTTAGCAGAAGCAACACGATATTTGGCTAATGAGATATTTTCAGCTTATGGTTTAGTAATTCTTGATGGAAATGATTCAGATTTAAAACGATTATTTATTCCTTTTATTGAAGAAGAATTAGTGAGTCAAACATCATATAAAAAGGTTATTGAAACCTCTAAACGGCTTAATAACTTAACATCCAATTACAAGGTTCAAGTAAATCCGAGAGAAATAAATTTGTTTTATTTAAATAAAGGACTTCGTGAACGCATTGTTGAAACCGATGGCTTGTATAAAGTAAACGACACGGAAATTTCATGGAGTAAAGAAGACTTGCTTAAAGAAGTACATGAGCATCCCGAACGTTTTTCACCCAATGTAATCATGCGACCATTGTATCAAGAAGTAATCTTGCCTAACCTCTGTTATATTGGAGGTGGAGGAGAGTTAGCCTATTGGTTGCAACTAAAAAGTTATTTTGAAGCTGTAAAGGTTCCTTTTCCAATGCTATTGCTACGAAATTCTGTTTTGATAAAAACACAAAAACAAACACAAAAGCTTGATAAACTTAATCTAAAATTACAAGATTTGTTTTTAAAACAAGAAGACCTAATCAATAGACAAATCAATATACTTTCTACTATTGATGTAGATTTTACAAGTCAAAAAGAACATCTTAATCAGCAATTCAAAGTTCTTCATAAACTAGCCGAACAAACCGACAAATCGTTTGTAGGTGCTGTGGCTGCTCAAGAAAAGAAACAAATAAATGGATTAGCTAATCTTGAGAAGCGATTACTTAAAGCTCAAAAAAGAAAACTTAACGAGCAGATTACTAGAATTATAAATCTTCAAAATGAGCTATTTCCAGCTCAGAGTTTACAAGAACGCAACCTTAACTTTTCTGAACTTTATCTTGAGTTTGGAGAGCGATTAATCCAACAGTTAGTATTAAATTTGCAACCTTTAAAAGGAGAATTTTTAATTCTAAATTCATAAAGAATGCATAAGATAGATATTGAGTTAGTTGAAATGACCATGGATGTCATGAAGTATGCTATTGACAGAATTTCTGCAACAAAACGAGAGATAGGAAAACCAAAAAAAGAGGAAGAATTAAAAGCTTTAGTAGGTGAAACTATTACTAAAAATGGCATAGGTGGAGAAAACGCTTTTAATTTATGGAAGCAACATTTAATGAAAGCAACTGTTCCTGTAGATCATCCAAGAAATCTGGCATTTGTGCCAGCTTCACCTACAAGAGCAGCTGTCATGTTCGATTTGGTAACCTCTGCGTCAAGTATTCACGGAGCCTACTGGATGGAAGGAGCTGGAGGAATTTTTTGTGAGAACGAAGCTATGAAATGGATCGTATCCTTAACAGGATTGCCAAAAGGTGCATTTGGGGTTTTTACAAGTGGAGGAACTGCTGCAAACCTATCTGCTATTGTAACTGCAAGAGAATATTGGAGAAGTTTAAACGACAAAAATAAAGTAGAAAAAGGATTAATAATTACATCTATTGGAGCACATTCTTCAATAAAGGCAATGGCTAAGGTTGTAGATGCCGATGTGTTATTGGTTGATACTGAAGACAGATTAGAAGCCAAAGCTTTACTAAAAACCATAGATAATTTAACTGAACATCAAAAACAACGCTTATTTGCCATAGTCGCAACTGGAGGAACAACCAATGCAGGAATTATTGATGATTTGGATGGTATTGCTACAATTTGTAAAAAAGAAAAATTGTGGTATCACGTTGATGCAGCTTATGGTGGAGGAGCTTTAGCAGCCGATTCTGTAAGGCATTTGTTTAATGGTATTGAAAAAGCAGATAGTATCACTATCGATCCTCATAAATGGATGTTTTCACCTTACGATTGTGGTGCTGTAATCTATAAAGAACCAGAACTGGCTAAAAATGCACATTCTCAACAAGGTTCTTATTTAGATATTTTTAAAGATGAAGGAGCACATGGGTTTAATCCAACCGATTACCAGATACAATTAACAAGACGTGTAAGAGGTTTGCCTTTGTGGTTTTCTTTAGCAACTCATGGAACAGATAAATATAAAGAATCGGTAGAGCGAGGGATTGAATTGGCTCAAATTGCAGGTAAAATGATTGAAGAGAATCCTAATGTGGAATTGGTTAGAAAGCCAAGTTTATCATGTGTATTATACAGAAGAAAAGGATGGAAACCAGAAGATTATTCACATTGGACCTACGAAAATCACAACAAAGGATTTGCATTGGTTACACCTACAAAATGGAAAAAAGGAGATACGTTTGAAACAGTGTCGCGTTTCTGTTTTATAAATCCAGATACAACCGAAAATGACATTGAAATGATTTTAGATTCGATGCAATAAGTATAAACCAAATGTGAATAAAAAAGTACAAATCTTAAAACGTAAATCAAAAATCATTTCTATTTTTGCGCATGCAACACAACAAGGTATTAATTTTAGACTTCGGATCGCAATACACACAACTTATTGCTCGAAGAGTTAGAGAGCTTAACATCTATTCCGAAATACATCCATTCAATAAAATTCCTGATTCTATTGAAGATTATAAAGCAGTAATTCTTTCAGGAAGTCCCTTTTCTGTAAGAGGTAATGAAGCATTGCATCCAGATTTATCAAAAATTAGAGGTCTAAAACCACTTTTGGGTGTGTGTTATGGAGCTCAATATTTAGCACATTTTTCAGGTGGAAATGTATCACCTGCAAATACTAGAGAATATGGTAGAGCTAATTTATCTTTCATTATAAATGGAGAAAAATTCTTTAATAATGTTTCTGAAGGTAGCCAGGTTTGGATGAGTCATGGAGATACTATTACAGAGCTGCCAACCAATGGCGTCTTGTTAGCAAGCACTAACGATGTTAAATATGCAGCTTATAAAATTGAAGGCGAACAAACCTATGCTATTCAGTTTCATCCAGAAGTATATCATACTAAAGATGGCAAACAATTACTGGAAAATTTTTTAGTAAACATTGCCAAAATTGAACAAGATTGGACACCAGATTCTTTTGTAGAAGAAACGGTTGCCGAACTTAAAGAACAATTAGGAAACGATAAAGTTGTGTTGGGAATTTCAGGAGGTGTAGATTCTACTGTGGCTGCAATATTGCTTAACAAAGCTATAGGAAATAATCTGTATTGCATTTTTGTAAATAATGGATTGCTTCGTAAAAATGAATTCGAAAATGTGCTAACTCAATACGAAGGCATGGGCTTAAACGTAAAAGGCGTAGATGCTTCGGCACGTTTTTTGGATGCTTTAGCAGGAATAAAAGAACCAGAGAAAAAAAGAAAGGCAATTGGTAACGCTTTTATAGAAGTTTTTGATGACGAATCTCATCGTATTGAAAATGTAAAATGGTTAGCCCAAGGCACTATTTATCCAGATGTAATCGAAAGTATTTCGGCAACTGGAGGACCAAGTGCCACAATAAAAAGTCATCATAATGTAGGGGGTTTACCAGATTTTATGAAACTAAAAGTCGTAGAACCACTTAAAACAATATTTAAAGATGAGGTAAGACGTGTTGGAGCTTCTTTAGGAATAGATAAAGAGATTTTAGGTCGTCATCCTTTTCCAGGACCTGGTTTGGCGATTAGAATATTAGGAGATATAACACCAGAAAAAGTTCGTATTTTACAAGAAGTAGATGCGATTTTTATAAATGGTTTGAAAGAATGGAATTTGTACCATAAAGTATGGCAAGCAGGAGCAATGTTGCTTCCTGTAAATAGTGTTGGTGTTATGGGAGATGAGCGTACTTATGAAAAATGTGTTGCTTTACGAGCTGTAGAAAGCACAGACGGAATGACAGCAGATTGGGTAAATCTGCCTTACGAGTTTTTACAAAAAACCTCAAACGAGATAATAAATAAAGTAAAAGGCGTTAATAGAGTAGTGTATGATATCAGTTCAAAACCACCAGCAACCATTGAGTGGGAATAAAAAAGTATTCAGTGTTCAGTTTGCAGTAATCTTTAAATAAATAAGTATCGTATATAATTAATATGAAGAAATTTTTTATAAGTTAAAGTTTAGTACTCTTGTTTTGTTTCAATGCAATTGCCCAAGACTACAAAACCCATAAAGTCAAATCAGGTGAAACCATAGAAAGTATTGCTAAAATATATTTAGTAACACCATTCGATATTTATGCTTTAAATCCAGATGCTAAAACTAGCCTTCAACCCAACACAGTTTTAATAATTCCGAAGTCAAGGATTTTAAAAAACCCAGTTAAGGTTGAAACACAACAACTTTTAAATTATAAATCTCATAAGGTAAAACGTAAAGAAACCTTATATAGCATTTCAAAAAAGTATAATATTACGATTGATGATATTAAAAAACACAATACAAGATTATATTCCGATAATTTACGAAAAGGAGACAAAATAAATATACCGCGTTATAAAACAGTTTTGGTTACAAGTAATGTTGGCAATACGATAAAAAAGTATAAGGTTTTACCTAAAGAAGGTAAATGGCGTGTGGCTTATAAATTTGGGATTACAGTTGCTGAACTGGAAAAGTTAAACCCTAACATGGACGAAACGCTTCTTGCTGGTAAGGAAATTAATGTACCTAATATTGCTAATAATGAAGAAAAGGAGATTGATAATGATTTTGGATATTATACAGTATTACCAAAAGAAGGCTTCTTTAGATTAAAACTAAAACTTGGATTAACACAAGACCAACTTGAAACATTAAATCCGGAATTAATTGAGAGTGGTTTAAAAAACGGAATGGTATTAAAAGTACCTTTAGATGTAGCAAGTAGTATTGAGAATGAAGATGTAGAACGCTCCACTTTAGCAGACAGATTAACAAATTTTGAAACAAAACGCATTGCTGTAATGCTTCCGTTTAGACTCAATCGAGTTGATTTAGATTCGGTTCAAGAAGTAAAGGATTTGATTAGGCAAGAAGGCTTATTAAGTGTGTCGTTAGATTTTCATACAGGAGTACTTATGGCAATAGATTCCGCAAAGCAGTTAGGTATATCCACAAAATTAGATGTTTACGATACTAGAGCACAAATTACACAAGTTTCAAATATTTTAAGAACCAATGATTTCTCTAATTACGATGCAGTTATAGGGCCTTTTACTTCAAATAATTTCGAACGTGCAGCTTCAATGTTAAAAGGAGATAATGTGCCAATAATTTCTCCAGTAACCAAGCCGAAAAATTTGTATAATAATGTGTTTCAAACCATTCCTTCGGAAGAGTTGTTACGAAAAAAAATGATAAAGTTTGTAAAAGCAAGTACAGGTACAATACCTAAACATATTCTTATTATTTCAGATTCAAAACATATAGCTGTTAGTAATTTGCTAAAGCGTGAGTTTCCGTTAGCTAAGCAAATTTTTTCAAGAAAGGATGAAGAAGGAAAAGATGCAAATTATATTTTATTAGAAGATATTGAAGAGCAGTTTAAAGAAGGGCTTAACATTGTGTTTTTAGAAACTGAAAACGAAGGATTTGTTTCTAACGTCTCAAGTATGATTAACGGATTTAATGGTGTAGATGAAGAACTGGAAATAGAACGTGAAATTGTTTTGATGACTACAAATAAAACTAAAGCTTTTGAAGGTGTAAACATTTCAAACTACGATTTATCTAAACTAAAGTTTCATTATCCTTCTACAAATAGAACATACGATTGGGAAGAGCCAAATAGTTTTGTCTCTCGTTATAAACGTGTTTGGAAAACCGAACCCAATAAATATGCTACGAGAGGTTTCGATTTAACAATGGATGTTTTATTACGATTGGCTATCGATGAAGATTTATATAAAGCGTCTAGTAGTGATATCGAAACAGAATACGTCGAAAACAAATTCCGTTATTCCAAGAAACTATTTGGAGGTTATTATAACGAAGCTGTTTATATTGTAAAATACGATGAGCTTAAAATAGTTGAAGTCAAACAATGATTTCTAAAGTAACATATATTGGTAATCTTCGTACCGAAAATACACATCTTAAATCGGGAGACACATACATTACAGATGCACCAACAGACAATAATGGAAAAGGAGAAGCGTTTTCTCCTACAGATACGGTTGCTACTGGATTAGCAAATTGTATGTTAACTGTAATGGGAATAAAAGCACGCGATTTAAAACTCGATATGTCTGGGACAACTGCAGAAGTAACTAAAATTATGGCTTCTAATCCTAGACGAATTTCTAAAATTGAAGTCGTTTTAAAGTTGCCTTTTAAAGCAGATTCAAAACACAGAAAGATTTTAGAATACACCGCAAAAACCTGTCCTGTACTTTACAGTTTGCATCCAGATATAGAGAAAGACATATCGTTTAACTGGAACTAATGTATAAATTTTTATTTCTTACTTTGTTTACTTGTCTTTCGTATCAAGCTGATGAGGTTACGATTACTTGGAGCGAAGACCTTACATTACAATGGAGCGATTTTAAAGGCGAACCCAAACCTGTTGGAGATGCTGTAGCAACAACAGCTTCAGGCATTTCGTTTGGTTATTCTACAACAAAATCATCTAGCGGATTAGTAGATTATTCTTTTAGTATAACAGCACATTTTTATCCATACAAATCTTGGACAATTAATGAACCCTTAAGCAATATTGTATTAACACACGAACGTTTACATTTTGATATTACTGAACTCTACGCACGAAAATTTAGACAACGTGTCTCAAACACTACATTTACAAATGCAATTAATAAAGAAATGGAGCGTATTAATAATGCAATTAACTTTGAGTTGGGCGAAATGCAAAAAAAGTATGATGCCGAAACCAACCATTCTCAAAATACAGAACAGCAAATAGCATGGCAACATTTTATTAAAGCAGAGCTTGATAAGTTGTCTCGTTATGGAAATTAAACCAGATCCTAAATATTTAATAAAACTTGCCAATACTAAAATGCCTTTTGGTAAGTATAAAGACCGCTTTCTTATAGATTTACCAGAACATTATGTGGTTTGGTATTATAATAAAGGTTTCCCAAAAGGACAATTAGGAGATATGTTACAACTGGTCTATGAGCTAAAACTAAATGGTTTAGAACACTTAATTAGGAATATTAAAAAGTTGAATACGAAATAGAAATTTAATAAGTTTCGTTTAACGGTCAGGGATTATGCTCTGTGGATGCGTAGCATACACGTTTAGAGCATTCGCTGCGCATCTATATAGTATATCCATTGTTGTGCGAACGTTTCACAAGTTAAGCCAAAAAGGTTGA